>NZ_SGPD01000042.1:0-523833 GCF_004208935.1 Pseudoalteromonas sp. CO109Y
CAAGAGCGATAAAGCCTAAGCCATCAAAGTACCCACATAAAAAAAGAAATGCCAGTCAGCTTAACTGACTGGCATTGCGCTATTTAGCGCTCTTTTTTTGTTGCCATTTAAGTGAGTTGTTAGTGTCTCGACTATTACAAATTGTGTCGTTTGAACTCTCAATACCACCGAGCTTTGCAAGTCGGTCGTAAAGCACAACATTGCAGGTTGCGGCTAGGTTCATACAGCCTATGGTTGGCACATACACTACTTCATCACACCATTTCAGCACGTCTTTACTAACCGAGCCATCTTCAGGGCCAAACACATAAAATGCGTTTTCAGGGTGTTTAAATTCAGGCAGTGGCGTTGCACCTTCAACAAGCTCAATCACCACCATTGTGGCACCTTCAGGCTTTGCTTGCTCTAGGCTTTCAACTTGCGTAAGTGGAATATGCTCAAGCACATTTTTGGTATCGGTGTGGTACTTATTAGCGCGTAAATAGCGGCTACCAGTAAAAAGCACCTGCTTAGCGTTGTAACAACCCGCGGCACGTAATACCCCACCCACATTCGTTGGGCTTTTTGGGTTTAACAAGCCAATGCTTGCTTTAAGGGCGCTCATTAATCAATGTCTCTGGTTGGCCACTCGGCCACGTAAAGGTCAAAGTCATCTAGGTCTACATCACAGTCTTTTACTGTTTTGTCACGCACAGAAATACCCAGCTCATGCATCATATCTTTACTACCACCGTTCAGTAGCGGGTGCCAAGATGCAAGGCCACGGCCTTCGTAAAGGCGGCGGTAGCTACAGCTTTGCGGCATAAAAAAGATATCTTTGAGGTTTTCTTTAGTGAGCTTTACACATGAAGGCACCAAGGTTTGGCGATTCGCATATTCGCTACACCCACAGGTGTCGTTGTCTAGGTATTGGCAAACGATATTAGTGAAGATCAGTTCTTCACCCTCGCGAAGTTGATCCGTTGCGGTAAATTCATCTTCGTCTTCACTGTCGATAAATGTGTTTAAACAACATTTACCACAGCCGTCACAAATGGCTTCCCATTCGGGTTGTGACATTTGCTCAAGCGAGCGCTTAAGCCAAAATTGATCTTCTAACATGGTATTACTCAAAGCCCCTAAACAGCGCGCATTCTAGCGTAAAGCCAGCATGCGCGCAAAGTTTAGCGAGTTTGGGCGATACCCAAGCCATCTCAAGATGCAGAATTCAGCGTTTCACAGGTGCCTTAATATCAAGGCGTTACTTTGCAAGAATGGCATTCCCTTTTAAGAAGTAACAACGATGAGAGTAAGTGCCTGTGAAGCGCCCAAGGGGTTGGTTTAAAAGCGACTTATGCTGCGTTATTGATTTTAACAATAGAACCACTATTATTTGCAATCAATGCCTTGCCTAAATCGCTTTTAATTCCAACTGAAACTCGCACCTTGAGGTGGTTTGGGTATTTTACTTTTGCTCGTTAACCCAACGCTTAATTTTCTCTTCAAGAATTGGCATAGGTAATGCGCCATCAATCAGAACTTGCGTATGGAAAGCTTTAATGTCGAACTTATCGCCTAGCTCTTTGCTCGCGTAGTCACGTAGTTCTTGAATTTTGAACTGACCTAACTTGTACGACAGCGCTTGGCCCGGCCATGCAATGTAACGCTCAACTTCGGCAATAATGTCACTTTCGGCCATTGATGAGTTAGCCAACATGTAATCAATACCTTGTTGACGTGTCCAGCCTTTTGCATGGAAACCTGTATCAAGCACTAAGCGCATTGCACGTAATTGCTCATCTGATAAACGACCGTACCACATGTAAGGGTCGGTAAATAAGCCAAGCTCTTTTCCTAAGCTTTCTGCATACAATGCCCAACCTTCTGCAAATACCGTGTAGCCACCAAATTTACGGAATAGTGGTAATCCTTCAATTTCTTGTTGCAAGGCAATTTGAAAGTGGTGACCCGGTGCGGCTTCGTGAATAGACAGGGTTTCTAGTAAAAACTTAGGCTGTGCTTTTAGGTTAAAGGTATTGATATAGAAAATACCTGGGCGCGAACCATCTGGCGCTGGCGACTGGTAAGATGCACCCGCAGCTGATTCAGCGCGGAAATCTTCAACTGCTTTTACAACGTATGGCGCTTTTGGCGCAATATCGAACATTTGCGGCAGCTTAGCATCAATCTTTTCTTTTACAGCTTCGTACGCGGCAATTAACTCTTCTGGCGTATCGTAGTAAAACTCATCTGAGGTTCTTAGGTGTTCAAAAAACGCTTTTAAATCGCCTTCGAAACCGACTGTCTCTTTGACTTTTTTCATCTCAGATAAAATACGCGATACTTCGCTTAAACCAATGTCATGAATTTCATCGGCGTTTAAGCTCAGCGTTGTATGCTGTTTAATTTGGTACTCATACCACGCTTTACCATTTGGCAGGTCGCTGTAACCAATGCTTTCACGGGCATTTGGAATGTACTCATTCGCTAAAAAGTCAGCCATTTTTTGATACGCAGGCACTAAACGCTCGCTGATCATCGCCGTGTACGCGCTTGTTAGCTGTGCTTTTTGCTCGTCGCTGAAAGATTCAGGTAACTGAGCAATTGGCCCCCAGAATAATGACTCTTCTGGTTTTTCTACGATATGAGTTTGAAATTGCGGTAACAGTTTTTCAGCAAGCGGTTTAGGAAGAACCACTTTGTCTTTCATTCCTTGGCGCATTGATTGTTCAACACTGTCTAACCAAGCGATGAAACCGTCAGCACGTTTTTCAAATGCTTGATAATCTTCAACCGTGTTAAAAGGTTGTGCACTTTGTCCAGAACCTAACGCAGCAAAGGTATTATGCGCCCCGCCCATTTGGTTAATTGGCATTAAGTAACTTGGAAACTGAGCGCCTTCAATCGCAAGGTCTAAATCGCGGGCTAGAATTTCGTAGCTCAATAAAGACTGACCCGTTAATTGCGCTTTGTCGATATTTGCTAGTTTGTTTTTGTATTCTTTAACAAAGTTAAGCTGCTCGTCGCGGTTTGCTTTACTGATAGGTGCAATAAATTGGTCGTTATATTCGCTGCGACCAATGTAAGTACCACCAATTGGATTAAACTTTAGGCCTGCTTCAAAGTAGTCTGCTAGTAATGTATCAAGTTGCTCTGTGGCTGACGTTGCGCTTGGTGCTTGTTTGCTTACTTCTTGAGTTGGTTTTTCGTTGCTTGGCGTTGATTCATTACAACCAAGTAATGCAAACATCACCGCCGAACTAAGTAGTGCTAGTTTTACGTTTTTCATTCTTTCCCTGCCCTTATATTAAGTACGCGTAAATTATGAAGGTTTAGTTCCCTATTTAGCAAGTATCGCTGCAACTTATCGCAGTTTATTTACACTTTGTAAGCTGATTGCTAGAGTGGCGGCTCGACTTACCAATTTTGAATAAAAATGAAAAAGACAGCTCTTGCTATTAGCCTAGGCCTAGCTTGCCTAACCTCTTTAAATACCTACGCAACCACCTACTTATCGGCAAAAGCCATGGTAGATGTAAATTCAGGTAAACTGATTAAATCACCACTTATTAGTATAGATAATGGTCAAATTACAGCTGTACAAAGTAATAAACAGCCTAGCTTAAAAGACGGCGATAAGCATATTCAATTACCAGAACTGACTTTGGTGCCAGGCTTAATGGATATGCATGTGCATTTAACAAGCGACCCTACCGTGCCGCGCAGTGAGCGAATTGGTCAATCGATTCCGCGCAAAGCAATTAAAGCAGCGCACTTTGCCGAAAAAACACTGTATGCAGGTTTTACAACGCTGCGTAACTTAGGCGCAGAAGGCTACAGCGTGATTGCAGTACGCGATGGCATTAACGCAGGCGATATTGTTGGCCCACGTATTTGGGCGGCTGGCCCGTCTTTAGGTGTTACAGGCGGTCACTGCGATAACAACCGTTTACCACCAGAAATGAAATACACCGCAGAAGGCGTTGCTGATGGCCCTTGGGCTGTGCGCGCTAAAGTGCGTGAAAACATTAAGTACGGTGCCAATGCCATTAAGTTTTGTGCAACAGGCGGCGTATTTTCAAAAGGCACAAAAGTCGGTATTCAACAATATAGCCAAGACGAAATGAACGCCATTGTTGACGAAGCTCATTTACGTGGCCTAACCGTTGCAGCCCATGCGCACGGTACCAGTGGTATTAAAGCGGCCATTGTTGCCGGTGTAGACAGTGTTGAGCACGTTAGTTTTGTTGATGACGAAGCCATTAAACTTGCGAAAAAACACGGCACTTGGTTCTCAATGGATATTTACAACACTGAGTACACTCTTACCTTTGGTGAACAAAACGGGGTTGCAGAAGAAAACCTTAACAAAGAACGCCAAGTATCTAAAAAGCAACGTGATAGCTTTAGCCGTGCAGTAAAAGCAGGCGTAAACATGGTGTTTGGTACCGATGCAGCCATTTACCCTCATGGCGATAACGCAAAGCAGTTTTCACGTATGGTTGAGTTTGGTATGACACCGCTGCAAGCATTGCAGTCTGCTACCATCAATAGTGCCAAACTACTTAAAGCTGATGATCAACTTGGCCAAATCAAAAGCGGTTTCTTAGCCGATATTATCGCCGTAAAAGGCAACCCGCTTGAAAACATTGCAGTACTTGAAGATGTACAATTTGTTATGAAAGACGGTATAGTTTTTAAATAAGCTATTATGCTGGCTTTGCATTAGTGAAGTCAGCAATCTTCCTTTGTATCTATATTGTAAACAAAATTACCAACCATAAAATCAGTTGTTAGCAACTTGTATCTAAACAAAGAAATTACCCAAAACAGATAAATAAAACTTGAAATGAAAATAGCTCGCATTATCATTGCCGAAAAATTTCGACAATTTACCTATAATGACGACACATAAATACTCAATTTTAGCTCTAGCCTGCTTAAGCGCATTCAATGCAACCGCCAACGATTTAGATTCAGTTGAACGTATTACCGTTTACGACAAACAAAACCGAGTAGTACTTGAATCTGGCCTTGCCACTAAATCAAATATGACCCTAATGGAAACGCCAGCCCCGGTTGTGGTTGTTGATCAAGAGCTTATCAACTCGCAAGGTGCGACAAACTTACAAGACTTAGTGCGTAACATCAGTGGTGTTACCCAAGCCGGTAATAACTACGGTATTGGCGATAACTTAGTGATCCGCGGTTTAGGTGCAAACTACACTTACGATGGCATGTACGGCGGTGCAGGCCTAGGTAACACTTTTAACCCAACACGCTCAATGACCAACGTTGAATCTGTAGAAGTTCTTAAAGGCCCAGCAACGGGCTTATATGGTATGGGTAGCGCAGGTGGTGTTATCAACCTTATTGAAAAGAAACCGCAATTTACTGAGCAGCACACCGTTAATGCAGAGCTTGGTCAATGGGATAGCTACTCATTAGGCTTTGATAGCACAGCAGCATTAACCGACAATCTTGCTTATCGCGTTAACGCAAAAACTGCTCGTAGCGATGGTTACCGCGACTTAAAAGACGACCGTGATGAAATTTATGGCGCGTTAAAATATGTATTAAGCGACAAACAAGACATCATGATTTCGGCCGCTTATATCAAAGATGCCATTGCCGTTGATTCAATTGGCCACCCTATTCGTATTTTTAACAGCGACTCAGTGAATGGCAAAACCGCAGGTGCAGTAACCGCTGCCGATTTAATTAACGATGCAACGGCACAAGGCCTGCAACTAACCGATCAGCAACGCCAACAATTAGCTGACTCACTGGCAGCAAATGATGGCCTAACACCTTACACCTTTGGTCATAACGGTATTATCTCGCCGATGGCAAATGATAACGAAGGCGAAGAGCTACGCTTTAAGTTAACCCATAACTACTTCATTACTGATAATTTATTTTTAAATCAGCAACTACAATACCGTAATTACGAATCAAGCTTTGCCCGCCAAACGGGTGCTTATAACTATGTTTATTGGAACCGCAGAGGCGTGATCAATGCTGATCCGCGCGCTCCTTTAGTGGTTGATGACGTACTTTACCCATTTGCAGCGCGTCGCCAAGAATACCGCCAAGTAGAAGCTGACGAAAAATCATGGCAATACTTTGCTGACTTGCGTTATGACTTTAGCTTTGCCGGAATTGATAACGAACTACTGGTAAACGCCAACTACGAAGACCGCGATATTCGTTTTAAACAATACTCAATTTACGATGCCGACAAGGTCATTAAAAACAAAGATGGAGAGGTTATTTACCAAGGTCAATTACCTTACATTTTTGATATTCGTAACCCGAACTGGGGCGAAGGCAGCTTTTTTGATTACGACCCGCTAAAAACCAGCGATTACAATAAAAAGGTTCAGGCTTGGGGTGTGGGTATTCAACATGTTGCCTATATTCACGACACTTTCACAACCCGAGTAGGCGTTGCCTTTAACCGTATTAAACAAAGCTACGAACACTTTGGTGTAGATGCGCGCTACCGCGCCAGTGCCGCCGAGCCAACGCCAGAAGTAGATACATCAGACAGCGGTATGACCTACAACCTAGGTGCAACCTACAAACTGAGCGATGATATTTCGTTCTTTGTAAACCACTCTAAAGGCCGTACAGCCTACAGTGTACTTGGTAGTGTGTCAGGTAACGAAGCAGACCGCGATGACGCCGAGTCAGTCAGTAACGACATTGGTATGCGTGTAAAAGCCTTTGACGATCAACTACTAGCCTCACTTGTGGTGTTTGATAGTGCCCGTACAAACCTTGAGTATGCCAACCCAGATTACGAAGCCGGTGTATCTGATGCCTCAGTACCAAAAAGTTTTTACGATGGTGAAGAGCAAACCAAAGGTGTTGAACTTGATTTAAATGCCGATTTAAACGAGCAGTGGAAACTTAACGTAAACGCGGTTTATCAAGACGCCCGCGATAAGAAAAACCCTAACTCATCATCTTTCGATACTCGCCAAAAAGGTGTGCCTTATGTAACAGCAAGCAGCTGGTTAAGCTATGACGCTAAATGGTTTAATTTAGCCGAGCCACTTACAATTAGCGCAGGCGTGCAATATGTTGATGATCGCAGCACAAACTCAACCTCGTTTGGTATTCCTGATGGCTACGTACCTAGCTACACAGTTTACGACGCTGCAATTCAATACCAAACAGATGATTGGAAACTACAGTTAAACCTAAATAACTTGTTTAACAAAACCTATTACTCAAAAGCAATGTTCTTAGGTGGTATGCCAGGAGAAGAGCGTAATGCTAAATTAACCTTTAGCTACACACTTTAATTGTGAATTGATAGCAAAAAGCGCGGCTTAAGTAAGCTGCGCTTTTTTGTTTGGATTTTGATATTAAATATAAGATGATAGATTTTAGATGAAAGATGATTTTGCAGGGATTTTGTGAGTTTAAAGGCAATTTTTCTAGTTGCAACGCTAGTTTCATTTAAAGGAATCGCAATGGAAAACACATACTTCACATGGGCGGAGTTCTCCAAAAATTATAACAACGAAATCAATAGTGCAGATTCTGTTAATGCACTACTATCGGAATACTGCAGGAGTTAGATAGGCTATCAGTAATTCGCTTCAGTGCTTCCATGGATAACTCTCTCCTAATTAATAAATTTATAGTTCGCTGACACTGTTGAATACGGTGAAAACAGCCAACTGTTAATTTACCCACATACTGTCTTGTTATATAGCCTTTACTTACCTGTTCTTATTTGAGGGAGTTGTATTTGCAATATAACAAATGCAGGAATCAATGGTAAAAAAGCCAACCAAGATAATGGATTAACAACCCAAAACCAGATGAACCAAGCTTCTGCGATAATTAAAAGAAGTAATTTATTAACGCGCTTGAAAAGAATGCAGTCACCGATAGCTAATAAAGGTAAACCAAAACATAACGAGCCAAATAAGACTATAAATGGGTGCGGAGCCTCAATTTGAATGTTTTTTATCACAGAAAAGTAAAATTCGCTCCCATAGCTAGACAACAATGGGCTCATTAGTAAAAACACCCAAACTGCGCTCCAGCTAGCATTACGCTGATGCTTAGAGTGGATTTTATTTTTTTCTTGAAGCTTGCTCAATGCATCCATTTAACTCAGGCTCTCTCTAAGTAGATAACGAAAAACTATGTGCTACTATGTTTGGTTAAAATTAGTCACGAGAGCGCACGCCAAGGTTTTGCGTCCCAACGAGCGGTAGCTAGTGCCATAACTTGTTTGTTATAAGGCACTACTAACTACCAGACAAATCACAATAAAGAGGATTACCACGAAAGCTTGCTTTAGATCTGACTTCGCTTTTTTAATATACGGGTCTAGTTCTGGTCGATAAATGCTATAATTATCTGGTTTTCCGAAAATCAAACCCCAAAACTGGTCAAAGTATTTCAATTGGTTCTCGATTTGCTTAACAAGTCCCTCTTCACCAAGAGCTTTATTAAACAACTGACCTAAACTTATACTAGCCCTTATCCAAAGCCCAAATCCAATGCTAAAAAATATTAAGAAAAGAATAATTTCCAAATCATTGTTCCTTATAGCACCCTAGTAAGGAGCTGAAAATTCTTGGCTAAAAATCAGCGAGGAAGGAGCGTCAGCCAAGCTTTAGACGTCCCATAAATGATTGCTTTGTTATGTTTCGTGCATATTTTCACAAAAACTCTCAGTATATTTAAACCCTTTACTTACTTGAGCTGAATCACCTAACGTAAATAAAGCACCATCTTCAATGATTACATCAAATTTTATAGTTAAGTTTTGAGCTAAAGTAACACCTAAATTTTTTGCCCGCTTCCTAATTTGAGCGAAATCAGCTTTAAAATGGCAAGTTAACTCACCACAGCAGTATGTATGATTTTTTAAAAAGCTTAATTTCACCGTTACCAGAGAGTTTAAATTACTTAATGAAGTAACTTACACCCCATAATTATTTTCGAAATCTTTGCCAGTAAAATAGTTTACGAATAAGTCATTAATGGTTGCGACTTCAGGTTGCATAATTTTTTCAAGAAACATAACACCCCAAGAAGGGGTAATTACATGTGGGCTAAAATACGGAGCGCAGCGACGGGAGCCCACATGTAATTGTCCCACTTGCTTGGCTGTTATACGTTTTTTAACTTAATAGTTTCAAATAAAACCGGTAAGGCAGAACCGTCGTCAAAAGTACAGCTAGCTTTCACTGCGGCAATAGCTATTTCTTCGGATGTTTTTGTAGTTCCATAAGCGCAATGCAAGGCGCCTAGAGCATATCGCCTTCCAGAGCCTAGTGCCCAATATTTGGAGTATTCGTCAACGGCACGATAACTATCAAATTCATAGATTCCATTGGGGCTGATAATTAGACCGTCTATTTGTGAGGATTCGACTGGTTGCTCGTCATCTTCTCTGGTTTCTATGAAATATTCATCTTTCATTTTTTGATGAATCTTTAAAAGTGAATTAAAGATTTTAGACCTATCGGAGAATTCTAACTCCACAGACTTATCTTTCAGGATGTTTTCTAAAATATTATTGAAATTGTTCCAACCGACTAAACCAACATATGAATCACCGTGTTTAAAAAATTTATGGTTATTCACTTTGTTTTCAGGGCAAACCGTAGTTGAACCATCCGTAGAAAGTGAATCACATGCAATGGTCGCGTATCCGTTTTTTTTAACAACTACCAATGTACTCATGTAGCTCCCTTAACGTATAACAATTCAATAGTGCGCAAATCGCGCATATTTCTACCACGCAACTGCTCACTTTTATGATTACTACGTTTTTATCAAATTAGCTAACCTATTGCTAGTCAACAAAATACTTTAAATTAGTAAAGTGGTCTTACGACAAGAAAGTGCAAATTGCTCATTTTTTTGAATATAGGGGAAAGTTGTAAATTTTGAATATAAAGACTGTATCAAAAAAAATTTTCAATCTTCGTTTGAGGCAGAGCTCTAGAGCAGTTACGTTAACTCATTTTGGGGCAAGGCGAGTTATATTTATAACCCGTCTCTGGACAAAAACGTTTTAGGTAGCCGACTGAATTATATGAGTTTCGCATAAAAATTATCTACAGGCTAACGTCAGTTCGCGGGCCCCTTTTATGCATTGGTTGCCTCAACTTTCCAATTAATATAGAACTTGAATATTAGGTCTGTTAGGTAGAGGGTACTATCATTTACATATAGTATTGGCTTAGTTGCATTAGATGAAAGATTATCATTAATCTTATCAATGGCATTTTTAACCTGTGTGTTTACAGAGCTTTTAAATGACTGTTCGCTTTTGTAAGTACCATTATCAATGTATTTTTGTATTTTATCTGCAGGCATATTCGTCCAGGTAGTCGTTGATATAGTTCTATAGCCTATGCCTTTTTCTAGATCTTCAATAGTGAAAAACTTGATCGCTTTTAGAACTTCTTCATACTGGTTGAATGCCTTTGTTTGCTGCTGTGCTCTAGTTCCTGAAGCAATGGTGTTATATATACTCGAATAATCTGAATCAAGTTTTTTAGCAATCTCAATACAAGCTCTATCTACATCTTTAGGGTCTGAAATGATAATTTTATCTGGAGCAGTCTTTTTCACATTTTTTGATAAAGCGAGAATTCTGCATATATACTGAACTAAATACGCATTCTTCATAGAGCAATTTATTATTTGTTCTACTACATCTTCTTGAAAAGATATATTCAACAACTTACCACCGGCAGAGACAACACTCTTGACTTCTTCTCTAGAAAGATAATCAAAACTAATATGCCCCATGCGACCAGATAAATCAGGATTGTTTCTTAATGCTCTATTCGGACTACTCGGTATACCTATTAACAAAAATAAAATTTCTTCATCAAGAAAATGCTTTAAATCCTCCGATAGTATCTTATTAAATTCATTATCTACTAAATGATAATCTTCGAGCACGACTAAAACATTTTTTCTAGATAGAGTGTTACAGAGAAAATTGATATCTATATCTGATGTTGAAACATCAGAAGTTACATTAATCGAATTTTCGGTGGTGTCTACTCTTTTATCCCGCACATGACCTATATTTTTATTGCCTACTTGCTCTTCTTCTTCACGTTGATAAGAATTTGACCGTGTTTGCTGTAATTCCTTGACCTGAATTAAGCCAAGCTGGGTCGCTATTTGCTTGTATAGATCTGGAATAGTAGATTTGTTATTTCCACGATAAGTGACTAGTTTGAATCCTTTATCTTCAATATGCTTTTTACGAAATACCGTTTTTCCTGACTTTGAATATCCCAAAAACAGAAGAACACCATCTTTCGATTCTAAGTGCTCATCAATTTCCTCAGATAACATTTCTCTTTCGACGAAGGTATGTTCTGGAACACCGCTAATTTTAAATACTGTATTTGTTGATAATATGGGCTTATCTTCTTCTTTTTGCCCAAAAAATTTCATAATCATATAGTCTCAAGTTCCTTATAAATTCTGATACTTCTTTACATAAAATTTTAGTATTTATGCGACTCGTAGATTGTGTTGCATAATCGCATGTTGGGCTTAGGCACTAACTACTCAATGCATCAGAGTTGGTTATGTTTTTGCTTCGGGAATTTGATTTAGGTGGTTTTAAATTAGCTATTATTTCAGCACTCCCTGCAACGCTCAGCGTATGTTCAGTTATCATTACACCTAACTTTGGCTAGATATGCAATTTTATTTTAACCATTATGTAAATATTAGTTCGTAATTAAACAAGTTAACTTATTGATGCATCAGCACTATGAAAAACTGTCAGATTCAATTGAATCACTTAACCAAACCTGACAGTACTTAATAATAAACTCAGCTTAAAGCGTCATCACAATTCGACCTGTGATATCGCCTTTAAGCATGTCGTCAAAAATATCGTTGATATCTTCTAGGCGTTTTTCTTCAATAATGGCTTTAACTTTACCTTTGGCAGCAAAGTCGAGGCATTCTTGTAAGTCTTTACGCGTACCAACGATTGAGCCTACAACAGACACCCCATTTAATACGGTATCAAAAATTGGCAGTGGCATATCTTCTGGTGGTAAACCTACAAGCACACATTTACCGCCACGGCGTACGCTTTTATAAGCTTGCTCAAAACCGGGTTTTGATACAGCAGTACACACAACACCATGTGCCCCACCCACTTGTTCAAAAATGGTTTCTGAAGGCACTTGCTTCATAAAATCTATGGTGATGTCTGCACCAAGCTCTTTGGCCAGTGCCAACTTGCTCTCGCCGGTATCAACGGCAATCACATTAAAGCCCATTGCTTTTGCGTATTGCACTGCTAAGTGACCAAGGCCGCCTACACCGACAATTGCAACCCAGTCGCCTGCTTTTGCATCAGTCACTTTAAGCGCTTTATAGGTTGTAACCCCAGCACAAAATAGTGGTGCGGCTTCTGCAAAGCCTAATCCTTCAGGAATTTTAACCACGTAATCACCATGGGCTACACAGTACTCGGCGTAACCACCATCGACTGAATAACCTGTGTTGTGCTGCTCAAGGCATAAGGTTTCTTTACCTTCTAAACAAAACTCACAATGACCACAGGCACTGTATAACCAAGGAACACCGACACGGTCGCCTACTGATAAGTGTTTAATGTTTGCACCTACTTTTTCGATAGTACCTACCCCTTCATGGCCCGGTACTAATGGCATTTTCGGTTTGACTGGCCAATCTCCATGACAAGCATGTAAATCTGTGTGGCACACTCCACACGCGGCAATTTTAACTAGTACATCGTTAATTCCTACCTCTGGGCATGGGATATCTTCGATAGTTAATTTACCTTTGTACTCTTTATTTACTGCAGCTTTCATAACGTTCCTCCATGGTATAAATTGCGATTCAGCCTATACGATAAACTTATTAACTGTCACTATTATTGATCCACATCAAATAGCTAATCACTGCGGCATTTAATTAAACTATTATTTAAATTCAATAACTTAAATTTAAATAATCGCGTATCTACACTTTAGTAGTAGCAGATTGCATAGTGGCTATTTCTTTTAGTTATACCCCGAGCGTGCTAGCATTTAATTTCTGAAATTTTTGAATACTAAAAATTATGAGCCTATCTGAAAAAAACTTAGCTTTTGTTATGCACTGCGGTGAAATGGGTAGCCGTTGGGGCTTTAACCGCACCATTGGTCAAATGTGTGGATTATTAACCATTACTAAAGAGCCAATGACCGCCAATGAAATTGCCGATACCTTAAGTATCTCGCGCGGAAACGTCAGTATGGGCATTAAAGAGCTACAGTCTTGGCGCTTGATTAAAGTACATCATATTCCGGGTGACCGTAAAGAATACTACGGCCCTGCTGGCAGCATTTGGGATATGGCCAACCGCGTATTCGAAGAGCGTAAAAAACGCGAGATAGACCCAACCCTTAGCCTTCTTCGCGATAACATTTTAGAAGAAGCCCACAATGATGATGAGCGCTTTGCTCAACAGCAAATGCAAGAAATTCACGACCTACTTGAAACCGTTACTAAGTGGTCAGCAGAGCTACAACGCTTAAGCCCTGAGCAGCTTCAAAGCCTAATGAAACTAGGTTCAGGCATTGGTAAAGTGCTTGATTTTAAAGACAAGATTTTGAAAAAGCCGGGGAAAGGGGAATAAGTTAGCGAGTTACAAGGGGAAAGTTTCGAGTTACAAGAGTAAAGTTTGCAAGTTACAAGAGTAAAGTTTGTAGGAGGCGTTTTAACGCCGAACATGAAGCAGCGATTTTATATCGCGTCCCAGAGCCTAAATCCTAGAGCCTAATGTTTTCTATCTTAGGCGTGAAACTTGTTTCGCGCGCTCTCTTGTAGGTCGTGCTTTAGCGCGTTTTGAACGCGGCAATCATAACTACACTTGCCTTTGCTATACTAATAATTAAGTGTTTATTTACGTTCAGACTTAAAAGGATATTAATCTATGTATAAACAGACAGAAATAAATTACTCGTTAATTGTTATTTTATTAGTGATTAGTGTCTTTATAATTTTATCGCCTGAACTGGCTGACCTCAAAATAATTATATTATCGATAAACCTGCTTGTTACTTTGTTGTTCTTTTCACTAACAATAGTCATCAATGAGCAAACGCTTCGTTGGTATTTTGGGTTTGGGATTATTAGCAAAGATGTTGAATTATCTCAGATTGCAGAGACCTCAGCTTACAAAACAAAGTGGTATCAAGGAATTGGCATTCGTATGCTAAATGATGGCTGGTTATACAATGCGTCAGTTGGACAAGCCGTTAAAATAACTTTAACTGACGGAAAAAACATATACCTTGGCTGTAAAAACGTTGATGCACTGCAACAAGCACTCAAAGTTAAGGTTTAAAAATTGTATCGAGGGGAAAGTTTGCGAGTTTGTAGGAGGCGTTTCAACGCTGAACATTTAAAGATTCACGGCTGAAGCCGTTCCTACAAAAAATGTTCAAGATTGTGTCGCCATAAATAACGACCTACACCAATACAATTTCTCGACGTAGGAGGCGTTTTAACGCCGAATAAGTTAGCAAGTTGCTCGGGTAAAACTTGTAGCTTTACCCTTGGACCTTGCTAACTTTTATTACTCAATTACTTAATCGCTGGGTAACCGATGCGATCTGATAAGTAACCAACACTGGTTGCAAAGTAATACGAGCGATTCCAGTGCATAAGTGCTTTGTAGTTATCGTAGGCTAGATACATACGGCCGTTTACGTCATCTGGCATTACCATTGCAGCGGTAACATCAACGTTTGGTAGGTCACTACCATCCATTTTACGAACACCGATTGCTTGCCAATCAGCAAGGCTGCGCTCTGAATCTTTCCAATACTCTAACCATTGGCTGCGCGTTTTAGTGCCACGCTTAAGAATATTTGAGTTATCAAAGCCTTCAGGTAATTTAACTTGGCGACCCCAGGTTAAATCATCGTTCCAACCTGCTTGTTTTAAGTAATTTGCAATTGACGCAAATGCGTCTTCTTCTGTGGTCCAAATGTCTTTGCGGCCATCACCGTTGTAATCAACAGCGTAAGCGTTAAATGAGGTTGGCATAAACTGCGTTTGCCCCATTGCACCAGCCCATGAGCCTTTGAACTTATCAAGGGTAATGTGACCCTCTTTTAAGATATCAAGTGCTGCCCAAAGTTGGTTTTTGTACATGGTTTCGCGGCGACCATCAAAAGCAAGTGTAACTAATGATGCAATTACACTGTGACCACCTTGGATTTTACCAAAGTTACTTTCAAGGCCCCAAAGTGCAACAATAAAGCGTGCTTGAACGCCGTATTCTTTGGCTACTTTTTCAAGAACCTCTTGGTTTTCTTTGTATAGCTTACGCGCGCGGTCAATTTTCCATTGCGGCACACGTTTTGGTAAATAAGTTTCGAGGGTTTCTTTTACTTCTGGCTGATTTTTATCAGCTGAGATCACTTTCTTTTTGAATTTAGCTGTTGCAAGTGCTTGATCAACTAAGGCTTCATCATAGCCTTTTTCAAGTGCTTCTTTTTTTAATGCTGCAACGTAAACGTCAAAATCAGCTTGTGTCTTTTGTTCTGCCAATACTGAAGTACTTAGTGAAGCACTGAGTAAAATGACGGCAAGTTTTTTAATCACTCTCAACTCCCTTGTCTTTTTTAAATTGGGTTAACAGATTTTCTTCCGGCGGAGGTAATTGCAAGTAGAACCCTTGGTCAATTAACGCTTGCTTAACCGCATCTAAGTCTGCCACACCTAACTTTTCGCGGCTTGCTAGATTAATCATCATCACGTACTTAGGTTGACCAAACGTTTCTAGTAATGGTTCAGGTACGCGTGAGAAATCATCTCTTTTTTCTACAAAAAGGTATGTATCCGCTTTTTTAATACTTTTATACACCGCAGTTAGCATTATGGCCCTATAATATCTTGCTTAACGAAGGCGCACACTATAACATGAGTGATATAATAAGTTAGAAAAAATAGATTAGATTTTTACTGTATATGCCTTGTTCAGCCTGTGTTTATACTTAAATGATGCTAATCCAGACAATTCAATTGAGCGTGTATGTCGGAACAAATTTTTGAATTAAAAGGGAACCTTTTTACGTTATCTGTTTTACATTTATTTTCAGCAGATACAGCCCTTTTAAGTAAGCAGTTAGATGAGAAAATCGCCCAAGCACCTAAGTTTTTTGCCGGTGCGCCTATCGTAATCAACTTAAGCGACGTACAAGATGAAGCGCTTGATTTCTCTTTCTTAAAATCAATGTTAAGCGGCCTTTCGTTAAACCCTGTTGGGGTTTGTAATGGCTCTCAAGAGCAAAACGAAAGCGCAAAAGCTGCGGGCCTGTCGGTGTTAAATTATTCACAAGACGTTAAGGGTGCAACCGCTAAACAACAAACAAATACATCTATCGTTGAAAAAACCGTTCACCTGCCTGCGCAAGTTATTCATGGCACTGTACGTTCGGGCCAGCAAGTGTATGCAAAAGACCGCGACCTAATCGTAATTGGTGCTGTAAGTCATGGCGCCGAAGTGATTAGCGACGGCAACGTGCACATTTATGGCACCCTTCGCGGCCGTGCAATTGCAGGGGCTAAAGGTTACAACGAAGCAAATATATTTTGCCAAAAATTAGAAGCAGAACTTGTTTCGATTAATGGTAGTTATTGGATCAGCGACTCTCTACAAGGTGAACACTGGGGCAGCGCAGTACAAATCCAACAAAAAAATGATTCATTAGAAATTTCAGCTTTGGTTAAAGGATAAATCTCATGGCAAAAGTGATTGTCGTTACTTCTGGTAAAGGTGGTGTTGGTAAAACCACATCGAGTGCTGCGATTGGCACAGGTTTAGCGCTTAAGGGCTTTAAAACCGTTATTATCGACTTTGATATTGGTCTACGTAATCTTGACCTTATCATGGGTTGCGAACGCCGTGTTGTTTATGATTTCGTAAACGTAATCAATGGCGAAGCTAACCTAAATCAAGCACTTATTAAAGATAAGCGCGTTGATAAGCTACATATTTTACCTGCC
Source organism: Pseudoalteromonas sp. CO109Y (assembly GCF_004208935.1). Taxonomy (NCBI): domain Bacteria; kingdom Pseudomonadati; phylum Pseudomonadota; class Gammaproteobacteria; order Alteromonadales; family Pseudoalteromonadaceae; genus Pseudoalteromonas; species Pseudoalteromonas sp. CO109Y. Next base: position 17,032 of record NZ_SGPD01000042.1, read on the forward strand.
TCACAAACCCGTGATAAAGACGCCCTAACCCGTGACGGTGTTGAGCGCGTATTAAACGAGCTGAAAAAAGATTTTGATTACATTGTGTGTGATTCTCCAGCGGGTATCGAAGCTGGTGCAATGATGGCAATGTACTTCGCTGATGAAGCGATTGTAACAACGAACCCAGAAGTATCATCAGTACGTGACTCTGACCGTATTCTTGGCATTTTACACAGCAAATCAAAACGTGCTGAAGAAGGCCTTGAAAGCGTAAAAGAACATCTACTATTAACTCGCTATAATCCTGAGCGTGTTGAAAAAGGCGAAATGCTTTCGGTAGAAGACGTACAAGAAATCTTAGCGATTAAACTACTGGGCGTTATTCCTGAATCACAAGCTGTACTTAGTGCATCAAACTCTGGTCAACCGGTAATCCTTGATGGTGAATCGGATGCAGGCCAAGCATACACAGATGCAATCAATCGTTTATTAGGCGAAACTGTTGATTTTCGTTTCTTAGACGTAGAGAAAAAAGGCTTATTTAAACGGATTTTTGGAGGTTAATGTGTCTTTACTTGACTACTTCCGCTCAGAAAAGAAAAGCAGTGCGTCATTAGCAAAAGAGCGATTGCAGATCATTGTCGCGCACGAACGTTCACAGCGTGGTACACCAGATTACCTACCACAGCTAAAACAAGACATCCTTGATGTTATTCGTAAATACGTGAATGTAAACACTGATGCTGTTCAGGTGCAGTTTGACCAAAACGAAGATGACTTAGCAGTACTTGAGCTAAACGTCACCTTACCTGACGAAGAAAAGAAATAGTCAAAATTGGGCGCTTAGTTTTTATAACAGCGCCCTTTTTTATTTCTGCCACTGCATATGAAACTCATAGTCGTCTTCGCCTAGAGTTTTAAACCCTGCCCGTTGATATAGCCCATAAGCTGGGTTCGCTTTTAGCACCGTTAAATTTATCTCTGCTGTTTGCGCTTTAAGTGCATCTAACACCTTAGTGCCTAACCCTTTGCCCTGCTCTTTAGGTGCAATTTGTAGCTGTAATAAACTGATTGCTTGGTCACTCACGATGAACTTTGCTGCACCTACACATTGCCCATCATTTAACACTAAATGACTGTGCTCAAAATGCTCAGCCACTCTTGCTTGATGTTGCTCAAGTGATAAAAATAACCCTTGATTCTCTAAGTGCTCAACCATGGTATTTAATCTTAAGTCGAGTAAATAGGCTTTGTCTTGCTCCGTTGTTTTTACAAATTCAATCATTATTGTCTTAAAAAAGAAAAAGGTACTTTAATAAAAGTACCTTTTTAGGTTGCAACAAACAACATCTCTTGGGTTAGAAATTATAATTTGCGCCTAGGTAAAAACGGCGGCCTGAATATTGGTTATAGGTAAAGCGATTGCTTTGTTTCCAATATCCTTCTTCTATTTCTTCTGTTAGGTTCACCACTGACGCGGTAAACGAAAGATCCTCTGTTAAGTTATACGAGGCATTCACATCTAGCTGACCATAGTCTTTGGTATATAAGTTGTAGCCTTGGTGAATACCGTTGGCACGGTCATCTTTCCAGTTGTAAGACGCACGAACACTAAAGTCGTCATTCTCAAAGTACACCGACACATTATATTGGTGCTTAGCGGTGCCTGGTATTTCGGCCTCTGTTTTTTGCCCGTCTGTCGAGACTTCGCTAGTGCTGGTATCTGTGTAGGTATAGTTAGTTAAAATACCAAAACCATTATCAAATGAGTGCTGGAAGAACAGCTCTAAGCCTTCTGATTTTGCATCACCCCCACCCACTTTGGTGTTCATTTCGACTTCGATTGGGCCGTTACAACAATCGTGTTCTCGCTCTACAATTTCTACTGTCGAGATTGGTAAGTTAGAAATATCTTTAGAGAATAACGTAGCGCCCAGTGCAGAACCATCGCCGTAATACCATTCAATACCTAAATCAAATTGGTCAGATAACATAGGTTCAAGGCCTGTGTTTACCGAGGTACCATTACCACGGCCTGTCCATGAATCTGGCGAGTTAATATTAACTGGAGGACCGTAAGACTCTGCTTGGCTTAAGTCTGAATAGCTCACTCTTGCCATAGTGCGTGCTGCAGCAAAGCGCACCACAAGATCTTCGGTTGCATCCCATGCAAGGTTAAAGCTTGGTAGTACTTCACTGCCATCGCTACTGCGCTCGTTTGGATCGGTATCGTCATCGTCTTGACCAATGACATCATCGTAGGTCAAGGTGCTAAGCTCTGTATTCACATAACGCACACCAACATTACCGCGTAAATCTTGCCATTCAAAATCAGCTTGTGTGTAAACAGACCAAATTTTTTCTTCTAGGGCGTACGTGCCCGAAAGTGTTGGCACCACTGTTTGGCTAAAGTTTTCTTTTAAGTAATCATCCAGCGCTCTAAAATCAAACGCTAAAAAGTTAAATGCGCCTGTATCACCCGCGCTGTTATCAACTACATAGTCGCTCACCAATGTTGGCGCATCTGGATGAAAATCTGGATTATGGAACCACTCAGTGCCTGGTAAGTAGCCGCGGTAACCGCCGTTGTCAGCGATGCCGTCATCCCAACGAAAGTCGTTACGAATACCTTTAATTTCGTGGTCGCGGTATTTAGCACCTACATACACACGGGTGAAAAAGTTGCCATCGAGGTCAAATTTTACATCTGTTTGAATGTAATCTTCTGAGTCTTCATTTTCAGATGAGTAAGAGTCAAACCAATCATAATACTGATATGCTTCTTTATCGGTGGCTAAATCAGTCGACACTTCGTAGCTTGGTTTACCGTTCTCAATTGACCATAACCAGCTGTTTACTGAGCCTAAACGCGCATCAATATTGGCGTAGGTTTCTTTTGAGGTGCCGCCTTCAGCCTCAGTATGACCCAGCTTTAATGTAACACTATAAGTATCACCATAATAAGTGCCTTCAAAATCATAGGTATTTGATTTTGACTCGCCAAAACGCTCACGCCCTGTTAACTGCGGTGATAACAAACCACGGCGAACAGCCACACCACCATTTACATCGGCATCACCCCAGTTATTATCATTGAGTAAACCATTATCGCCATTACCGTAGGCAACCACAGTATCGCCATCAAGCACAATGCAGTAATACGGGTTGTGGTTATCATTCCACTCGGCAAAAGTAATGGCTTGACTAGATTGGTCGTAACCTAGCTTGGCACCAAAATAGTTAAAGTTTAAATCAAGTCTGTCACTCGGTGCCCACTGCACAGCGACTTGATAACCATCGCGTGTACGGTCTTGGTTTGAGTTATTAACACTCATCGCACGAGGCGCCCATACATTGTTGTACACTTCGCCAGTGGCTTGGTCTACCAGCGCTGGACGCTCTGCCCCTTCAACGGTATCTGAGTGAAAACGCCAGTGTGATGCGTTGTTAGTGATAGTGGTTACGGTACGATCTTGACGAGTAAAACCGGCCAGTACACCAAAGTTTTCGTCGTCATTTTTCCATGAATACAGCACATTAACTTGCGGCTTAGTGTCTTCAGACACATCATCGTAAGTCACCTCTGCACTTAACGCCCCTGAGTTTGCTTCCATCTCAAGAGGTTTACGGGTGTGTAAAATAACTGTACCACCAATACCGCCTTCATCGATCCGTGCTTCAGCACTTTTGTACACTTCTACACTTTTGATCATGCTTGAAGGCAATAACGTGTAATTAAAACTACGGGTAGGAGTACCTGAACCTGATGAAGCAATATAGTTACCGTTTAATTGGGTGAGAGTCCAATCTGGTGACGTACCACGAATACTCACGCGGCTACCTTCGCCACCGTCGCGGTCAATCAAAACGCCCGATACACGTTGCAATGAGTCAGCGACGTTTTTATCGGGAAACTTACCAATATCCTCTGCGGTGATTGCATCAACTGTTGCCGTTGAAAGTCGTTTTATTGCTAAGTTTTCTGCGGTTGAAGAACGAATACCTCGAACTTCAATCACTTCTACATCATCATTTGCTTGCTCTGCTGCATAGCTTGTATTGATTGCCGCCAGTAGCGAAATCAAAATTGCATTACGCTTAAAATGCCTTCCTTGCCCTTTTGTTTTTATTACAGTTTGCTTGCCCATGCCTATCTCCAGTTGTGTGTTCTGTTTTTGTATAAGAGGTTTTAGCCCCTGCAAAAACGATTTATTGTTGTCGGTTTTTAAACTGATTATTGGTAGTTAACAGCTTGTTAAACTCAAACTCAGAATAGGGTGAGTGGTCAAAAAGTGATAATAAAAATTCGGTGAGAGATATGACAAAATCGGCGTTAGGAATATTTTATATTCATTTTTATACTTTCTGAATTATAGTTAAGCTCAGCGAATTTGAGTTAACTGGCTCAGCAAGACAAACTCAAAAATACATTTAAAATATTGATAATAAATAATAATTTAACATATTGCGTATTTATTGATGACTCAGAAATTGAGTGACTAAAAAATAGGTGTAATAGATATGGTAAAAACACGCCCATGAAAAATGGTAAATTTCTTGAAGTATGCCTAAACGAAGGGTGCTTTAAGCAGCTCGCTAACAACATTTCAATGGCTAGTAACTTAGGCGCAAAGCGCTTTGAATTGTGCAGTAATTTACACCTAGGTGGCTTAACACCAAGTGTTAATGCGATTGATTGCGCTGTAAAAAGCCTGACTAATAGTGCAGAGTTAGTGGTGATGATACGCCCCAAAGCAGGTAATTTTATTGTTTGTGCTGAGTGCCACCAAGTTATGCAAAAACAAATAACAATGGCAGCGAGTGCGGGAGCGCATGGCGTGGTATTTGGGGCAGTTAAACACGGCGAACTTGATTTAGAAGTGACCCGCTCTTTAGTTGCCACAGCCAAACAGCATGGCCTGATGGTGACCTTTCACCGTGCATTCGACACCCTAACAAACCCGTTAAGCGCACTTGATAAACTGATTAGTTTAGGAGTTGACCGCGTATTAACAGCAGGCACGCCGTGGCAAAGCGGCCAAAGTGCTGTTGATGGCCTAAATCAGCTCAACACATACTTAGTGCACAGCGCTAATCAGATAGAAATTGTTATGGGGGGTGGTGTGACCATAGAAAACGCTGAAGCTCTTTGGCAATTAATAAAAAACCATTCAGCCAATGCAGCTGTGCATGTACACTCATGTGTGCACAACGAAAACGGTGCAATTAACGCTGAGGCTATCAATAAGCTTCTTTCAAAGGATTAATCATGGCAACGTATTTTTTAGGTATCGATGGCGGTGGCAGTAAGTGTAAAGTTCGTTTAGAAAACGAAAATGGCTCACTACTTAGCGAAGCCATAAGTGGCTCAGCAAACGTGGCCACCAGCTGCCAACAAAGCCAAGAGTCAATACTTCACGCTACTGAACTTGCTTTTCATGAGGCAGGGCTTGCCTTAAGCGAGCTGAAAAACACTTATGCGCATGCAGGGCTTGCCGGTGCTAATATCGACTCTGCCTATCAAGCTATGACCAAATGGGAGCATCCTTTTGCCAAGTTTACCCTCTCAACAGACATGCTAATTGCCTGTAAAGGCGCACATCAACACCATGATGGCGCAGTGATTATTCTTGGTACGGGCTTTTGTGCGGGTTACCAACAACAAAACCAATTTAGCGAATTAGGTGGTTACGGATTATTACTGAGCGATGGTGCCAGTGGTGGTTGGTTAGGCTTACAACTTTGCCGAAAAGCATTTGCAGTACTTGATGGTGTTGCGCATAGTTCAGCGGCTATAGATGCCCTACTCACCCAACTTAACTGCCACTCAAGCCAAGCGTTAAGTCAGCGTTTAATATCAGCGCGCCCGGCTGAGCTTGCCAAATTTGCACCGCTTGTTTTTAGCCATTCTGACGACGCTTTTTGCCAGCAATTAATCAATGAAGCGTGCGCATACATTACCCGCTATATCGCTTACTTTGAAAAGCAAGGTATTGAAAACGTTACTTTGATGGGCGGTATTGCTAGTGCTATCACGCCTTACTTAACTGATGCTAGTAAAGCGCATTTAACCCCCGCCCTTGCCAGTGCAGAGCAAGGGGCTATTTTAATGGCAAGAGCTGCAATTTAATCAGCTAATTGCGAGCGCATTTGTGAAGGGATTTCACCAAACAAACGCCGAAATTGTTTACTGAAGTAACTCGGTTCAGAAAACCCGCACTGGTAGGCCACTTGTGAAATGGGCAGTTGCGTTTCAATCAGTAGCTTGCGGGCATTTTCGAGACGCACTTCGTTTATAAATTGATTAGGTGTTTTTGCTAAGTGTTTTTTAAAACGGCGCTCTAAAGCACTTACCGACAAGTGTGCAAGCTCAGCTAATTCATCAATGCTGATCTGACGATGATAATGCTCGCGAATAAATTTTACCGGCTCTTCAATTGCCCTTACATGAGAAAGCGCTTTTGAGGTTTTTTGTAAATGTCGGGTCACTCCGTAAGTGCCAATCACATTGCCATCGTGATCTTTTAAAGCATGCTTTGATGTAGAAAACCAACCAAGCTCACCTTGCTGGGTTTGGTTAAGCTCTAAACGGTCAGTCACTATATAGCCTTCCATCACTCGTTTATCGTCATTGACGTACTGAAACGCAAGGTGCTTTGGTGAAAAATCGAAGTCTGTTTTTAGCAATATTTGCTCCAGTGTTTTATAACCCTGATGCTCAATAAAATGCTGATTACAATGCAAGATTCTACTATCTGTGTCTTTTACCCAAAAGAGGATATCTGGCAGTAAATCAAATGCAGCAATTAGCTGATTTACGCCAGCTTTTTTTATTATTTCTTGAATATCCATCGCTTAATTTTGTCTCAATAAAGAACAGCCCTATATATTTTAAACGCCGATTTTGTTGCATTGTCAACCGAATTTTTATTAGCGCTTATTGGCTAAGCTTTCCTATTATCAATAACATGATATTAACAGTAGCAAACGCTATTTAAATTAGGAGCGCTTAAGATGAGCAAAGCTAAGATCCGCATGGCAATGGTAGGCGGTGGCGATGGTGCCTTCATTGGCGCTATTCATCGAATTGCAGCGCGATTAGACGGAATGATTGAGCTTGTTGCAGGCGCATTCAGTTCAGACGCAAACAAATGTAAAGCAACTGGCGAACTACTTGGGCTTGATAGCAGCCGTTGCTACGACAGTTACCAAACGCTTTTTGCCGAAGAAGCAAAATTACCTGCTGATGAGCGTATTGATTTTGTGGCTATTGTCACGCCAAACCACTTACATTTTCCGGTCGCGAAAATGGCGCTTGAACATGGTTTTCATGTGCTCTCAGATAAACCTGCAACGCTTACTCTCGCAGAAGCAGAGCAATTACAAAGCATTATTGCAAAACAGCAAGTTTTATATGGACTGACCCATACTTATACCGGTTACCCTATGGTCAAAGAAGCCAAGCATCGCGTTAAAGCTGGTGAGCTTGGCACCATACGTAAAGTAATTGTTGAGTACACTCAAGGCTGGTTAGCTCAAAGTGAAGACGAGGGCTCAAAGCAAGCGAGCTGGCGTCTAGACACCAGTAAGGCTGGCATTAGTTGTTGTATGGGCGATATTGGCGTGCATGCAGCTAACTTAGCCGAGTATGTCTCTGATCTCGAAATCACCGAGCTTTGCGCCGATTTAAATCATGTGGTTGAAGGCCGAGCCCTCGATGATGATGGCACTGTGCTGCTTAGATTCAATAATGGCTGTAAAGGCGTTTTACTGGCAAGCCAAATTGCTGTTGGCGATGAAAACAACTTACGCCTGCGTATTTATGGCGATAAAGCCAGCCTTGAATGGTCGCAACTTGAGCCTAATAGCTTATGGCTACGAGGCCACAATCAAGCTGCAACATTACTTAGAGCGGGCGTAGGTGAGTTACACCCTGACACGCAAAATGCCCTGCGCGCCCCTGCCGGTCACCCAGAAGGCTACCTTGAAGCATTTGCCAACATTTACAGCAATTTTGCAGCGCAGATCCATGCTTTTAAGCAAGGCGATAACGCAACAAATTCAGCATTTGATGTGCCAGGCATCAATGAAGCTGTACGTGGTATGGCGTTTATTGAGCATGTTGTTGCTTCATCGAAGCAAGATACAAAATGGCACAAATTACAGATTGGATAATAAAGAATGAATAAAATCAAAGGGCCAGCAATATTTTTGGCGCAGTTTATTTCAGAGCAAGCCCCCTTCAATAGTTTTCGTGGTTTATGTGAATGGGCAAGCGGTTTAGGTTACAAAGCGATTCAAGTGCCAACCTCAAACCCTGAAATTTTCGATTTAGAAAAAGCAGCTCAAAGCCAGCATTACTGCGATGAAGTCACTGGTATTGCCATGGAATATGGACTTACAATTTCAGAGCTATCAACACATTTGCAAGGCCAGTTAATTGCTGTGCACCCTGCCTACGATGAAATGTTCGATAACTTTGCCGCAGAGCATGTAAAAGGCAACCCTGCAGCGCGAACAAAATGGGCAACAGAGCAACTGATGATGGCTGCTAAAGCAAGTAAAAACCTTGGTTTAACAACCCATGCGACGTTCTCGGGATCTTTTTTATGGCATACCTTTTACCCGTGGCCACAGCGTCCACAAGGACTTGTTGAACAAGGCTTTAGTGAACTTGCTAAGCGTTGGTTACCCATTTTAGATTGCTTTGACAAGCATGGCGTGGACGTGTGTTATGAATTACATCCGGGTGAAGACCTGCATGATGGTGTGACATTTGAGCGCTTTTTAGCAGCAACCAATAATCACCCACGCGTTAATATTCTTTATGATCCGAGCCATTTTGTATTGCAACAGCTCGACTATTTAGCGTTTATCGATATTTATCATTCGCGCATTAAGGCGTTTCATGTCAAAGATGCCGAATTTATCGCAAATGGCCGCTCTGGTGTTTATGGCGGATTTCAAAACTGGCAAGACCGACCAGGGCGTTTTCGTTCTTTAGGTGATGGCCAAGTAGATTTTAAGCAAATCTTCAGCAAGTTAACTCAATATGGTTTTGATGGTTGGGCTGTACTTGAATGGGAATGCTGCTTAAAGCACCCAGAAGATGGGGCAAGAGAAGGCGCTGAGTTCATTAAAACACACTTAATAAACCCAACCGACAAAGCCTTTGACGATTTTGCCAGTGGCGCAACAAACACAGAGCGTAATAATCGAATTTTAGGTTTATAAAACCGACAACAATAGAACACACAGGACACACAATATGGACAACAATAATTATAACCGCATTGTCTTTCGGCTTTGCTGTATAGCACTGATTGTGACCTCTATGACCTTTGCCATTCGTGCTGGTATTTTAGGTCAACTTGGCAGTGAGTTTGGCTTAACCGACACCGAATTAGGTTGGGTTAATGCCATGGCATTTTTAGGCTTTCCGGTCGCGACTATGGTCGGCGGTATTATTTATAATGCCATTGGCGCGAAAAAATTAGTGGCGTTAGCGTTTATTTGTCATTTACTTGGCCTTGTTTTAACCATCACTGCTGATGGTTTTTGGGGCTTACTGGTTTCTACCTTTTTAATTGGTTTTGCCAACGGCGCTGTTGAAGCTGGCTGTAACCCACTAATTGCAGAAATGTACCCTAAAAACACCACCACTATGCTAAACCGTTTTCATGTTTGGTTCCCAGGTGGCATTGTAATTGGCGCACTTGCGTCGAACTTTATGTCGGGAGCGGGTTTAAACTGGCAATGGCAAGTAGCGTTAATTTTAATTCCTACTGTTATCTATGGCGCTATGCTGATCAAAGCACAATTTCCACGCTTTGATACGCGTACTCACTCTACCAGCAGCAATATTCGCCACTTATTTACGCCGTTATACATCTTTTTAATTGCCTGTATGACGTTTACCGCAACTACTGAATTTGGCACACAACAATGGATTGAGCGTATTTTAGGTTCATCGGGTGCATCTCCTATGGTGGTATTAGCCTTGATCACTGGCCTAATGGCGGTTGGTCGCTTCTTTGCAGGCCCTATTGTGCATAAGCTCAACCCTACCGGTGTATTACTTGGCTCTGCCATTTGTGCAAGCTTAGGTATCTTCATGATGAGCCAAGCCGAGGGCAGCATGATTTATATGGCAGCCATATTATTTGCACTTGGCGTTACCTACTTTTGGCCAACCATGCTTGGCTGCGTTGCTGAATACATTCCAAAGTCAGGGGCGCTGGGTATGTCGTTAATGGGCGGTGCAGGCATGTTTGCTATGAGCATCTGGAACCCTGTAATTGGTAGCTGGATAGATACGGCACGCTCATCGGCAGTAGCAAGTGGCGCAAGCGCTGAACAAATTGAAATTTTAGCCGGACAGGCTGTATTACAAAACCTACTGATCTTCCCAATTATTTTAATCGTCGCATTCATTGGGTTGCATCTAGTAATTAATAACAACAAACGCACCGAAAAATGTGCGTCTTAAGCAAGTAAATCGTCGAGGAACACTATGTTTAAATCTCTTAAAGCACTGACTTTAATGCTCACCGTTAGTAGCTGTGCACTCGCTAATGCGGCTGATAATCAGCTTACAAAACAAGAAAAGCAAGCTGGCTGGCAGTTATTGTTTGACGGCAAAGATATGTCGCAGTGGCGTAACTTTAAAAGCGAATCTTTAAATCCTGCATGGGTCGTTGAAGATGGCGCTATGACATTAACCAAAGGTGGTGGCGACCTACTAACTAAAAAGCAGTACCAAAACTTTGAATTACAGATCGATTGGAAAATCTCTACCAAAGGCAATAGCGGTATTTTTGTATTAGCTGATGAAACCGGACAGATGATTTACTCTCATGCACCTGAAATTCAAATTATCGATAACGAAGAACACCCAGATACCGAAATTGACTCGCACTTAGCTGGCTCAATTTACGATTTATTTGCAGCGCCAGTTGCGGCGCACAAACCAGCAAATAGCTGGAACCATGTACGCATTAAAATGCAAGACAACCACTTACAAGTTTGGCAAAACGGTATTAGCACCACCAGCATTGTGATTGGCAGTACAACATGGAACACCCTTGTTAAAGGCAGTAAGTTTGCAACTTGGAAAAACTTTGCAACGGCTGAACAAGGTCATATCGGGCTTCAAGACCATGGTGACAAAGTGTGGTTTAAAAATATAAAAATCAAGGAGCTATAAGATGTCTGATTTTAAACATAAGGTATTAGTTGTTGGCTCTGGTGCTGGCGGTGCAATGGCCGCATATACGCTAACTAAACTTGGCCACAAAGTGTTATTACTTGAAGCAGGCCGTAATTATGACCCGAAAACAGAAAGCCCGATGTTTCGTCGTAACAACGAGGCCCCACTTATGGGTGCAGGTAACAAAGACAAAAACTTTGGCTTTTACGATGCAACCGTTGATGGCGGCTGGCAAGTACCTGATGAGCCATACACCAGCGCCAAAGGAAGCGACTTTTATTGGTGGCGCGCACGTATGTTAGGTGGTCGAACTAACCACTGGGGCCGCTATTCATTACGCTTTAGTGAGCACGATTTTAAAGGCAAAAGCCGTGATGGTCATGGTGCCGACTGGCCATTTGAATACGCTGATTTAGCACCTTGGTACGATAAAACCGAAGAACTTGTGGGTGTATGTGGCACCAATACAGGCCATGAAGATATGCCAGATTCGTCACCGGGTATTTTACAGCCGCCACCAAAGCCACGTGTTCCAGAGCTTTTAATTGCTGCTTCTGCAAAGAAAATGGGCATTCAAGCAGTGCCGATGCATCGCGCGGTATTAACTCGCCCTAAAGATGATCGCATGGCCTGTTTTTATGCGACGCCTTGTGGCTCTGGTTGTTCAATTGGTGCTGCTTTTCAAACTACGACATCACTACTGCCTATGGCAAAAGCCACCGGCAACTTAAAAGTTATTACCGATGCCATGGTTAAATCAGTCAAAGTTGATGAGCAAGGTAAAGTTACTGGCGTCACCTATGTTGATAAACACACAATAACCGAACATGCTATTGATGCCGATGTGGTTATCCTAGCCGCCAGCGCCTGTGAATCAGCGCGTATTTTATTAAATTCAAAGAATAAAAAGCACCCTAAAGGCCTTGCTAACTCAAGTGGCCAAGTAGGTCGAAACTTAATGGATTCGACGGGTGCATGGTTAGGGGCGCAAATTCCAGCACTTAAAGGTCGCCCACGTTATAACGAAGATGGACATACCGCTAATCACTTATTTATTCCTTGGTGGGGTCATCAAGCACAAGCTAACAATGAATTAGATTTCCCACGTGGTTATCACTTTGAAATTGGCGGTGGCTTTAGACAACCAGGCTCGGGTGTATCGGGTGATAAACAAGGCTATGGCCCTGCCCTTAAACAGCAAATTCGTGATGCATATGGCTCTTACGTCGGTTTTGCTCTGCGTGGCGAGATGTTACCGAACAAAGATACCTACATGGAAATTGACGAAAACGTTAAAGACAAATGGGGTATTCCGGTATCAAAATTCCACTTTAAGTGGTCTGACAGAGAATTAAAGCAAATCGAACATGGTTTAAAAACCGCGAAACAAATTCTAGAAAACATGGGGGCGACCGTTGGCGAACTCCCGCCTGCTGAAAAAGCAATTTCAAAAGGTGGCGAAATCATTCACGAAGTGGGCACCACACGAATGGGCAGCTCAAAGAAAGACTCGGTCACCAATCAATGGGGTCAAACATGGGATTGTAATAACCTATTTGTAATGGATGCGGGCGTATTTGCTTCTAACCCTCATAAAAACTGTACGCTCACCATCATGACACTGGCAATGCGTAATTCAACTTGGCTTGCTCAACAAATTGATAACGGGGTACTTTAATTATGCATCATCGTAACGAACACGACTCATATAACTATGTTTCTAACATGAGCCGCCGAGAGTCTTTAAAATGGCTTGGCTTATTAGCAGCAGGCTCAGCGGTTGGTTTAACTGCAGGTTGCACAAAAGCACTTGAAGATGACGGTGCAGTCTCTGCAAAAGAGCATTGGCCTGATTTAGATATTAAGCCTGTGACCGCTAAAGGCTATGGTCAAGACCCTAATTTGGTGATGCCACCAGAATCACCTTGGCCACTAACCTTAACCGCAGACGAGCTTACGTTAGTAGCGCTATTAGCTGATTACATTGTGCCACGCGAGGGCGCTATTCCTTCAGCCAGTGAGCTAGAAGTACCAGCCGTTATTAATGAATGGGTGAGCGCGCCTTATGAAGGCCAACAACGCGATAGAATTAAAATTTTAAATTCATTAGCGTGGCTTAACGATGAAGCGCAGCTTCGCTTTAAAAAGCAATTTGTTGCACTTAATGAAAAGCAACATCGCGCTATTTTAGACGATATTGCGTTTTTAAACGAGCAAACACCTGCGCAATTTCAGCGTATTGGTAAAGCCTTTTTACGCTTTAAAGAGTTAGTGCTTGCTGCCTTTTTCTGTACGCCTGAAGGCTGTAAAGACATTGGTTACCTCGGTAATGTGCCTATTGCAGGTGATTACCCTGGCCCTTCTGATGAAGCAAAAGCCCATTTAGATCAAGTTTTAGCTGAGCTTGGTTTAAGCGAGTACGCCTATACCGATTAACTTTCCCCCTTGTGTTATTTGTAACACAGTGCAGGGGGTCACTCCCCTGCTTTTTTTAGGATTTAAGTATGTTTAAAACCCGCATTTTATTGCTCATTATTAGCCTTGTATTTAGTGGTCAATTATTCGCAAAACTGCCAGTGAGTGTGCAATTGTGGTCAGTCAAAGACACCTTAAAAAATGACTTTAATGGTACGCTTAAATCACTTGCCGAAATGGGATTTGACGGCGTTGAGTTTGCCGGAGATTTTGGCCCTTATTCTGATAACCCAGCGGCCTTAAAAGCAAAGCTCTCTGAATTAGGTTTAGTTGCCAGTAGTGCCCACATCGGCTTTGATGCTCTCACCGAAAGCACTATTGATAGCACACTGCTGTTTTACAAAACCCTTGGTGTTACCACACTCTATGTACCTTGGGATGAGCGAGCATGGCATCCTGAAGGGGTTAAGTCACTGGTTAAAGAGCTCACTAAAGTTAGTGATTATGCAACTCGTTTTAATATGAAGATCGGTTTTCACAATCATAATAAAGAGTTTAATGCATTTAATAACGCTACATTTTGGGATTATATTGCCAGTAACACTCCCAAGACCATGCCATTGCAGTTAGATATTGGCTGGGTTAATTACGCAGCTAAAGATCCAATCTACTTTATTAAAAAGTACCCTAACCGCACGCTTGCTACGCACATTAAAGTTCGTACGATTGAGGGTAGCAACATGAGCCCGATAATCGGCGAAAACAACATTGATTGGCCTGCCATCATCGATACTTTAGAGTCGCACGGCAACACAAAATGGTTAGTGCTTGAGCAAGAAGAATATCCAAGCGGATTAACCCCACTACAAAGCGTTGCTAAATCAAAACAAAACTTAGATAAGATTTTACTTGGTTTGTAGGGTTATTTTAGGAATGAGCTCGCTTTAAACACGTGAGCTCATGGCTTGGATTTAAAAAGTCGTTCTCTCATAGCTCTATATTAAGGTTCATCTTGCCAAGAGCTACTACCTTCAGTACGTTTTGCAAAGCTTTCTGGTTTCCTAATTGGTTTATCTATGCTTTTATAGAATATCAAGATTCCAGCTCCACCTATGACGGGGAGTAACCAAACCAGAACTATTTGTGCTACTTTTTGAAAAGTTTCAAAATCATTTCTTTTATAAATTACTAAACTAATCAAAATATTGAACACTATTAGCAACCCCAAGCCTGCTAGTGCATAGTTTTCCATATCTTAATCCTATTGATGTCAAAAACATTCAGTAAAAACGACCGAACGACGGCTTAAATTGTTTGTTATACGCTTTAAAACGAACAGCTAATCGTCCTTTCTTCGGTGTTTAAAGATAAATCGCCCAAATTGAAAACACAAAACTAAAAATACAATGAGAAATATAAGTCCATTTACCCACTCAGGCAAAAACTCCACAATCTTCGGAGCAATGAGTTTTAGAATACCGAAAACTGCTACGATGAGAAGAATGAATGCAGTCCCTTTCACAAAAGCACTCCTAAATTTCCGTTCTATGCATCTGTTTATATTTTAAAATACCAACGTCAAAATTAATTGCGGGAATATCCTTAAATGTACCACCCATCTAGCATAGGGACAAAAAGGATGGCTATATTAACAAGCGGGGACGATTCACATTCTTTAATCCCAGCATGTTCCTCCCAGATCTACAGCGGTTGGTTATGTGGCTTACCTCTTTGATATAGTTTTAACAAATTACTTAAGGCATTGCTATCACAAGTTTTTTAAAATCTTTTATGTAAAGTTAAATACATTAATATGCTCGCGTCGATCATTTTAATAAAAATATGTGCAAAGAACAGCTTGGCAGTTTTCAATGGCTCATTATCCTTAATGAAGATATATAACGGCTTATTCTACCAAGCTATTTTACATTCATTATTATCTCTTTTACCGTTCAACATCTTATTTAATTTCAATAAGCTAAATAAAACAAAGCATTAAAAATTAATAATAAAATATTAAAAATTGTGTTTACTTTCATTTGTTCGGCAGATTGTTTTATCTAAGTAGCGAAGTACTATATTAAAAAAACCTCTCAAGGACTGAGAATGAAAGTATTGAATTTAAGGAAGAGCTCTGAGAAAAGCACACTTGCGTTCCTCGTGACTTTAGCTGTTTTAACATTGTCTATTCTAAAAGCGACATCCCAAAAGCATCCGCTCTATGAGCTACTTTTGCTGGCTTTTATGCTTACATCGTTAATAATTATTTTATTGGTATTGAGCAGTAAAAATGAGCTGACTATATGTCGACACGGTATTTTTTATAGCTCAGCGTTTGGAAATGTTCATATTGAACCAAACAAAACTAAACTAATTAAACAATACTCTAAATATGGTTTTAATTGTGTAGTAATCATTGGCCATGGCTACTTTATATTCGCGCCATTTTATTATTTAACGTCGAAACAAAAACAACGATTAAAACGATATGATAATAACTTACTGCATTGGTTAGAGGTTACGCGTAAACGCAGTAAGTTTCAGGGCTTTTAATGCAAGTCAAAGCATAAAAAGCCCTTTAAAAAGTTAGTTACTTAGTTTTGCCACTCTTTAAGTACGTCTTTCACATACTCATAGCGCCATGAGTTAAACAGATCTGGCTTTGATGCAGCTTTACGCTCATCAGCATCGAGCTTCCAATTCCAGCTGATCAGTTGGTTAATCTGTTTTTTAGAGGCCAATACATCTTCAGGAATACCCTGCTCTTTTGCAGCTTTGGTAATTTTTTGTTTAATATCTTTAGCCGCTTTTTTGTATGCCGGAAAATCAATTAAACGTTTTAATTGTGCAGGTTGTTCGCTATCAGGAACGGCTTTACCACGCTCAATACATTTTAAAATTTCAACACCCGAACGGTTCACTTCCATTGGCTCAACACCCGGTACTCTGCGTAACGCATTTAGACTTGCAGGCTTACGCTTAGCAATTTCAACCATGTTATGCTCTTTTACCACGAAGTTAAGCGCGAGGTTTTTGCGCTCTGCCTTTTCACGGCGCCATGCGGCAAGTTCGCGTAATACTGCTAAGTCGTGCGGTCGTAATTGCCAAGCATTTTTAATATCTTTATAAAGCTGATCTGCTGGTGGTTGGTAAGCACGTTTTTGCGCGACTAACTCGCTTTCGCTGATCACGATGTCAAAAAAGCCAGCTTCATCAATTTGTTTTTTAATAATTTCAAAACAAGGCAGTAAGTGATACGTATCGGCAGCGGCATAATCTAGTTGTTTTTCTGTTAGCGGTCGCTGTAACCAGTTAGTGCGCGATTCGCTTTTATCAATTTCGATATCAAGCAACTCTTTAACCATGTGGGCAAAGCCCATGCAGTTACCATGACCTAATATTTGCAGTGCAAATTGAGTATCAAACAGCGGTGTTGGTACAAAGCCAGCGTATTTTTGAAACACTTCAATATCTTCTGACGGTGAATGCAATACTTTTAACACCTCTGGGTTTTTAAGTACTTGCCAAAAATCAAAAAGCGACAACTCAGCCAGAGGGTCGATTAACGCTAAATGCTCACCATCATATACTTGAATAAGTGCAACTTCAGGGTAAAGCGTACGACGACGCATAAACTCGGTATCAATTGCCAGTACCGGTTTTCCTGTTATTTTTTCTACAAAATCATTTAATTGATTTTGCGTTTCGATCAGTTGATATTGCACTTATACCCCTTTCTTTACCATAAAAAAGCCGGCTAATGCCGGCTTTAATTATTTTTCTTCGTCCTTT
This sequence comes from Pseudoalteromonas sp. CO109Y, assembly GCF_004208935.1. Lineage (NCBI taxonomy): Bacteria > Pseudomonadati > Pseudomonadota > Gammaproteobacteria > Alteromonadales > Pseudoalteromonadaceae > Pseudoalteromonas > Pseudoalteromonas sp. CO109Y. Next base: position 34,430 of record NZ_SGPD01000042.1, read on the forward strand.
AAGGCTCTTCTTAGAATCTTACCAACGTTTGTTTTTGGTAGTTCATCTCTAAACTCAACGAGTTTAGGCACCTTATAGTTCGTTAAATTATCACGACAGTGCTTTATTATATCTTTTTCAGTTAAAGATTGATCTTTTTTCACGACAAAAACTTTAACTTGTTCGCCACTGACCTCATGAGGGATACCAATAGCTGCCACTTCAAGCACGCCTTCGTGCATAGCAACAACTTCTTCGATCTCATTTGGGAACACATTGAAGCCAGATACAATAATCATGTCTTTCTTACGATCAACAATATAGAAGAAACCTTCATCATCGTAAGTTGCAATATCACCCGTTGCAAACCAACCGTCTTTTAAGCATTCGGCTGTTGCATCTGGGCGGTTATAGTAACCTTGCATAACTTGTGGGCCTTTAACCCAAAGCTCGCCTGGCTCACCTTTCGCTGCTTCTTCACCATTTTCAAGCATAAGCTTAATATCAGTGCTAGGAGCAGGTAAACCAATTGAACCGTTATAACCTTCAAGGTCGTAAGGGCTAACAGTTACAAGTGGTGCACACTCAGTTAGGCCATAACCTTCCATTAATTTGGTTTTCGTTACAGCTTGCCATTTTTCAGCAACTGGGCGCTGTACCGCCATACCACCACCAAGCGACATTTTTAGGCTTGAGAAATCAAGTTCAGCAAAACCTGGGGTATTTAGTAAACCGTTAAATAGCGTATTTACACCTGTTACCGCAGTAAATTTGTGTTGTGATAACTCTTTTACGAAGCCCGGCATATCACGAGGGTTTGTAATAAGTACGTTTAAACCACCGTATTTCATAAATGTTAGGCAGTTCGCTGTCAGAGCAAAGATGTGATAAAGCGGCAGTGCCGTAATAACCACTTCTTTTCCGCGATCTAACACGTTATCTAGACAACCTGATACTTGTTCAAGGTTACCAACCATGTTGCCATGCGATAGCATTGCACCTTTAGATACACCGGTTGTACCGCCTGTGTATTGCAAAAATGCTAAGTCGTTTAAATCAACATCTGGCTTTTTATAGCTTGCTTCGTTACCAGCAAGTGTATCGGCAAATTTGATTACATTTGGCAATGAGTAGCTAGGCACCATTTTCTTAACGTGCTTAACCACAAAGTTAACGATGTGCTTTTTAAGGCCGCCCACCATGTCACCCACTTGGGTAACCACAATGTGCTTAACGTTGGTTTTTGGTAATGCTTTTTCTAGGGTATCGGCAAAGTTAGCAAGAATGAAAATTGCTGATGACTCTGAGTCATTTAACTGATGCTCTAATTCACGCACGGTGTAAAGTGGGTTTACGTTTACCACTACACAGCCTGCACGAAGAATACCTAAAATAGTCACAGGCGTTTGCAGTAGATTCGGCATCATCACCGCTACTTTATCGCCTTTTTTCAGACCAAGATCATTTTGAATGTACGACGCAACACGTTTTGTAGCACTGTCTAACTCACTATAGGTCAACACTTTACCCATGTTGGTAAAGGCTGGAAGGTCACTATAGTCAGCAAAACTTTTTTCAAACAAGTCGAGTAGCGAGTGATAATGCTCAGGGTCGATTGTTTCAGGCATACCTTCTGGGTAGCGTTTAAGCCAGATTTTTTCCACTCTTAGCTCCTGTTTATAATTATATTTTTTAATAACCTTAATCTAACTAAGGCCGTTTCTCAATGGAGTAAATACTCTAATGGTGCAGATAATCCCACATTTGGTGCAATTATACAATTAACTTGCTTTATACTGCCCAATAAATGCATGAATGTGCTCTAAGGTTAATGCAGGACTTTGCATATGGCAATGGTGACCTCCAGGTATCTCATGAATTTTTAACTCCTTGTAATATTTACCATATGCCTCTAGGTTATCCCTAACGAAAGGGTAACCCTTATCCCCTAGGATAAGCTGACATGGTGCGTTAATTTGTTTGATGGTTGCAATACATTGCGCCTCATCAAAGCGAAATCCTGAGTGATTTTTAAGCTTAGGATCGGTTGTTAAATACCACTTACCTGCTTTTTCGTAACTATTTCGTGTCATTAATAGCTCTGCTTGTGGGTAATCAAGGTCGCCACTTGCAAGCCTTGCACTAATAATGTGCGCTATTGAGTCAAATGCACGAGGGCCTTTGCTGTTTACCCGCGCTCTATTTAATATCGCTTTACGAAGTTGGCTGCTCATTTCATTGCTGTTAGTTGTAACGCAGCCAATTCCCTCAATAAAGTTTACCGATGCTACCATTTCAGGGAAGCAGCTCGCAAAAACGCCAGCGACCATGGCGCCCATAGAATGGCCAACTAAATGCACTTTCGTTACATCAAGCGACTCAATAAACTTATAGACGTCATCAATGTAGTCAATAAAGTAATAATGGGCGTCACTACTTCGCCAATCAGATAAACCATGGCCAGGAAAATCAAGGCAATACCAACGCTGATTTAACTGCGCGTTTTGTAACATAGGTATGTAACTATGTGCGTTATCAAGCCAACCATGTAAGGCAATCACAACCTCTTCGCCATGACCAAAGGTTAGGCCATGCATTGCCTGAGTGCCAGTTTGAAAAGAAAAAGGTTGCACAATTGCTCCTATTTATTAAGCGTTTCAACTTAAAGGCGTTTATTTATCGTCTGGCTAGTATACAATAATCCTCGCAGTATAAATAAGGGCACAATAATAAGGTTACATCAATGAAATTAAAATTAAGTCTTTTAGCATTATTATGCTCAGCAGGCTCAGTAATGGCTGAATCAGCACCAAAAAACATCATTTATATGATTGGTGATGGTATGGGCCCGGCGTACACAACTGCATATCGTTACTTTAAAGATGATCCAAATACTAAAGTTGTTGACCCAACTGTTTTCGATACTATTTTGCGTGGTATGGCACATACCTACCCTGACGATCATACCTATGTAACAGACAGCGCAGCAGGTGCAACAGCACTGAGCAGTGGTCATAAAAGTTATAATGGCGCAATTGCCGTTGATACTGATAAAAAACCAGTAAAAACCATGCTTGAGGTTGCTAAAGAGCGTGGCATGACAACAGCACTCGTAGCTACTTCGCAAATCAATCACGCTACACCAGCAAGCTTTGCTTCACACAACGAATCACGCCGTAACTACGACGAGATTGCTAACGACTATATCGATAACAAAATCGCAGGTAAATTACCGGTTGATTTAATGCTTGGTGGCGGCACGAAATATTACGTTCGTGAAGACCGTAATCTAGTGGAAGAGTTTAAAGCGGCTGGCTATCAGTACAGCGATGACTTCGCAGCAATGAATGACTTAAAGCAAGTTCCAGCACTTGGTTTATTTGCTGAAGTTGGTTTACCGTTTGCGCTTGACGAAAATCCAACGCGCCTTACGCAAATGACAACTAAAGCACTTGATTTACTTGATGGTCAAAATGACAAAGGTTTCTTTGTGATGATCGAAGGTAGCCAAATTGACTGGTGTGGTCATGCAAACGACATTGCATGTGCAATGGGCGAAATGGATGACTTTGCTAAATCGATTGAACAAGCAAAAGCGTATGTAGATAAAAACCCTGATACCCTGCTTGTTATCACTGCCGATCACTCAACAGGAGGCTTAACACTCGGTGCTCATGGTCAATATAAGTGGGAAACTGACGTTGTTAAAGGTGTTAAAGCAACAGCTGGCACTATCACAAAAGATCTACTTGAAAGCGATGACTTAAAAGCAGTATGGCAAAAGTATTCTGATATCGAGTTTACTGATGCAAACAGCATTAAGCTTAGCCAAGCTAAGAAAATGGGCGAGAAAGCGTTGCTACTTGCAGTAAAAGATATTATCAATCATGCCAGCTTCACAGGTTGGACTACTGGCGGCCACACCGCTATTGATGTACAAGTATTTGCCTATGGTAAACGTGCAGAAGATTTCTACGGTTCGCAAAACAATACTGCGATTGCCGACAAGCTGATTGATTTTATTAAGCAGTAATTTATATTGAATTCTGTCCAATCATAAAAAAGCCTAAACAATTTGTTTAGGCTTTTTTGTGAATTCAGTTTTACCAATTAGCTAAGCATATACATCAACGCCAATAAGGCTTTGCACTTCGGCGCGGCGTTCTAAGTTAGCAAATTCTGTATAGGTTGAAATAGCGCGACTAGTTTTTGGGTTGCTTGGTTTATCATAAATTGTTTGCTGATAGCTTTGCGACTCAGCTTTAAATTCATCAGCAATAGCAACAGCTTGAGGGCTTGATTTAACATACTCTGTTGACGATTTTTGCTCAGCCGTTTGGTCTGATATCGCTTTAGGCTTATCAGTAACGGTATTTTTACGGCTATATTGACCGGGAATGTCACCGGTATAAAAGCCTGAGCCAATAGGTAAAGTCAAACTCGTAATTCCACATCAAACATGACTAAATTATGTGCCATAACTGACGGGCACGCAAGTCCCGTTATTCTCTCAGTTAATATCTCAGTTACTCTCGGCCTGGTAGCTTTTTCCAAGTCACTGTATCACGAACATATTTAGGCTGCGCATTAGCTGCAGTCACTGTATCACCGTGAGCATAAGCAGTGGCAACCGAGGCCAGCATGTACTTCGCATCAGGCAGTAAAATGTTTTCATTTAAACTTACATTTGCTAGTTCTGTAACAAGTGCAGGATAGGTCTGCCAACCCGTACCCACCGCTGCCGCCGTTGTTTCAGGTAACGTTAGCAACTCAGGTTTAATGACTTGCTCTTCATCAACAAGCGTCATTAAGCCATTATCATCAGCTTTATAATGAGCGTAATAAATCTCACCCATACGTGCATCAATGGCAGAAAACACATCGCTGGCTTGGTCTTGTTCAAACGCTTGTTGCGCCATCATCTGCAATGTTGATACGCCAACCAAAGGTAAGCGTGCGGCATAAGCTAAACCTTGTGCAATCGCAACACTGATACGCACACCCGTAAAGCTACCCGGTCCTTGACCAAAACCAATTACATCTAAATCGGTTAGTTTACATTGCGCCTTTGCGAGTAACTCATCAATTAAAGGCAAAATCTTTTGGCTGTGCTGCTGAGGGCACTCTTCAAAATGATGAAATGTTTGCCCTTGATAATGTAGCACCAGCGATAAAGCTTCAGTTGATGCATCTAAGGCAAGAATATTGTGTTTAATCATCTAAGTTACTCTAATTGATCTGTTCTAAAAACGCGTTTGCCATTGCTAAGTCGCGCGTGCGGCGCATGGGTGGCAAACTTTTTAAAAATACTTGGCCGTAATGGCGTGTTACTAGGCGGTTATCGCAAATAACCAACACACCTTTATCTTTACTATCGCGAATAAGTCGCCCTACCCCCTGCTTTAATGCAATGACCGCTTGAGGTAATTGAATGTGTGCAAATGGGTCTTTGCCTTGTAACTGGCAATCTTGCATTTTTGCTTGCAATAATGGGTCATCTGGTGCGGCAAACGGCAATTTATCAATGATAACACAACTTAATGTGCTGCCTCTAACATCTACGCCTTCCCAAAATGAGGCTGTGCCGAGTAAAACGGCATTTCCATGACGGGTAAACTTCTCAAGGATAATGCGTTTAGACATTTGCCCTTGCATATAAACCGGATAATCCATTTGTGTGGTTAAACCTTCCGCCACTAAATGCATCATACGATAGCTAGTAAAGAGCACAAAGCAGCGACCTTTTGCTGATTTAATCAACTCAAGGGTCAGCTTGATAATAGCATGAGGCATATTATTCGCATGAGACTCAGGTAAGTAGCGTGGCAAACAAAGTAACGCTTGTTGTTGGTAATCAAACGGACTTTCAACAATCATGCTTTGCGTTGGTTTTAAGCCAAGGCTAGCGTTAAAGTGTTCTAATTCGTTATCGACCGATAAAGTCGCCGATGTAAACACAAAACCTGCTCCTGTGTCTTTCATCATCTGAGCGAATTTAGCCGATACATTAAGCGGTGTAATATTCACAGTTAGGTATCGGCGAGTGGTTTCGTACCAATAACTATAGCCCGTTTGTGCGGTATCAAATACCCGCTCTAACTGACCTTTAAAGGCCAATGTACGCTCAAACGGATGCTCTATTTTTTCACTACGGTCTAAGCATAACTTTAATACTTGATATAAAAAGTCGAGGTCGCTAATGACCCGGTGCAGTGCTGCACAAATATCTTTATCAGCCAGCTTTTCACGCCAATCACCTCGGCTACCATCAACCCCAAACTGCAAGCGTAAATCTGCCACGCTGGTTTCTAACTTGTTGAGGGTTTTACCTAATTGCAGCATATCAGGGATATCGGCACGGTAAATTGCTCGTAAGTCATTAATTAAATCCACCAGCTTTTTGGTGCTAACACTTTCACCAAAATAGTCACTGGCAATTTCACTGAGCTGATGAGCCTCATCAAAAATATAGGCGTCTGCCGTAGGCATTAATTCAGCAAAGCCTGTGTCTTTTACAGCCATATCTGCAAAGAATAAATGATGGTTGATCACCACCACGTCAGCTTCCATGGCATTTAAGCGGGCTTTACGAATATAGCAATCTTGAAAATCGGGGCACTCTTTACCTAAACAGTTATCAGCCGTTGAGCTAACATAAGGCAGTACTTTGGCGTCTTCTTCTATGCCAATACAATCTGCTAAATCGCCTGAACGGGTTTCACTGGCAAACTTTGCCACCATCGCGAGTTGATGCATTACATCAGGATCATCTGTTGGAACATGCGCAACATGCTGACTTAAGCGATAGGTACACAAATAATTCGCGCGTCCTTTCAAAAGGGCGACTTTTTTAGTGGCGCTCAGTGCTTTGACTAAGTTGGGTAAATCACGGTGAAACAACTGCTCTTGTAGTGCTTTTGAACCCGTTGAGATGATGGTTTTGCCTTTTGATTTTAACGCAGGCGCTAAGTAAGCATAGGTTTTACCCGTGCCTGTGCCCGCCTCAACCACTAATTGGTGACGTTTTTTTAAGGCATCGTCAACTGCAACAGCCATGTCAATTTGTGGCTGCCGAGGAGTATATCCATCAAGAGAAAGTGCAAGGGGGCCAGTGGCACTGAAAAGTTGTTTGATAAACTTCGCCAATAGATTAAAAGTGATGGGCAGATTTTACGTAACTGACTTGCCAAGGGCAAGACTAAATGAGGAAGCAAGGCTTCCTCATGGTTAAAAGTATGATTGGGTTTAAATCATTGTCCTTGAATCGTTAATGTAACGCCCGATGCAGCTCGGTAACCTTGTAAATCTATGTACCAAGTGCCAGCTTGTGGGTTATCAAATTGACAACTTTCTTCGTTACCATTTTTGTACGGCCGACATAGATAATTTGAACTTGTTGACGCTGAGCCATAGTTAACATACAAATCTGCATCGCCACTACCGCCTGAAATAGTCATTGTTAAATTACTTAGGCCTGCGGGTATTTGTTGAGTAAAGCGCTGCCAACTTCCGGTAGCCACACTCACGTTTGTCTCAGTTCGGTCAACGTTTTCGCCGCCACCTGAGGTGCTATAACTTCCCGTGAGTGACACATTCGAAATCTCATTCCACGCTTCAACCATAACATGATACATGCCAGTTTGAACTGACGAGATCACACAACTTTCATTACTTGTAGAGGTTGTACTTTTACAATCAAAGTCCTGTAAGGTCGGCTTACTACCAAATTTAACGTATAAATCGGCATCGCCCGAGCCGCCCTCGGTGACAAACTCAAGGTTACTGCTCATTGCAGGTACCTCAAGCGTAAAGAATAACTGATCTTTTGCTGCGCCCGACAAACCTGTTTTAGCTACGCCATTTTCAAGCTGATTAGTCGGCTCAGTTACCACATCACCAGCGTTCTTTGCCATTTCAGCAACATAGCTCACTGCCAATTTTGCAAATTTACTCGCGTGAGCCGCATCAAATTGGCCATCATTTGATGTGTGGATCAATGGGTTAATATCACTCATTGTTGATTCAAATGGCATTGAGGCGGCAAACCCTTGTTGATACCAAGAGGCATGATCTGAGCAGCCATAACCACATTGATCAAAGCCATAGCTCACTGTGGGCTGGTAAGCATCGAGCAACTGCGATAAATACTGATTTTGCGAAGAGTTTGTGTAATCGGTCATCATCACAATATCTGTGCTGCTGCCGTTATTGCCAGTCATATCAAACTGCACCATACCTACAACATTCTTACCCTGAGTTTTATAACTCTGAGCAATATCTTTTGAGCCCCTAAGGCCCACTTCTTCAGCGGCAAACCCCATAATTTGAATGGTTCGCTGAGGTTGGTAGTTATTTTCCACAATTGCTTTGAGGGTTTGTGTGAGCACTGCAATACCCGAGGCATTATCATCTGCACCAGGAGCTCGACCATTACTTGGATTAGACTGATTGATTGAGTCTAAATGACCACCAATAACGACGATTTCATCTGCTTTTTCTGCACCAGGAATGGTCACAATAACTGATGATTGCGAAAAACTATGGTTAAAATACTCCACGCTTATATCACTGCGGCTACTGGCTATTTGCTGCCAATGGCTCTTTAACCAATCAGCTGCATCAACACCACTTTGCACTGAATAATATCGGTTATGAAAGTTCATCATGCTATTAACCGTATCGCTCAGTTCGCTACTATCAATCGATGATATTAGTGCGTTAACTGTCGCGGCATTATCAATACTGTAGTTTACTAGGCTCGCATTCATAGCTGTCTGAGCTACAGTATTTAATTGCTGAGTATAGAGCTCGGCATCTGCTAATGAGTCATGGGCTACAAAACCACCGCAGCGATGATAGTTATCGTGCATAAACTCACTTAATCCAGCGATATCCTGCTTGTTAACGCGCATAAAATTAACTTGATTCAAAGCCGATTTTTGCATCGCAAAATTACTGCTTTGTTTACGTTTACTTACTGTATCTTGTTGAAAGTGCTCTGCAGCAAGGGCATCAATGGTGACCCAAATTGTTTCGTCTTGCGCTGCATAACTTAGTTGGCTCAGTGACAGTGTGGCAAAGCCCATTAAGCACTGTGTTAGACGGGTTGTCATAATCAATCCTTTTATGATTTGCATTTTAATGAAAATAAAAAAAGGGAGCCGAAGCTCCCTAAAAGGGTGGCTAGTTAGCCGAAATGGTGAGTGTTACACCACTTGCAGCGCGATAGCCGCGAAGGTCGATATACCAAGTACCCGCTTGTGGGTTTGTAAATGTGCAGGTTTCGCTATTGCCGTTTTTATAAGGACGGCAATCATAGCTAGATGTTGTCGATTGCGAACCAAAGTTCACATACAAGTCAGCATCACCAGAGCCACCAGAAATAGTCACATCAAGTGATGAATAACCCGCATCTAGCTCTTGCGTGAAACGAGTCCAGCTATTTGTGCCAACACTTAAGTTAGACTCAGTACGGTTTATTGGTGTTACACCACCACCGCTGCCCGAATCAAAGCTACCTGTAAGTGATACACCAGAAATTTGATTCCACGCTTCTACCATTACGTAGTAAGTACCCGCTTGCACATTACTAATAGCGCAGCTTTCTGTGCTAGTAGATGAAGTACTTTTACAATCAAAGTTGCTCAGTGTTGGTTTTGCGCCATACATAACGTAAAGGTCTGCATCACCACTTCCACCAGTTGTATTGAATTGTAAATTCGTTGCACCTGCTGGCACTTCAAGAGTAAAGAACATTTGATCTTTCGCCGCACCACTGATCCCAGTGCGTGCAACGCCATTAGTTAGTTCTTCATCACCGCTTGGAGGTGGCTCAGTCGTACCACAGCTACTACCCGCACTTAAGCTTGAAGTCACACCCACCGCCGCAAGTGCCGCTTGAACATCGGCTGGGTCATAGCTTAAATCACACGCCGCATCCATCACGCCATTACCTGCTAAATCCCAGTTTGTGCTGGCTGTCCAGTAAAGTTGGTTAGCACGCGCCATCACAACAAACGCCTTTTGCGTATCCCAACCTGGTGTGGTTGCAAGGTTATAAAATGCCTTGTTGAATACACCTGAGCTGTAATGTACATCCATACCAGAGTAATAGTTGTTTTGATGATCAATTGAGCTGCCATCTTGGGTTGGGTTATTCATGTAACGTAATGCACCGTTACCTTTAAAGATTTCCTGACCCACTAACCAGTCATTTGAGCCTTTCATGTAAAACTCGGCCGCTTCACCTGCCATATCAGAGAACGCTTCGTTCAAACCACCTGATTTACCAGAATAAACGAGGCCTGAGTTTTGTTCGGTAAAACCATGGCTTACTTCATGCGCTGATACGTCAAGACTAACCAGTGGATAGAAGGTATTTTGACCATCACCAAAGGTCATAGCACTACCATCCCAAAACGCATTTTCGTAATTACTGCCGTAATGAACGCGCATTTTTAATTGGAAAGTTAATGGTGCAGTGCCTACCCAATCGTTATACATATTAAAAATTACATTACCGAAATAATGCGCATCATTTAAAGGCGAGTACGCACCATTAATCTCTTTGAAGGTATTTTCAGGACATGTAAACGAATACGCTGTTGAACCACTTGTATTTCCATTTAAGTTAATGGTTCTTACATTGGCGTTATTCATCGTACAAGTATTGCCAGATTGGGTAACATCTAGACTATCAAAGTCAGTACCATAGATGTATTTACCGGTTTTTAAGTTACCACCTGGTCCTGTTGCACTGGCATGTTGTAAGTTATCGAAGCTAAATAAAACTTCACCGCTGTTGGCATCAATAATTTGATACGGACGAGATGGGTTATCACCATAAGTCACATAAGATACTTCATACACTAGGTGTGCAACGCTGTCTTCATCAAGCCAAATTGCTAAACGTGACTGTTCATTATGCTTTTTTAACCCAACCGATTTAATTCCAGCAGGTGAGTTCGCAAGGCCTTTCGCCATTGCTTTTTTCTTGTTAAGTGCCGGAGACACTGAGTCGATGTCGGCGGCGATATCATACACTGCTGCACCATGTGCACGTTTTAATTGGCCATTACCATCAAATGTTAGGCTAACCGTATCGCCGATAACTGGTAGACCTTGATACATCTGCTGATAACGACGCGTAGTGTTGCCGTTACTGGTTTTGATTTCTTTTAATACAACTAAATCATTCCCTGCACCTAAACCAACTAACTGATTTGGATTTGCACTCAATACTGATGACGCATTGGTTTGCAAAGCTTGGTTAATCCCTGTTTGTTCGTTTAGGTATTTCTTGTTCGCAGCTACTGCACTTGTTGCTTGAGTCAAAGCAAAAGCAGCAAGAGTTGCTAATGTGATTTTAGATAAATTCACGTTTACGCTCCGTTAGATTGTTATGTATTTAATATTTTCCTAGTAACCGGACTGCACTGTTCCCGATTAGTGACCAGCCTAGATTGAATGGAGCGAAATTGAAAATGAAACAAAAAATTTACAAATAAAGTATTAGCTCTAAAATAAAATTCCTTAATTAACAGTAGGATAATAAATTTTAAGTTTATTAATTGTTAACAGATAAGCCGACTGTGTAAATTTATTGATACAAAATAATAACATTTATTAAACATTTGTACCTTTTATTTGTTTTTATTTTGCTTACCTTATTATTTTTGATTCACAGCTAAAAGGATTAGATATCCATAAAAAAGTCTGGGTACATAACTTGCAGCAATGCCAAGTATCTAGGATTTAAGGACTAAGCATGATTACTGATCTGATACAAAACGAATGGCTAAATGAGCCATGGCTGGTCGTCATTGGTGGTACTGTATTAGCCGCCACAGCTTTGTTTTTATTAAAGTTTGTGATCATCTATTGCTTAAAGAAATGGACCCAACGAACCGACTTTGTTTTCGACTCGTTACTGGTTGACTCACTGTCTACACCATTGACCTTGTGCACAATGATGGTGCTTGTGATCATTTTTGGTCAGTTATTAAACACCACCGGCTTTATGGCTGAGCACCCCTTACCTATTGCAGCCACCGCTAAAGCCATTTGTATTTTTGCCTTAGTGTTATTTTTAGATCATTTCTTATTTGGTACCGTTGATTATTACAGTGCCCGCTCAGTAGTGGTTTCGAATAGTCATAGCATCATTAAAGGATTAATCCGCTGCGCAATTGTGTGTGTTGGCTTATTGGTGTTATTAGGCACGTTGGGTATATCAATCACTCCGATTATTGCCTCTTTGGGCATTACCTCTCTTGCCGTAGCTTTGGCTTTACAACCGACACTCGAAAACTTCTTTTCTGGCGTTCAGTTGGTGATTGATAAACCGATTCGGGTCGGCGACTTTATAGAGCTTGAAAGTGGCGATCAAGGCTTTGTTGAGAAAATCGGTTGGCGCTCAACCTGGGTAAAAATGTTGCCAAATAACATGATAGTCATCCCCAATAGTCAGCTGTCTAAATCGCGCATCATTAACTATTTTTACCCAGAAAAAGAGCTCAGCGTCCCCGTTGAAGTGGGTGTTCATTATGGCTCTGACCTTGAAAAAGTTGAGCAGGTTACGTTGGATGTTGCTAGGCAGATATTAAAAAGCCATGAATGGGGCGTTGATGATTACGAAACCTTTGTGGTCTTTCATACATTTGATCAATCAAGCATCAACTTTACAGTCATGTTAAGAGTAAAAGAGTATTTTAACCGCTTTTGGGTAAAATCAGCTTTTATTAAAGCATTACACCAACGTTACGCAGAAGAAGGAATTGTTATTCCTTATCCAATTAGGGCAATTAATACCAGCCAAGAATCAGCCCAATTTAAACAGACTGATTGACCTAACTGAACTTATCACTATTGCGCTTTTATCAGGTTTATTTTGTCTCTTTTGAGACATTATTAACAGCGATTATACATATGCAATCAGCGCCTTGAATTTTTACTCTAAAATGTCATAAAAATCGCATAAACACTGTGACATACCTATTTTAGAGGCGTACTATATGCGCCCAGAAAGTGACAGCTTTCTGCGTCTTGTTATACAAATATTTAAGGTCAAACAATGAATGCTTGGTACCTCATTTGTTTTCTTTCAGCATTAGCTATTTTTATTGCTTTTGCTAACCAATACATCCTCAAAATGCAAACCACGATTGCTATAACAACAGGCTCTGTTGTTATTTCTTTACTACTTATTCTTGCCGTTAAAATGCTTGGCGATACTACCGCCCTCGAAATGACCCAAATTGTTTCTAGTATCAACTTTAATCAGTTGCTATTAAAAGGCATGCTCGGGTTTTTACTGTTCGCAGGTGCGCTGGAAATCAACTTAGCAGCCCTTCGTAAGCAACGCTGGGAAATTACCGCATTAGTGTTATTTTCAACCATAACCTCAACGGTCATTGTTGGTTACTTAAGCTATTATTTGTTTGCTTTTGTTGGCTGGCCAGTACCGTTTATTTATTGCTTGTTGTTTGGTGCTTTAATCAGCCCAACTGACCCGATTGCAGTTTTAGCCATTATTAAACAAATGCGAGCCCCAGAAGGTATTTCTGTGCAAGTTGAAGGTGAGTCTTTGTTTAATGATGGTATTGGTTTGGTGATTTTCACAACGATATTTTCAGTGGCCTTTTATGGCACCGAAGCCACCTTTACTGACGTTGCTGAATTGTTCTTAGTTGATGCAATTGGCGGTATCGTGTTTGGTCTCGTGATTGCGTTAGTCGGGCATTTTTTAATTATTAATAGCCGCGATGTGAACATTCGTTTGCTACTAACCTTGACCATTCCAACAGCCGGCTTTGCAGCAGCGAATATTTGGGAAATCTCAGGTGCGCTTGCTATGGTCACCAGTGGTATTTTACTTGGCAATATTACTCGTTCAAAAGCAACAGAGCGTACGGGGCCTGAAGATACTCGCTACGTAAAAGACTTTTGGCATGCCACCGATAGCTTTTTAAATGCCTTGCTGTTTTTGATTATCGGTATGCTAATTGTCACTATGCCGATTACTCTTGAAGAAATTGGCTTAGGTTTACTGATGGTACCTGTGGTGTTGCTAGCGAGATTTATAAGTGTAGGTGCGCCATTTGTATTCTTTAAAAAGTATCGCCAATACGATAAGCACTCGGTGAAAATACTCACTTGGGGTGGCTTACGGGGTGGTTTAGCACTAGCAATGGCAGCTGCTATCCCACGCGATCAAGTGATGATTGCAGGCTCAGATCTTCACAACCTAATTGTTATTGTCACCTACGTGGTAGTGATTTTCTCGATTATCGTACAAGGTTTAACAATTTCGCCGCTGATCCAAAGTAGTATTCAATCAGCAGAAGCGAAAAATTAAGCACTGTTTTTTATTTTAAAGGCTCGTTTATCGAGCCTTTTTTTGTGCTTTTTCTGCATACATTCGCGCGTCTGCAACAGACAGCAATTTAGTCAGCGAGCAAGGCTGCTGATCAGAAAAATCAGCAATGCCATAAGAGAAACTAAGCTCAATTTGATTATTAAAGCTATTAGGTAAGTGACTGAATGATAATAACAAGCGCTGCATTATAGTGTCGCATTCACTGCTATTTAAATCTGTAAATAAAATCACAAACTCATCACCGCTCAAACGAGCAAGTAAATCCGCTTTGCGACAACAGTTCTCTAGTAATCCTGCAAAATCTTTCAGTACTCTATCGCCAGCGGCATGACCAAATTTATCGTTAATTGTTTTAAAATTATCTATATCAATAAACACTAATTTTGCTTTTAAGTGCTGGCGAATACATAAATCAAGGTAATGCTCTGCAGTGCCAATAAAGCCGCGACGATTAGGCAATAAGGTAAGCTCATCGGTAGTGGCTAACTGCATAATTGCAAACTCTCGCTCGACGATTGCAGCAAAGTCTATTAGCGCTTTAGTTTCTTGTTTGCTAAAACTGCGCGGTTGATGATCGATAAGGCACAAAGTGCCAATTCTATTTCCTGATTTAAGTGTAATTGGGCAGCCCGCATAAAAGCGAATATTTGGGTCACCCATTACCAGTGGGTTGTCTGCAAAGCGCTTATCGTTTAAAGCATTTTCAACCACAAGCGGGTCTTTGTATAAAATAGCATGGGCGCAAAATGAAATGTCTCTTGCGGTCTCTGTTACATCAAGCCCTACACATGACTTAAACCACTGTCTGTGCTCGTCAATTAAACTGATAACACAAATTGGTACAGAGAAAAATTGCTGGGCAAGGCGAGTGATTCGGTCAAAGGCGGGTTCACTTTGAGAGTCTAAAACATCTAATGAGCGAAGCTCTTCAAGCCTAGCTTGCTCATTTAATGGCACTGAGGGTCGTTCCATTGAATTGCCTTGTAAGTTACAACACAAGTGTTTCTTAACGTTAGCAGAAAAAACCGCACAGTTGCATAAAAACAAATTTTATATTGAGTATTAAGCCCATGTATCTAGGTGTTTATTACCCTCTTCATCTTCTTCTATGGCACTTTTGTTGCCTTTATCTTCTTTTTTTGCAGCTTTTTTACGGCGTTCTATTTCACGTTTTTGACGCTTTTCAAGCTCAATTCGCTGCACGTTCGCATCTTTTACGCCCGCAATATGAAACGCACCTTTACTTTCCAACTGTAAGCGCGTAATTCGACCTAAAAAGGGGATCATGATATCCATTTGTACCTCCTGCTGTACCTCCTATCTAACCATTATATATCGGCAGTTATAAGATATACTTTAATTTCGAAAAAAAATGCTTGCCAAAGATTAGCAAAGCATGTTTATCTATATACGTAACTTATTTAAACAGATATACGCACTGGTTTACAAAAACGAGTGCAATACAGGAAAAATTATGCGCTTCAATCTGACAACTATCCATCATCACCATCATTCACCGGAATAGCCTGTCAGGTTTTTCGCTGAGAGGTTATTCCTAAAAGGAACCTCTGGCGAGTAATCAACCAAATTATTTATTTTCGCCCTGAGGTTCCCTCGGGGTTTTTAGTTTTTGAATTAAAGGAAAATGAATAATGAGCAATACCAACCGTTTACGAATCGCCATCCAAAAAGGCGGCCGCTTATCAAAAGACTGCCAAGATTTACTAAAGCAACTTGGTGTTAAATTAAATCTTCGTGAACAACGTTTAATCGCACACTCTACCAACATGCCAATTGACGTACTACGCGTGCGAGATGACGATATTCCGGGCCTAGTAATGGACGGTGTGTGTGACCTAGGTATCGTTGGTGAAAACGTACTTGTTGAAGTTCAAGCCGAACGCGAACGCCAAGGCGTGGCATTCGAAGTAAACAAACTTTCTAAACTTGATTTTGGTTACTGCCGCCTAGCACTTGCATGGCCACAAGAACTTGGTCCACAAGATAAAAGCTGGTTTGAAGGTAAACGCATTGCCACTACCTACCCAGAAATCTTAAGCCAATACCTAAAACGTGAAGGCATTAATGCAAGCACCGTCATGTTAACAGGCTCTGTTGAAGTCGCACCGCGTGCTGGTTTAGCTGATGCAATCTGTGACCTAGTGTCTACCGGTGCAACCTTAGAAGCTAATGGCTTAATGCAAGGCGACACCATCTTAGAATCAAATGCATGTTTAATTCAAAACAAAGACCTTACTGATCAAAGCAAACTTGATTTAATCAACACGTTAATGCCGCGTTTACGTGGTGTGCGCCAAGCAAAAGAAAGTAAATACATCATGCTACACGCACCAAAAGCAAAGCTTGATGAAGTATGCGACTTACTACCAGGCACAGGCCAACCGACTTTACTATCGCTTGCTGGTAGCGACGATTATGTAGCACTACACATGGTTAGCAGCGAAACCCTTTTCTGGGAAACAATGGAACAGTTAAAAGCACTGGGTGCCAACTCAATTCTTGTTATGCCAATTGAAAAAATGATGGAGTAATTATCCATGTTTCGCTGGAATGAGGAAAATCAACAAGCACAGCAGGCGGTTCTTACCCGCCCTGCTGTTACTGCAAGTAAAGAGGTTGAAGCAATTTGTATCGACATCTTAAATGCAGTTAAAACTGAGGGTGACGCAGCGTTATTAAAAATGGCAAAAGAGTTTGATAAGCGCGAAACACCTCGCTTATTAGTGCCAATTGAAGAAATTAATCAAGCTGAGCAGTTATTATCAAACGAGTTAAAAGCCGCCATCGAAACGGCCTATGCCAATGTAAAACGTTTTCACCAAGCACAATTACCAAAAGACATTAAGTTAACAACGCAACCTGGCGTATTGTGTGAACTTAAATATCAAGCCATTGAAGCGGTAGGCATTTACGTGCCAGGTGGCAGTGCGCCACTGCCATCGTCAGTGATTATGCAAGGGGTACTTGCACAGTTAAGTGGTGCACAAACCGTTGTGCTTACTACACCTGTAAAAGCCGATGAAACTATCAACCCAGCCATTTTATATGCGGCAAAACTATGTGGTATTAAAACCATTGTAGAAAGTGGCGGCGCCGGAGCGATTGCAGCAATGGCATACGGTACAGAATCAGTGCCTAAGGTGAACAAGATTTTTGGCCCGGGAAATAGCTTTGTCACCATGGCAAAACAACTTGTTGCGCAAACTATTCCGGGCATGGCGATTGATATGCCAGCGGGCCCTTCTGAAGTGCTAGTGATTGCTGATGAGCGTGCAAACCCAGAGTTTATTGCGGCAGATTTATTATCGCAAGCAGAGCACGGTGCGGATTCACAGGTTATTTTACTGTGTAACAGCGAACGCATTATTGAAAAAACACAGCAAGCATTAACAGAGCAGCTAGCAAAGTTGAGTCGTAAAGACACTGCCGAGCAAGCCCTTGCTAACTCAAGCTTGATATTAGTCGACTCGGTTGAGCAAGCCTTTGCAGTGTCTGCTGAATATGGCCCTGAGCACCTTATTCTTCAGCTTGCTGATGCGCAGCCTTATTTAAGCTTAGTGAAAAATGCCGGCTCAGTATTTGTAGGTGATTACACTCCGGAGTCTGCCGGAGACTATGCATCGGGTACGAACCACGTACTACCAACGTATGGTTACAGTGCGACCTATTCGAGCTTAAACTTACTGGACTTCTTTAGAACTTACACAGTGCAAACCATCAGTAAAAATGGCTTACGTGAATTATCTAAAGCAATTTTACCTTTAGCTGCAGCAGAGGGGCTTGATGCTCACGCTAATGCTGTTTCAATTCGTCTTGAGGCTATGAACAATGAGCGATAATTCAAAAATAACAACGCTGTTGCCAGATAACATTGCAGCGCTTACAGCCTACAGTTCGGCGAAAAGTGAAAAGCTGACAGGCACAACCTGGTTAAATGCCAATGAAAGCCCTTATTCTCGTACGCCAAATATCAATTTAGCTGATTTAAATCGCTACCCAGATCCGCAGCCTCAGCAAGTGATCAATCGTTACGCTTGCTATGCTAATTTAGAGCCAGAGCAAGTACTGATGACTCGTGGCGCTGATGAAGGTATTGAGCTATTAGTACGTACTTTTTGTAGCCCAGCTAAAGAAAGCATCGCACTCTTTTTGCCAACTTACGGCATGTACAAAGTCACTGCTGATACCCACAACATTGCGATTAACGGTTTAACTCAAGAGCTGTTATTAAAAGGCACGGTTGATGAAATTGTCACTGCAGTTGCTGATTCAAAGCTGGTGTTTATTTGTAACCCAAATAACCCTACCGGCAGCATGACAAGCTTAGACAAAATCAGAAAAATCACCCAACAACTTGCGGGTAAAGCGATTGTAGTGGTTGATGAAGCTTATATAGAATTTTGCCCAGAACAAACAGCGGCAAGCCTAATCAACGAGTTTAGTAACCTTGTGGTACTAAGAACCTTATCAAAAGCATTTGCACTTGCAGGTTTAAGAACAGGCTTCACGCTAGCCAACAGCGAGCTGCTTGCACCTATTCGTAAAGTGATTGCGCCTTACCCTGTATCAACGGTGGTGGCGAGCATTGCAGCAGATGCATTAAGTAGTGACAACATCGCTTCAATGCGCCGTCAGGTGACTATTCTAAATAGCTTAAAAGGCAAACTGAAAAGCTGGCTTGAGCAATCACCTGCCGTTATCAAAGTACTGAGCGGTGAAGGTAACTTCGTCACCTTAAAACTAAAAGACAAACAATCATTTAATATCGCACTTGAGCAAGGACTCGTGATGCGTGCCTTCACCTTATATGGTGAAAATGATTGGTTACGAATTTCTATCGGTAACGAGCAAGAACTAGAACAAGTAAAAATTTGGTTAGATGGTTTATCACTGACCAGCAAAACAGTAGAACAGGAATTATCATGAGCAACCCGTATTTATTTATTGACCGCGATGGCACGATTATCGAAGAGCCTATCACCGACAAACAGGTTGATAGCCTAGAAAAATTAGTGTTCTTGCCGAATGTGATCCCTGCTCTATTACAACTTCAAGCGGCAGGTTACCGCCTTGTGATGGTTTCAAACCAAGATGGTTTAGGCACTGATAGCTTCCCGACAGCTGATTTTGATATTGCCCAAGACAAGATGATGGATATCTTAAACAGCCAAGGGATTAAATTTGATGAAGTTCTGATCTGCCCTCACTTTGATGAGCAAAATTGTGACTGCCGTAAACCAAAAACTGGTTTACTTACTGAGCTGATGCGCTCAGGTAAAGTCGATTTAGCACGCTCATTTGTGATTGGCGACCGCCAAACAGATATCGGACTTGCTAATAACTTATGCTGCGAAGGTATTTTGTATGATGGCAGTTGGGATGCCATTGTCACTAAGCTGACAACCGCGAACCGTGAAGGCCGTGTCACTCGCAATACCAAAGAAACGCAAATCGATGTGCAAGTTAATTTAGACCAAACAAAAAATGGCGAAATTAGCACTGGCCTTGGCTTTTTCGACCACATGCTTGACCAAATTCGTACACACGCCAATATCGGACTTAATATTCAAGCCACTGGCGACTTACACATTGATGAGCACCACCTAGTTGAAGATATCGGCATTGCACTTGGCCTTGCCCTTAAACAAGCGCTAGGTACAAAAACGCAAATTGGTCGCTATGGTTTTGCACTCCCTATGGATGAATGTAAAGCAGAAGCGCAAATTGACTTATCGGGCCGTGCCTCGTTTGTATTAAATGCTGATTTTAGCCGTGAAAAAGTCGGCGACTTAGACGTACAAATGGTTGAGCACTTCTTTAAAAGCTTAAGTGATAATGCCGCCATGAGCTTAATTCTGTCGGTTAGCGATGGTAATTGTCACCACCAAGTTGAAGGCCTTTTTAAAGCGTTTGCAAGAGCACTTCGCGCTGCGATTGCAAAAGATGCTTCGCAACAAACAGCAAGCTCTAAGGGGTGTTTATGATTGCCATAATTAATACCGGTTGCGCCAACATTAACTCTGTTCGTTTTGCCTTTGAACGCTTAGGAAAAACGCCTGAGGTTATCACCTCACCTGAGCAACTAAAAGGCTTTGAACGTGCCATTTTACCCGGCGTAGGTCATGCTTCTGTTGCCATGAAACGCTTAAAAGACGGTGGTTGGCAACAAGCAATTGATGAATATCAGCGTCCGTTGATGGGCATTTGTTTAGGCATGCAATTACTTTGCGACAGCACTGAAGAAGGCAATGTTGATTGCCTTGGCAAAATTCCAGGTATTGTTAAGCACTTAGATGTGGGCACATTAACTTCACCGCACATGGGCTGGAACGACCTAAGTGTATTAAAAGAGCATGCCCTCACCAAAGGGTTATCAGCGCAAGATCAAGTGTACTTTGTGCATAGCTTTGCTCACACAGTGAACGATGCCACCCTAGTTAGCGGTGAATACGGGCAAGCTTTTTCAGCAATTGTTGCCAAAGATAACTACGCAGGCATGCAGTTCCACCCAGAGCGAAGCGCCAAAGTAGGCACACGACTTTTACAAAACTTTTTAGATTGGCAGCTGTAAGCGCAGCAAAAAATAAGAGAAATAAACGTGATTATTCCAGCACTCGATGTATTACAAAACCAAATTGTGCGCTTATACCAAGGTAAGTATGATACCGCACAATTTTACCCTTACGAACTTGGCCCACGCTTACAAGAGTACGCAAATAGCGGCGCAGGCAAACTACACTTAGTTGATTTAGAAGGCGCACGCGATCCAAATAAAAAACAGTGGCAGCATATTCAAGCTGCAACCAAAGCGCTTAATGTTCCTTATCAAGTTGGCGGCGGTATTCGCTCTGAACAAGATGTTGCTGACTGGCTTGAAGCCGGTGCTAATCAAGTCGTGATCGGCTCAATGGCCGTTGAAAAACGTGAGCAAGTACAGGCCTGGATTGAAAAGTTTGGCAGTGAACACTTTGTTATCGCACTAGATGTTAATAAAACTGACAACGGCTGGGCACCAGCAACACATGGTTGGTTAAGTGAATCTGAGTTTGGCTTGTTCGAACTTGTTGATTTTTACGTGGCACTGGGTGTGGTTGATTTTCTGTGTACTGACATCAGCAAAGACGGCACCATGACCGGCCCTTCGTTTGCACTTTATGAAGATTTAACTAACCACAACAGTGAGATTAAAGTTCAAGCATCAGGCGGTGTAAGCTCACTGGATGATATTGCAAAGCTGAAAAAACTGGGTGTTGGCGGTGTTATCTTAGGTAAATCATTACTCGATGGTGCCTTTAATGTTGAGGAGGCGCTAGCATGTTATCAAAACGCATAATCCCTTGTTTAGATGTAAAAGACGGCCAAGTCGTTAAAGGCGTTAAATTTAAAGGCCATGAAGTGGTTGGTGATATCCTAACGCTTGCCAAAGCCTACAGCGATGCCGGTGCAGATGAACTGGTGTTTTATGAAATCAGTGCCAGCGTCGAAAAACGCCTACTTGATGTTAATTGGGTAGAGAATATTGCACGCCACATTGATATTCCATTTTGTGTAGCGGGCGGCATTAAATCTGTTGCTGATGCAGCACGTGTTTTAGAGCGTGGCGCAGATAAAATCAGTATTAACAGCCCTGCAATTGCTCGCCCAGAGCTTATCAAAGAATTACACGATGAGTTTGGTAAACAATGCGTGGTTGTGGGTATTGATAGCTTTTATGATGAAAACACTGACGAGTATTTAGTGTATCAGCTGACTGGCGACCCAAATGCATCAAGCCGTACTCGCTACAAAACCGAAGAATGGGTTAAGCGTGTGCAAGACCTAGGCGCTGGTGAAATCGTGCTCAATTGCATGAACCAAGACGGCGTGCGTAAAGGCTACGACAATGTTCAGCTATCAAAAATGCGTGCACTGTGCGATATTCCACTAATTGCATCGGGCGGCGCAGGTACGATGCAAGACTTTGTTGATGTGTTTCAACAAAGCCAAGTTGATGGCGCGCTCGCTGCCAGCGTATTTCACAAGAACGTCATTGATATTGGCGAACTAAAACAATTTTTAACTGATAATAATGTAGCGGCTAGACTATGCAATTAACCAAAGACACTCTTTCTCAAGTCGATTTTGCCAAAAGCGAGTTGATCCCAGCTATCGTGCAAGATGCACGCTCTGGGGTGATTTTAATGCAAGGCTTTATGAATCAAGATGCATTAGCTGCCACTTTCGACAAACAAAAAGTAACCTTTTACTCGCGCTCTAAAGAGCGTTTATGGACCAAAGGCGAAACATCAGAAAACTACCTTGAAGTAGTCTCAGTTCACACCGACTGCGATTACGACTCACTATTAGTCCTGGCAAACCCACTTGGGCCAACATGCCACCTTGGTACACAAAGCTGCTTTGGCGATGATGCTAAACCTAGCTTGTCGTTTTTAGCTGAGCTTGAACAAGTGATTGTTTCGCGTAAAGACGATGACCCGAGCAAAAGCTACACTGCGTCTTTGTTTGCAAAAGACTTAAGCCGTAGTTGCCAAAAAGTGGGTGAAGAAGGTGTTGAAGTTGCCCTTGCAGCCATGAAACATGATAACGATGAATTAACCAATGAATCGGCAGACTTACTGTATCACTTAACCGTGTTATTACAGCGCCAAGGCCTATCATTGGCTGATGTGGTGAACTGTTTACAAGGCCGCCATAAGTAATAAATATAGAGTGTGGTATCTAAATACCGCACTCTATTGCTGTTTTAACGCTTCTAACACAATTTTAAATGCAGGCGAAGGTTGCCTTCGGCTCGGGTAATACAAATAATAACCGGGAAATGCGGGGCACCAATCAGCTAACACTTTAATTAAATTACCATTTTTTATATGCTCACCAAACTCTTCTTCAGGTAGAAACGCAATACCTAACCCCTGTAAAGCCGCATCAACAATATGATGAGAGGTATTAAAGATTAATTGACCGCGTACATTCACATTAAGTTCTTCACCCTCTTTTTCAAACTCCCACGCATATAAACCGCCATGAGTCGGAAAGCGAATATTGATACAATTATGTGCAGTAAGATCCTTTGGTGTTTTAGGCTTTTGATGCTTAGTAAAATACTCAGGGCTTGCAACCGCTGCCATATTGAGCTCTTTACCAATAGGCACTGCAATCATATCTTTATCTATAGTTTCGCCAAGGCGAACACCAGCGTCGATACGCTGAGCAACAATGTCTGTGTAGCCATAGTTAACATTAAACTCAATATTAATATCTGGGTATTGCTTTAATACATTGGCCAGTTTTGGGAGTAATGTGTTCTGAATGATAAAATCACCACAAGTAATTTTTACCGTACCCGCAGGTTTGTCTCTGAGTTCAGTTAAGGCTTCTAGCTCATTTTCGATATCATCAAAACGATGCCCGATTGCATTGAGTAAACGCTCCCCGGCGAGTGTCGGTGATACGCTTCGAGTTGTTCTGGTTAACAAACGAATATCTAAGTTTGCTTCTAGTGAACGAATAGCTTGACTCAAGGCAGACTGAGTTACGCCTAACTGAGCAGCAGCACGCGTAAAACTGCCAGTTCTTGCCACAATGACAAAATAGTTCAATTCATTGAGGTTTTGTTTGATCATCCACCAGCCTATTAATAAGTATTACTAATAAAGCATATTAGTATTCATTAGCTAGTCTATTCAACCTATGTCTGAAAAAATACTCCATCACATTTAACTGTATGGACTAGCATGACAAGTTACTCAACCTATCAAGATGATCAGCCTATCGAGCAGCAAGCTAATTGGAGTGGGGTTTTTGCGATGACATTATGTATTTTCGCCTTAATAGCCTGCGAGTTTATGCCTGTAAGCTTATTAACACCTATGGCTGAAGATTTATCAATTAGTAAAGGCATGGTTGGTCAGGGGTTAGCAATATCTGGCTTTTTTGCGGTGGTCACAAGTCTATTCATGAGTCCTTTATTTGCTAAAAGTGATCGAAAAACCTTACTAGTCGCTCTGACCTTGATAATGCTACTGTCAACTTTAACAATCTCTGTAGCTGATAGTTACGCTGTTTATATGCTTGGTCGTGCGTTAATCGGCTTAGTCATTGGTGGCTATTGGTCACTTTCAACTGCTTCTGCAATGCGCTTAGTTCCCGAGGAAAAAGTGCCTAAAGCACTGGCAGTATTTAATGGTGGTAATGGTCTTGCCATGATAATTGCAGCACCAATTGGCAGTTATTTAGGCAGTGTTCTTGGCTGGCGAGGCGCGTTTATGTGTTTAGTGCCATTTATCGCTATTGCTGTATTTTGGCAATGGCAGGCTTTGCCTAGCATGCCAGCTCAGCAGCAATCAAAAGGACCTTTTTCTGCATTTAAGTTATTTAAAAAGCCACTCGTCCGTTTTGGTATGCTAGCTGTCGCGCTGCTATTTATGGGGCAATTTACTTTATTTACCTATGTAAGGCCCTTTTTAGAGTCAGCGTTTCAAGCCACCAGCCAACAAGTCTCTATGGTGTTATTTGTTATTGGTTTTGCAGGCTTTATTGGCACCTTATTGATCAGTAAGGTCATAAAACTCAGTTTAGCGTTTGCCTTAATAGCTGCCCCTACGGTTATGGCTTTAATAGCATTTTGTTTAGCTAATCAAATATCTCTTTTTAACATCAACATCGTATTACTTGGATTATGGGGGTTAATTGCAACTGCAGCGCCTGTTGCTTGGTGGAGCTGGGTAGCTCGTGCTTTACCAAAAGATGCTGAAGTTGCAGGAGGATTGATGGTAGCAATTATTCAATTTTCGATAGCGCTAGGCTCAACATTCGGCGGCATATTATTCGATGTTTATGACTACCCTATTACCTTCTTTGTTAGCGCAGCTATCTTATTTTTTGCAGCCATTGCCAGCTATTTCACTATAAAAACACCCTAAAAAATCATTAGGTGCTCATACTTGGGCTACCTAATGTTCATTTTAAGCACATAAAGATACAATCGACACTTTTAGGCAATAAATCGACTGTTCTAATATAACGCCAAACTGCACAAATAACCGACAATAACCTCATCAAAGCTGCATTGTGAAAACCAATTGCAGTCCCTGTTAATCAAAAAATAGGAGAGTGTTATGACAACCTCAACTGATAATTTTTACCAAAGCGATGCTGTTAACTTTGAAAAAGTAATTTTCAAAAACCAATTACAAATGAATGTAGTCGGTAATCTTTTTACACCTAAAAATGCAGAAAAAGGTGCGAATCTTCCAGCACTTGTAATTGGTCATCCTATGGGTGCGGTAAAAGAGCAAAGTGCTACTTTATATGCAACTAAACTGGCAGAGCTAGGCTTTGTAACTTTGGCAGTTGATCTTAGCTTCTGGGGCGAAAGTGACGGCGAACCACGTAATACTGTACTACCTGATTTATACGCAGAGTCATTCAGTGCCGGTGTCGATTACCTTGCTAGCCGTTCATACGTCAACAAAGAAAGCATTGGTGGTTTAGGTGTATGTGGTAGTGGTGGTTTCATCATTAGTGCCGCAAAAATTGACCCACGTATCAAAGCTGTGGCAACAGTTAGTATGTATGACATGGGTGGCGCAACGCGCAATGGTTTAGGCAACTCTATTGATCTTGATATGCGTAAAGATATGCTCGATGAGGCTGCAGAGCAACGTAATGTTGAGTACCTTGGTGGCGAAGTACAATACACTGGCGGCTGCCCCCATCACATTGATGAAAGCTCACACCCAATTGCAAAAGAGTTTTATGACTTTTACCGCACTGAGCGTGGTGAATATACACCAGAGCGTTCATCAGCAGATTTAACAACTCACCCAACATTAAGCAGCAATGTGCGTTTTATGAACTTTTATCCATTTAACGATATTGAGACTATTTCACCACGTCCATTACTGTTTGTTGCCGGTGAACACGCTCACTCATTTGAGTTTAGCCAACAAGCCTATGATTTAGCTGCTGAACCTAAACAATTATTGGTTGTACCAAATGCAGGTCATGTTGATTTATATGATGATGTGGGTTTAATTCCATTCACTAAAATTGCTGAATTTTTCACAGCAAGTCTTTAACTAAAACGTGTCATGGTAACGAATGGGACATAGGGATATGCCCATTCGTTTTTTATACCAATTCGCTTAATTAACTATTATTGCCCATTGGTATTATATGTAGCCGGCTATTTAGCCGTTGCTAAAAACGCCTCTACATCTCGTTTTGGTGATAAACCAAAAAACCGAGAATACTCACGAGAAAATTGTGAAGGGCTTTCGTAGCCAACCTTAAAAGCAGCACCTGAGGCATCCATACTCTCGCCAACCATCAACCTTCTTGCTTCCATTAACCTTAAACGCTTTTGATATTGCAACGGACTCATTGAAGTTAGATCTCGAAAATGATGGTGGAAAGTCGATTTACTCATTTTCGCAAGACCCGCTAAGTCCTCTACACTCAAGGGTTGATCATAGTTTTCTTTTAACCACTTAACACTACGTGCAATTCTAAGCCCTTGGCTACCTGTTGACACTATATGGCGAAGCTCTGCCCCATGCTCACTGTTAAGTACACGCCAAAAAATTTCGCGTTTAATTAATGGCGCAAGTACTGACATAGACTCAGGATCATCAACCAGATCAATTAATCGTGTAAAAGCGTTAAGTAGTGGCTCAGTCATCTCACCTAAGGTCATTCCCTTATTGAGTGATTGCTTGTTTAATTTGTCGAGCGGTATTTGCGAAATCAGTTCACCTAACATAGCCAAATCAAGCTTTAACACTAAGCCTAAATAAGGTGCGTCGTCTTTTGCTTCAAGAACTTGCATTTTTGCAGGCAAATCAATTGAGGTAATCAAGTACTTGTGTGGGTCATACTTGAAAACATCTTCGCCCAAGGTCATGCTTTTTGCCCCTTGTAGCACCAGTGCAATACTTGGTTCAACCACACACATTGAACAAGAGGTGGCGGCCTGTGTTTGTCGATAAAAAAACAAATCCTCAATCACGCTATCAGCGGTTTCTTGCTGGCCAATAAGCGGCGCAATCTTATCTGCTAAAGCAGCGCTCATTTTAGCAATAGCATCATAATCTGAATGCATAACCAACCCAATTAAATTCAAGATACTTAACTATACGCTCGGTTATACAATATTGACCAGTGGTAAATTTGCCGCCTCGGACTAATAGGCAATAACTTGCGTGCATTGTACTTTTTAAAGGCACAGTTTTTAGCCAAAATGAAGATTCGTTCGGTTACAAACACATGGAGAAAAGTATGAAGTATATTATCGGTACCCTTATCTTAACGATGAGTGCATTTAGTCATGCAGAAAACGCCTCTTCACAACGTTTAGAATTACCGCAAATCACAGTGCAAAAAAATGGCACTCAGTACCCAATGACTGGGCTCGACAAGTATTTCACGGGCAAAGTACGCGTCGAGCCTAGTTTCCAAGCTCATGGCGAAGCGAAAGCCGCTGGTGCCATGGTAACCTTTGAGCCAGGTGCTCGCACAAACTGGCACACTCACCCTGTTGGCCAAACCTTAATTGTTACATCAGGTATGGGTTGGGTTAATCAGTGGCACGGACAACCTCAGGTTATAAAACCAGGTGACGTTGTACATATTCCTGCTAATGTTAAACATTGGCACGGTGCTACAGATAAAACAGCCATGATGCACTTAGCTATTCAAGAGTCAAAAGACGGTAAGGTTGTTGATTGGTTAGAGCCAGTAACAGATAAGCAATATTTAAAAAAGCAGTAAAGATGGTAAGTGAAATGCAAATAAAGTTCACCAGTAACGGCAAAACTATGCAAGCGACTCTAGAAAGTAACAATGCCGCTAAGCATTTTTATCAACTTCTACCACTGACTCTAAAAGTAGAAGACTTTGCCAATGCTGAGAAAATTGCCACTTTACCAGAGAAATTAAATCTACAAGGCTTACCTGCTGGCACTGATGCTAACGCAGGAGACATTACTTATTACGCACCTTGGGGTAACCTTGCGCTCTTTTATAAGCAGCAAAGTTATGCAAATGGTCTGATAAAACTTGGTAAAATAACGGGCGATAGTCAGTTTTTTAAAAGTTTAGGCCAAGCGGATGTCACTATAGAGCCCTTGTAGTAGATACTAACTCTCCAGTTAGCAAAGCTGCTTCTGTACGCCACAAAGCAGCTTTTTTATTGCCTGACTTTATCTGCCCAGTGCTTTTAAAACATCACGAGCAAAATCATGCTCACTAAAGCCTTTAAGCCCTGCAAGGTCGTACCCTCGCCTAACAATCACTATCTGCTCGCTTGGAATGATCACTAAAAATTGACCACGGTTGCCTCGCGCTGCAATGGTATCGTTTGGTAACTCAGGAAAACGTTCGTTATAAAGCCACCACTGTGCGCCGTATCCTGGTGCCGTTTCTGGGGGTTGAGCAGGGGCTGGTTTACTAATATAACTTAACCAGTCTTTTGGTAATATTTGCTCACCTTGCCAGCGGCCATTATTCAGGTGTAATAGCCCTAAGCGAGCAAGATCCCGAGAAGTAGTCCACACTTGCGATGACAAAATATAGTCACTTTGCCAATCTGACTCTAAAAACGTGTGCTGCATGCCGATTTTATCGAGTAAATTGTCATATGGATAACGTAAATAGCTCGCTTCATCGTTAAACGTTTCTCGTAAGGTACGTAGCGCTAACATGGTGTCGTTATTAGCGTATTTCCAACGGCTACCTGGCTTAACTTCTAACGCAGTATGCGTTGCTGTGTCAGACACTAAACCTCCGCCCATATAGACACGATCCGTACGATTGCCCGCTTTATTACTGTCTAAGCCCGATGCCATATGAAGCAAGTTTTCAAGGGTAATTTCGCCGCGTGGGTCAAGCGGGTGAGACCAGCTTTCAAGCCCCGCAGGCTTAGTAACATCAAGTCGCTTTTGCGCTACCGCCACACCAATAATGCTCGCGCCAATACTTTTTGCAACAGACCAAGTACGCTGGGCGGTTTCAGGGGTAAAACCGGCTTTATATTGCTCTGCTAGAATCGCCTCAGGGCTTGCTATTAAAATTGCCGAAGTTCGTGCGCCTTCACCATAATGACGAGTAAAAGCCTGTGCAATAACCTCATCAAGCGCCTTATTGCCCGTCGCTTTATTAACACCATTTAGCGTTTGCCAAGGCTTACCATCATCCTTTTGATAGGCTAAGTTTTCTTTAAACGGTGCTTGCACGAGTGTTGCAGCTTTAAGGCTTACCCCTACGGGTAAATCAACACAGCCTAAACGAGGCCGCCACACCGATATACGTTGCTTATCTTTATCGTAATCAACAATGACTCGTTTATGCTCAGTATCAATGTTCGCTTTTAGTGTTTTTACAGTGTCTGCGATTAAAGGGTAAATACCGGTAAGTTCATCAATATCGATTTGATCTTTGCTTTTGCCAGCGTTAAACGTGGCACTACAGGTAAAATTGGCGACGTACCCAGCGGCATAAGCGTTCAAGGTTGTATCTGTTTCTTCGCTACAAACAAAAAAGCTAGTGCACAACAACGTACTCAGGAAGGTTATTTTTTTCATTATTACTCCATGGAGGCCAAAGAGTTTAAGTTAGCAAAAGAAAAAAATAATGATATGTTTTTACGTCAGTATTCGCTCTTTAAGCGATAAATCACCGAATAAAAAAGGAACAACAAAAAACGCCATACTGGGTATGGCGTTTGGCTTACTCAATCTAAAAATTATTTAAAATGTCGAGGCATCAATTACATAACGATAGCGCGCTTTTTTCTCCACCACGCTTTGCCATGCATTATTGATTTCAGAGGCTTTGATTAACTGGGTTGCTGGCAGAATATTATTCTTAGCACAGTAATCAACAACTTCTTGCGTTTCTTGCATATCACCAATTAACGAAGCATTAAAGTTTACCCGGCTTGCAGCCAATGCTAATGCATTCATATTTAATGAAAACTCTTCTGGCATACCCACTTGGGTATACGTGCCGAATGGTTTTACTAATGATGCATATTTAGCAATATCATATTTCACTGGCAAGGTATTAATTAAATAATCAAGCTGCGACTTATGTTCGTTGTAAGCGTCTTCACCGTCAACAACAACCACTTTAGCGCCAAAGGCTTTAATATCAGCTACTTTATCTTTAGAGCTTGTGAATGCATAAACATCAGCACCTTGCGACACAGCCAATTTAACAGCTAAGTGCCCAAGCCCACCAATACCAACAACACCTACTTTATCGCCTTTTTTCAAGTTAAATTTAAGCAACGGAGAATACGTTGTAATGCCGGCACATAATAAAGGAGCAGCATGCTCTAAACTAATGTTTTCAGGAATATGCACTGCAAAATGATCGCGAACAACAATGTTATTCGAGTAACCACCTTGTGTGATACCCGTCGGTGAGCGTTCATCAGGGTAGCCATAAGTGAATTTTGTTTCTGGGCAATATTGCTCGCCTTGATCTTTACAGCTATTACAGTCAAGACAGCTATCAACCATACAGCCTACACCAGCACGGTCGCCCACTTTAAACTTAGTCACATTCTTACCGACCGCAGTTACGATACCTGCAATTTCATGACCTGGTACTTGAGGGTATTGCTGTGCGCCCCAATGCCCTTTCATCTGATGAATATCTGAGTGGCAAATACTGGCGAATTTAATTTCGATTAAAATATCGTTATCGCCTACTGGGCGTCTTTCGAACTCCCATGGTTTTAGTAAGCCTGAATTATCAAAAGCCGCATAGCCACGAGATTTTATATTGCCATTTGCAAGCTGCTCAGATGATGCTGCAAATGAAGGCGCCGCAAAGCCACCTAATAACAGGCCTGCACCTAAAGCTGAACTCGTTTTAATAAAATTACGACGTGATAAGTCTTGCGTTTCATGTTTGTCACACATTTCAATGTACCTTATGCTAAATAATCTTCATCTGAAACAGCTTCGAACCAGTCAACAGGTTTACCATCGAGTGCTTCTTGAACTGCTACATGCTTCATTGCACTATCAGCAGTCGCACCATGCCAGTGACGCTTTCCGCAGTTACACCAAATTAAATCACCTGGATTGATGACTGTTTTCTCACCACCCTCGCACTGTGTCCAACCTTGACCTTCTGTAACTAATAAAACTTGGCCGAGTGGATGAGAATGCCAATTTGTACGAGCTCCTTTTGAAAACTCCACCACAGCAACACCAACGCGAGCAGGTGCTGGTGCATTAAATAAAGTACTGATTTGCACTTTACCTGTGAAACATTCTGCTGGCCCTGCGATTGGATCTTGAGAACCTGACTTAATTACTTGCATATCGCTTGTTTGCGCTGAATCACTCATATGTTTCTCCTTGGGTTGCTTAGTTTTTGGTCTACTATTTCAGTCTAAAGCATCGCGAAAAACCATAAATGCCTGAAGCTCGCGCTTTCTTGCCTATTTGTGTAAAAAAAGTTTTTAAAGCCTTTAAACCTTTTTTATCAGCACCTGCGACTAAGCTAATAACACCACACATATGAAAGGGAAGAACCATGTTAAGTACAGTAAAAACACTCTCACTAATTGCCGCAGGCTTATTATCAGCACAAACATTTGCTTGGGGTGATATGCCACTACAAGAAACAAAAAACCTAACGCTAGATGCAGCCTCATTAAGCGCTTTAAAAGTAGAAGCGGGCTCTGGTTTTTTACACATTACTGGTAGTGACAGTGATGAAGTAACCGTTAAAGCCGAGATTTATCAAGAAAAGCCTCATGATGAATATTGCTTAAACCTTGAAGCCAAAGGCAATAACGCAGCACTTAGTGCAGGCCAGTGCGATTACCACACCAATAAGCAAACTCGCATTGATTTAACCGTTGCGATCCCTCGCTCATTTAATGTTGATGTACACGATGGCTCTGGTGAAATTATCATTAGCAAAGTTGCGAATACTGTGATCAACGATGGTTCTGGTTCAATTACCGCAAATGACATTACAGGCACATTAGAAATCAATGATGGTTCGGGTAGCATAGAGGCACGTAATATCAGCCGTGATATTAAAATTCATGACGGCTCAGGTAATATTGATGTTGCCAACGCACAGGGCAATATTGAAGTACACGATGGCTCTGGTGGTATCGACTTAAATGATATTTCGGGTGATGTTGTCGTTTCAGATGGCTCAGGCAGCATTCGCGTTGATACTGCAGCAAACTTTGAGTTACTTAGTGATGGCTCTGGCTCAGTAAAAGTAACCAACATTGCAGGCAAAACCAAGATGTAAGCTTACGCTTTTATAGTTTTTAGCAACTAAAATGCCTTCCTTTGCGAAGGCATTTTAAATTGTAATAGCTAATCTTTATTAGCATTTTTACAAGGGCTTAGGTATCCTTTAGGAAACGTTTAAGGAACTGCTATTTAAAAGGATAGCCTGATATGAAAAAGCCACTCGCCGCCTTACTAACTGGCCTTGTTTTAACAGGTTGTACAGGACTAACAACTGAACAACAAACGGCCATTGATAACTTAACCCCTTGCGAGAAAATTAACGCCCTATTAGGTGCTTACGACAACCGCTTTGAAGGCTTAAAACGTAGCCGTGTAAATACTAAATACATGGAAACATGGACAGCGAAATACAACCTTATTGCCGATAACTGTCAAATCACGGCGCTTGATAAAGACAATGTTACCTACCGCTGTGTAGGCAATTACGAGCAACAGCAACAGGCTGTCGCCGATCACACCCGTGCGGTTAATTTTACCCAAGCGTGTTTAGCGGGTAATAATTGGCATCAAACACAAAAAGAGTCAGCTGAATCGTTACGTACCACGTTTGTGCTTGACGAAAACAACCCTGTTATCTCAATTCATTCGGGTAAAACCCTATCACGCAAACAGCCTTGGTCTACCACTCTTGAAATTGGTAAGCCAATTGAAGGCAAGTAATACACTAATGAAGGCTACATTAGCCTTCACATCACTATGACAAAATCAAAAAAACCAACCAGCCAATTTAAAACAGATTGCATCGGTCAATGTCATCGCCTAAATGGCTATTGCACTGGCTGTGGTCGCAGTAATGATGAGATTTTTGATTGGATCATTTTATCCGAGCAAGAAAAGCAATCTATTTTAAATACTCCTCGCCCTGACATAAAAGCGAAATAGTTCTGACACCCAAGCGTCATTAAAGCTTGTTAGCCTGATTCAAACTGACCATCAGGTAACGATAATGACCGCTATTTTTGTAATTAACTTAGCAAGCTCTACTGAACGATTAAACCGTGTTAGCCATGAGCTAAATGCACAAAATTTGGCATTTGAACGCCTTGATGCAATTGATGGTAGAGAGCTGTCTGATACAGAGATAACCAAGCACTATAGTGCTGATTTAAACCTAAAAAAATTCCATAAGCCCTTGAGTAAAGGTGAGATTGGCTGTTACCTGAGTCACAGAAAAGCATGGCAAACCATTGTCGATAGGCAATTAGATTACGCCATTATTTTAGAAGATGACTTTCTGCTCGACCGCTCTATTCACAGTGCAATTGAAAACATTAGTACATTAAAACAGCCTTGGCAGCTAATAAAATTGGCCGCTTATAAAGACCGAAGTCGGGAAATTGCCTTTACAAAACCCCTTGCTGATGAGCAACACTTAGTCATTCATAAAAAGCTTATGTCTGGCTGCTGTGCAACGGCTGTTAGTTTTGAAGGTGCAAAAGCGCTGTTAAAAGCCACTGCCGAATTTGGCCGCCCCGTTGACTGCGATTTACAGCATGTGTGGGAAACCGGTGTTTATGGATACTCTTTGCTGCCCTACCCGGTATCACAACCCGATAATGCACAAAGTGATATTCGGGATAGATCAACCAAAGTTAAAAAGTCATTTTGGCGACGTAAAAAACAGCAACTTCACAGTGCACTACTAAACACAAAGTACACAAAGCAGTTTGTAAAAGCGCAGCAAGTACCAAACAAAAAAAAAGGAGCCGCAGCTCCTCTCTTACCAATAAAAAATCATTAACGATTTATTTTGCTTAGCTGTTATTTAGCTTGATTTGGGTGGTCAACACCCATCCATGCTTTAAACAATGCCATTTGAGCTGGTGTTGCATCTTTTAATGCTTTGACCTTTTTCTCTTTATCAAAGTCTTCGCTAAGTGTTAGCGTTGTGCTTTGTAATGCATCGCGTCTAATGAAATCAACAGTCACTGTGTCGCCTGCTTTAAACGTTTCGAGGCTGGCTGTTAAATCTTTACCAACATGCTTTTTGTTAAACGCCACGATTTTGTCATCAGTCGTTAAGCCCGCTTGCCATGCAGCGCCACCACGGCGAACATGAGTTAGGGTTAATAACTCACCGCTGTTTTTTGCAAACGAATCAATACTAGGTACTGATTTTGCGCCTTCAGGGCGAATTAAACCTAAGCCTACTTTTGCAAGTAGCTCATCAAAGTCGATAGCAGCTGGCTCATCCACATTCGTTTGCCACCAAGCGCTGTAATCACGACCTGTTAGCTCTTTTAAAATTGCTTTAACATCATCTGGCGTAAAACCATCTGGTAAACGATGCTTGTTGTAAAGCGCGCGGTGAACGTCGCGGTAACTGATTTTGCCATCGCTGTTTTCTAGCAAATCAATATCAAGTGCCATTGAAATCAATGAACCTTCTAAATAGATATTGGTGCTGTAGTTGCGAGCGTGGTCGCCGCCTTGGTTGATCCACTTATCAAAGCTTGTTTCAGTTGCGCTTTGTACTTCGCGACCCGGTGTTTGTAAGTGACGATTAACGGTTTTCGTTAACGTACCGAAGAACTCATCAGTTGTTTCAATGCCCGCGCGCACCATTAAGTGATCTTCAAAGTAGCTGGTTGAGCCCTCTGCAATCCATAATGTTTTTGCGTAGTTAATATTGGTGTAGTCATACGGCGCAATACCTTTAGGACGGTATGCTTTTACGTTCCAAGTATGAATAAATTCGTGAGCTGCGGTGCTGATAAACGCAAGGTAATCTTTACGAGAACCAAAACGGTCACGTGGGCGCTGGATAATTGTTGAGTTTAAATGCTCTGTTGCACCGCCTGCACCTGACGTAGCATGTACCATAAATACATAACGCTCATACGGGTAGTTATCCCAAATTACGTTGCCCGTTGTCACTAGCTTTTTAAGGTCAATTAGCATTTGATCTACATCGTAGTTGCCTTCACCCCAAATAACGAGTTCGTATTCACGACCATCAACAGTGAACTTGTGTAGCTCATTGATACCCGTTTCGATTGGTGAATCAACTAAAATGTCGTAATCAGCGGCTTTAAAGCTGTGTTTAGAACCCGCATTTTCCATTCCCGATACTGAGCGCCATTCTTTTGGTACATTTAGCTCAACTTTAACTGGGTCTTGGCGGAATGATTCGCTGAACATGAAAAAGCCAGATGCATCAATGAAGGCATGACTGTCATCAATATGACGAGCACGTTTACCTAGCTCGTTAGCGTACACTTGGTAATCTACATTGACTTGAGTAGGTTCGTTTAGGTGAACACGCCAAGTGCTGTGGTCAATTTTTTCCCACTTTAATGCCTTACCATCATCATCTTTTGCTTCGAAAAAGCGCACACCATTGGCAAGATTTAAAATTTCGTAACGGCCAGTACGCCAAGCTGGAAGTTTAATATCTAAATGCGCTTGCGCTGTTTGCGGAAACTCAACACTTACATTACCTAAATGGTGCTCAGGCTGAGTGATAGACAGTGAGTAGTTCACATCTGCAAACGCACTGCTAGAACAGGCCGCCAAAATAGACATTGCCAAAAACTTTTTCATAACAACTCTTTTTATTACTATCAAAATTGCGAAACAGCCTAACAATTGCGAGAAAAAATGTGAATTAAAAACCGATAAACAGCCATTGCAACAAGTTTGATAGACAAAATAGCTAAGTTTTTGACTTGGAACCTACATTTCGTATTAATTTGTTGTAAACTTAGCGTATAGCAATTTGAATTTTTGATGGCGGTATTACTAGGTGCAGCAACAGCATGATGTTCTTAATAAAAAGCTAAAGCAAGCGATCGACGCTCGAACAGTGGTCGAAGATGCGCGCAAACATCAAGTTGAAGTTCTTTCTCAGTTTGCAGCGAAACTATCGCTAAGCTGTAAAGGACTAGACATTGAACTAGACAATCGTTTAGCGAAATTTAGAAATGCCCTTAAAAAAGGGGTTAAATTCGAATTACTCACCCCCTTTATCGATGATGTGCTTGGCCTGTTAAAACAACAAGAAACTAAGCAAATGGCACTGCAACGTGAGCTAAATGAAAGCGTCACTGACGCTGGCAAGCAACTGCAAAAAGTACGAGGCTTGCCTGAAGATGCTCGTCGCTCGCTACGTTACTTACTCGATCACGAATTAAATAATATTCAGTCTAATCATGACTTTGTGCCACTACTTTCAAAGCTGATTTTAATTTATCATCAAGCCTTACAAGCCAAGCTTGCAACAACAAATACAGCTGAGGCGCAAATAAGACCAGAGCTTGCCACACAGCTGCTTTCTCTTGCCAATGACTTAGTGCTCGAAGATGAAAGTGCCGAGCAAATTAAGACTATCAAAAGTAAAATAACCCATAATGATAGTGTTGACGATCTGCTTGATTCTGCACTGAATATTATCAGCATCGTTACGCGCAATATGAGCAAAGAGCGCCAATCAGCGCAAAGCTTTTTGATCTCATTAAATCAAACAATCGAAGATTTACATCATTCCATTGTTTCTACCAGCAAGCATTCAGAATCTCTGAGCGCTGAATACGACACGCTTAACAAGCAAATCGAAAGCAAAATTAAAAACCTGCATACGCAAACACAGCAAGCGACGTCTATTTCTTCGCTTAAAGAGCTTGTAGAAGAAGAATTAAAATCATTAAGTGATGATTTAATTGCGAAAGAAAAGCTAGAACAAACCGAACGCGAAAACTTACTAGCCAGCTTTAACGATATTAATAGCCGCATTAGTCATTTAGAAACCAAGCTTTCGACCTATAAGCAGCGCCTAAATGAACAGCGCTTTAAAAGCTTACTCGATGGCCTAACTAAGTTGCCAAACCGTGCGGCGTTTGATGAACGCTTTAATCATGAATTTAACTTATTTAATGTGCAAGAATCAGACATTACCTTTGTAGTGATTGATGTAGACCACTTTAAATCAATCAATGACCAATATGGCCACAGTGCTGGTGATAAAACACTGCAAGTAATTGCTAAAGCATTACAAAAATCAATTCGTAAATCAGACTTTATTGCCCGTTACGGCGGCGAAGAGTTTGTGTTACTAATGAGTGGAATGTCGATTGAAAATGCCACTGTGCCGCTTGAAAAAATGCGCAAAACAATTCAAGGCATTCCGTTTAAATTTAAAAATAAGCAAGTAGAAATCACCATTTCTCTTGGTGCAACCCAGTTGAAAAAAGGTGATACCCCGCTGATTGCCTTTGACCGTGCAGATGAAGCACTATACAAAGCCAAGAACGAGGGACGAAATAAAGTTTGCATTAGCAAATAAAGGCCTCATCTAGTATGTGAGGTCTTTGACACACAATGATAAAGGCTCATAGACGAGCCGGGAGAGTGCTTATGTTAAAACAACTGAATCCTACAGGTGTACTGGATTTACTATCGCAACTAGAAGTTGATCTACTCGAACAATCATCCACCAGCGAGCGCTATAAATTATTTAGGAACTGTGTGCTCGCTGTTCTCAATGTGGGCAGCCACACCGATTCAAGCTTAGAAATTTACAATAAATACGAAGACTTTGATATTCGCTTATTAAGCCGCGAACGCGGGATTAAGATCGAACTTGAAAACCCACCCGAATCCGCCTTTGTTGATGGCGAAATCATTACCGGTATTCATGAACATATCTTCTCGGTTATTCGCGATATTCTGTTTATTTGTCAAAAATACGAAAAAGATTTAACAGAGCAAAAAGCCATTACTCATATGGTATTCGATATGCTGCGAAACGCAGGCGCATTGAGAGTAAATAGTGACCCGAGCATGATAGTTTGTTGGGGCGGCCACTCTATTAATGAAGTGGAATACAAATACACCAAGCAAGTTGGTTATGAGCTAGGCCTTCGTGGCTTAAATATTTGTACTGGCTGTGGCCCTGGTGCAATGAAAGGCCCGATGAAAGGCGCAACCATTGGCCATGCCAAGCAACGTATTACTAATAATCGTTACTTAGGTTTAACCGAGCCAAGTATTATTGCCGCTGAGCCACCTAA
Organism: Pseudoalteromonas sp. CO109Y; assembly: GCF_004208935.1. Lineage (NCBI taxonomy): Bacteria > Pseudomonadati > Pseudomonadota > Gammaproteobacteria > Alteromonadales > Pseudoalteromonadaceae > Pseudoalteromonas > Pseudoalteromonas sp. CO109Y. The sequence continues at coordinate 73,108 of NZ_SGPD01000042.1, forward strand.
CCCGATTGTAAATGAGCTGGTGATTTTGCCTGATATCGAAAAGCGTTTAGAGGCTTTTATTCGTACAGCCCATGGCATTATTATCTTCCCAGGTGGGGCGGGTACCGCAGAAGAGCTGTTATACCTTTTAGGTATTTTGCTACACCCAGATAACGAAAAACAATGTTTACCAGTGATCCTTACTGGCCCTAAAGAAAGTGAAAACTACTTTATTGAGCTGTGTAAATTCGTTGAGAAAACACTCGGTAAAGCGGCGCTAGATAAGTTTGAAGTGATCATCGATGATCCAGAGCGAGTTGGTAAAACGCTTAAAGCGAAGATGGCTGAAGTACGCGAATACCGTAAAAGCCAAGGTGATGCTTACTACTTTAACTGGACGCTAAAAATCGATCATGATTTCCAACAGCCGTTTGCACCAACACATGCTAATATGTCGGGCTTAGATTTACATTTAGATCAACCAACTCAGCAACTCGCAGCTAATTTACGCCGTGCGTTTTCAGGCATTGTAGCTGGTAATGTTAAAGACGAAGGCTTACAAGCCATCAAACAACATGGCCGATTTGTGCTAAGTGGTGAACCTGCGCTTATGGCTGATATGGACAAACTACTGGCAGCATTTGTTGAGCAAGGCCGAATGAAATTGCCTGGCAGTAAGTATATTCCTTGCTATGAGATAAAAGCCTAACAGGAGCCTATGTGACAACCCAATTACTTTTAATAGATGCGCTAAATCTTATTAGGCGCATCTATGCTGTTGATAGTAATCAGAGTCATCACAGTGAAGAGCATATGATAAAAGCAAGCTGTGCCCGAGTGGCACATGCTTGTAAAAAGTTACGCCAGCAAACGAATGCGACTCACGCGATTGCCGTGTTTGATGGTGAAAGAAGTTGGCGTTATCACTACTTTGAGGCCTACAAAAGCACTCGTTCACCAATGCCTGACACCCTCAAGCAAAACTTATCACGCTTTAAACAAGCAATTGAAGACACTGGCATTGTGGTGTTTTCACCTGATAATGATGAAGCCGACGATATAATTGCTACTCTTGCTTACAAGGCCGCAACTAATAATGTGCCTTCTACCATCGTTTCTACCGATAAAGGGTTTTTGCCGTTTTTATCTGAGCAAATTACAATTTTTGATTACTTTAAAAAACAGTATATTGAGCTTGAAGATATCAAGCAGCGCTTTGGTGTACCAAAGCATCGGCTTGCTGATTTTTGGGCATTAGCAGGTGATAAAACCAATGATATTCCGGGCGTTAAAGGGATAGGTAATAAGTCGGCGCAGCAATTAATCAACGATTATGAGTCGATAGAAGCGGCCATGAACGATGATGAGCTAAACCCGACTCTAAAACGTAAGCTGAGTTCAGAAATGGACATGTTCGTAATATCAAAAAATCTTGTTATGCTGCGTACCGATATTAACTTAGGCTTTAGTTTAAAGCAGTTAAGGCTCAATTAGTCGCAATCTCGTAGCACAGTTTGCCAACTGAGCGTATACTGAAAATTCGCGTTAGTTTTATAGAGTTACACATGTTCAAAAAGGTTTTCCAATATCTGGTACTTGGGTTAGGTGTTTATGCACTGATAGCAACCCTAGTGATCACTTTTTATAAAGATGATCCGCAAGCCATGATCTGGCAAGACCGCGAAGCTTTTAATAAACGCTATATCGCAAAACTATCGATTGATAAGCCTGAAAACCTGAATGCGGTGCTTGATTATTTAGGTAGCCCCGATCTAACCTATGCTAAACGAGTCGAAGACAATGTTTGGCAGATTATTTTTTACCGCACTCAGCATGTTAAATCTGATGGCATAACCACCATCGATGAGTGCACAGGCCTACTATTTAAAAATGGTCAGCTGGTATTATGGGGGCCAAGTGCCTATGAAAGCTATCAACAAGAAACTTAACCGCTTATGATGGAAAACGTGACGCCACGGGAATTGGCACGCTTATTTGATAGTACACACCAGCTACTTAAGCTTTATCATCAAAAGCAAAAATGGTCACAAATTTTCCCTTTGTTAAGTAATCTAGCTGAGCGTTATTACCTGCTGTATCAAGCCTGCCCAAAAGGTATGCAAGCACAACTAAGCTTGTATGTACCGAACCATGGTTACACCACAAACTTAGTTGTAAACCAATGTGTTGTCGCTTGCATTTTGTGCCGCAGCCTTAACTACAACCAAGCCATTAGCGAACAAATTATTAGTTGCTGTTTAGCCAATTACCTTTGCGTTCAATCCCAAAGTAATAAGTTAGCGGCAGGACAGACCCTGACGGCTCAAGATAAAAAGCTTTGGCAGTGTCGCCATCAATTAGCAGCAAAATTACTAAAAGACTCAGGCCCACATACGCTTTCTATTCAGCATTTATTAGCGCGATTAAATAAATATAAACAAGCCCTATTAAGCGCGCCAAAAATTATGATTTACGATGGCGCAACAACCTTAGTTGCTTTGGCTAATATTATTGCCATGAATACGACTTACCGCGAGTCAGGTGGTCACATTAGTGTGCACAAAGCCTTAGCTGATATTTATTTACGCACCCCTAATGAATTTGCCCAAAATGCTATAAAAGCACTGATTGCGCATATTGGCCCATACATTCCGGCCAGTGAAGTAAAGTACGCCGAACAAGTACTTATTTATTTAGCCACAGATGAACATGGCCGCCATATATTGGTTGATGCCAGCCGCCCTGAAAAAATTCGTTGGCATCGCTTTAAAGCAAGCTTAACTATTTTTGACAAACAAAGGCATTGTAAAGACTCTCGTTTGCTATACACAGTTTGGTTTAGTGAAAACATTAACTTTGCTGAGCCACAGCCAATAAATCAGCAGCGTAGACAGCAGTATTTAGAGCTAATTAGCACGTTAAAAGTATCGCAGGAATATAGCTATCGTGGCTTAAATAAGCTTTTAAGCCCCTACCCTGAATTGATAACCCAGCTTACCGTTGCTTCTAAACCCTACAATAAAGAGCAGCAAAGAGCTAAAGACTTGCGCCATTGTTTGTCTATGGTCGGATACGATAACGCCCCTGCTATTATCCAAAAAGTATTATTTCAACGCTTGGTTGCAACCACATCACACCCGCTTTTTCAGCATATATCTAAGCGCCTTGAGAATATGGTGCGCATTATTCAGGCGCTATTTAAGCACAACGATTCAATTCAATTTGAGCAAGTTACTTTGCCCTTATATGCCTATGTTCTTTATCTTTGCGAACATCAAGCAACCTGTATTTCTCGTAAAACTGTATTTGAGCAGGCCGAAGAGCAAGTAATAAGTCCACCGCTTGCCTGTTTGTTTGGGGTTAGTCACTTAAATCAAGAGCCACTAACGGCGTATTTAAATCAACTGATTGGCGATAACAGTTGGACACAGCATTTACTTGGTAGTGAGCAACATAAAAAGCAAACACTCGATATCAATGAAAAACATTGGGTCGCGATTAAGCTATTTACTTATTATGTTTTTCAACCCAAAGCGCTATTTAGTAGTTGGCAAGAACAGATTATTTTCGACAGCTTATCGGCTGCTGGTTGGCAATCAAAAGCAGATTTTTATGCATATCTGAAAAACTGTGAATTTGCAGACAATTTTTAGATTGTGTTGTTAAAAAGTGCGAAAACGTTAAATAAATATGAACTTTAGTCTGTTTATAGTCAGTATTCACAGGATAAACTGGCAAAAAGCTGAATAAATTGCTATAAAAGCCGCTTAAATTTTCAAACACATCCACGTAAACCCTCTAACAAGTAAATCGCATGCTATTTCGCGATAAGTTTACGTGTTTATCTACTCATAAATAGGAAAAGTAAATGGCTAAACAAACCATCACAGTGATCAAAGGCGACGGCATTGGTCCTAGCATTATTGATTCAGCACTTGAGATCCTTAAAGCTGCAGGTTGCGATTTTGATTATGAATTCGTTGATGCTGGCCTTGCTGCCCTAGAAAAAACTGGTGAGTTACTTCCGCAAGAAACAATCGACACAATCGCGCGTAACAAGATCACTTTAAAAGGTCCTTTAACGACGCCAGTTGGTGAAGGTTTTACCTCAATCAACGTAACTTTACGTAAAAAGTTTGGCCTTTACGCTAACGTTCGCCCTGTTAAATCATTCGCAGGTACACAAGCTCGTTACGACGACATCGATATCATCACTATTCGTGAAAATACACAAGGCATGTACTCAGGTCTTGGCCAAGTGGTTTCTGAAGATGGTAACGAAGCAGAAGCAATGTCAAAAATCACCCGTGAAGGTGCAGAAAAAATCGTTACTTTTGCATACGAACTAGCGGTACGTGAAGGCCGTAAAAAAGTAACTGCTGTACACAAAGCTAACATCCTTAAATCAACATCTGGTTTATTCCTAAAAGTTGCACGTGAAGTAGCTGAGCGTTACCCACAAATCGAATCAACAGAAATGATTGTTGATGCAACTTGTATGAAACTAGTTATGACTCCTGATGAGTTTGATGTAATTGTTACTACAAACTTATTCGGTGACATCCTATCTGACCTATGTGCTGGTCTTGTTGGTGGTTTAGGTATGGCTCCTGGCGCAAACATCAGTGAAGATGCAGCAATCTTCGAAGCTGTACACGGTAGCGCACCAGACATCGCAGGCAAAAACCTTGCAAACCCAACGTCAGTGATCTTAGCATCTATCCAAATGCTAGAGCACCTAGGTATGGGCGACACTGCAGAGCGCATCCGCAGCGCAGTTGCTGATGTTATCAAATCAGGCGACCGTACAACTCGCGACCTAGGCGGCAGCCACGGTACTACAGACTTCACTCAAGCTGTAATTGAGCGTCTATAAGAGAATACTTGTTTAAGGCTTATGACAAGCTAATAACCCTTAAACACCTCCTTCCAAAAGCCAGTCTAAGACTGGCTTTTTTATACCCTCTATTAAATTGAATACTTAATTGGACATCCACTTTTATTTTTTTAGTAAAACCTCAACATAAAGCTAGACACCCATCTTTAAATTTCTCACTTCTCAAAATTATGACTAAACTTAAATTGTTCAACTCATGGAGGAGAAGAGCATGGCAACCCCACGTAGAAACTTAATTAGTGTTTCAAATACACCTTACTATCACTGTATTTCACGCTGCGTTCGTCGCGCTTATTTGTGCGGGCAAGACCCACTAACGGGTCGTTCGTATGAACACCGGCGCGATTGGGTTGAAAAGAAACTACTTCAACTTGGGCGAATATTTTGTATTGATATTTGTGCCTACGCAGTTATGAGTAATCACACACATCTAGTTCTTCACATTGATATAGCAAAAGCAAAGCGCCTAAATAATAAAGCGATTCTTATTAGATGGCACAAGTTATTCAAAAGTACATTCCTTTGCCAACGATTCTTAAATGGCGAATTGCTAACACAACCTGAACACGCTGCGGTTAATACCAGAGTAAATTTATATCGAGAACGGCTCAGCAGCATTAGTTGGTTTATGCGCGTGCTTAATGAAAGTATTGCACGAAAAGCGAATCAAGAAGATGAGTGCAAAGGTCGATTTTGGGAAGGTCGCTTTAAATCACAAGCTTTACTTGATGAAGCAGCACTTGCTGCATGCCTTGCTTATGTAGATTTAAATCCTGTTAGAGCAAAAGCGGCTGATTTACCTGAGCAATCTGACTACACCAGTATTAAATCTAGAATTAATGCAGCTCAAAATAATAAGCAACCGAAATCGCTTATGCGCTTTGCAGGTAAACCTCGTAAACATATGCCTAAGGGACTACCATTTGAGCTCAAAACATACCTGCAACTTGTTGATTGGACTGGGCGGTCAATACGAGAAGATAAGCCAGGGAAAATCCCAGAAAAGGCATTACCAATACTTGAAAGGTTAAACATTTGTACTGAAAACTGGCTCACACTCACCACTTCCTTTACCCGCTCGTTTAAAAATACTGCAGGTAAAGAACAAGCAATCACAGCTTATACTAATCATATGAAACGAAAACGAAGAAGCTCTATAACTAATAGCTTAGCCTTATTTACTTAGTTACGCATTCGACACTAGAAGTCAATTTTACAAATCCAATCCTTTTAATTCTAGAGGCATAACGACTACTGCGACTAGCGCTGACCAGTGTGTAAAACTAAAAAATTAACTCAGCACATAAGGCTGAAATTTAATTGATAACAATAAAAAATCACCATTCTTATAGCAATTCAACTTGTTCTGAATAATTCACATCTATCTTTAGCTGATTCTTATTAAAAATAAGATGGGTGTCTGGTTAAATATTTAAGTTGGCTGTCTTTTAAAAATTAACCAAACCTTATTGTAGCGAGGTGTTAAAGTGGGTGTCTAATTATAAAAAAGAATCCGATTCTGATAGTAGCTAAGTTATGCAAGGCAGTAACGTAAATGCATTATCTATTGGTATAGTTAGTAATTTGCCACACGAACAATTCAATGCATAGTTACACCCCAAAATAATGACAACTAAGCATCTAGATGCAACAAAAATATCAAAAAACTCAAATATAGAAAAATTAATGCAAAAAGCCACATTTGCGGTTGACATCAGTTTCCAAAACGCTTAAAAATACTCCTAACATTTTTTAAACAGCAGCCATCTAGTCGGCTGTGCATTTTTTAAAAGAAAATAAAAGATAATGAATATTCGCCGTCACCTTTTAGTCGTCAACGTTCTCGTACTGGTCTTAGTTACAAGCCCAGCGGGAGGCTATTAAAAGGTGAAAGCACGCTTTTTAAAAAACCCCCGCCCTATGCGGGGGTTTTTTTATGCATTTATGCTTGCACACACAGAGGAATGAGGATGAGTACAACTGAATATAATGGATCCGAACTAGTTGTTCGGGCACTTAAAGAATTGAATGTTAAGTATATTTTTGGCTACCCTGGCGGGTCTGTTCTTGATTTATATGACGCGTTATTTCAACAAGAAGATATTGAACATATCTTAGTACGTCACGAACAAGCAGCTACTCATATGGCTGATGGTTATGCCCGGGCTACCGGTGAAGTCGGTGTGGTGCTAGCAACTTCTGGCCCTGGCGCTACAAACTGTGTAACAGGTATCGCAACAGCATACATGGACTCTATCCCAATGGTGGTGTTATCTGGCCAAGTTCCTACTGGTTTAATTGGTGATGATGCATTCCAAGAAACTGATATTGTTGGTTGTTCTCGCCCTATCGTAAAGCACAGCTATAACTGTCGTAGCGCAAAAGATATTCCAACAATCTTAGCTAAAGCATTCTACTTAGCCAGCACAGGCCGCCCTGGCCCGGTTGTGGTTGAATTACCTAAAGATATGCTTAATCCAGAGTTAAAGTTCCCATTCGAATTTCCAAAAACAACTGAGCTTCGAACTTATAACCCGAACACTAAAGGCCACTCAAAACAAATTCGCAAAGCGGTTAGCGCAATTTTAGAAGCTAAAAAACTGGTTATTTACTCAGGTGGCGGCATTATTCTATCAAATACCTCTGAGCAACTAACTCACTTGGTTGAATCATTAAATGCGCCAATCACTAACACCTTAATGGGCCTAGGTGGTATCAGCGGTACTCACCCTAACTTTATTGGTATGTTAGGTATGCATGGTAGCCTTGAGGCAAATAAAGCCATGGCAAATGCTGATGTTATTTTAGCTTTAGGCGCTCGATTCGATGATCGGGTAACAAATAACGTTAAAAAGTTCTGCCCTAATGCCACGATTGTTCATGTTGATGTTGACCCAACCTCAATTTCTAAAACAATTAAAGCGCATATCCCGGTTGTTGGCTGCTTGAAAACAGTGCTTGAGCAGTTACAAACGGCGATTGATAAGAGCCCTATTTCAATTGATCGTTCGGCACAAGAAGACTGGTGGCGTCAAATTATTAGCTGGCGTGAACAAAAATGCCTAAGCTACAGCACTGATGGCGATAAAATCAAACCTCAAGCGGTTATCGAGGCAATTTACAAAGCAACCAATGGAGATGCTTACATTAGCTCTGATGTAGGTCAGCATCAAATGTTTGCTGCTCAGTATTATCCGTTTAAACACCCTCGCCAATGGATTAATTCGGGTGGCTTAGGCACCATGGGCTTTGGTTTACCTGCGGCAATGGGCGTTAAGCTTGCCTTCCCTGAAAAAGAGTCTATCTGTGTGACAGGTGATGGTTCAATTCAGATGAACATTCAAGAGCTATCAACTTGCTTACAATACAATTTGGCTGTGAAAGTTGTGTCGTTGAATAACCGCTCACTGGGCATGGTACGTCAATGGCAAGATATGATGTACTCTGGTCGTCACTCATCTTCTTACATGGAATCACTTCCTGATTTCGTAAAATTAGTTGAAAGCTATGGCCACGTAGGTATTCGCGTTGATCATATTGATGAATTACAGCCTGCGATTGAAAAAGCCATGTCTATTAACGACAGACTGGTATTTTTAGACATCTGTGTAGATGAAAAAGAACATGTTTACCCTATGCAAATCAAGCTAGGGGCAGTCGATGATATGTGGTTACGTAAAGGAGTAAAAGCATAATGCGCCGTATTTTATCAATCTTATTAGAAAACGAACCTGGCTCGTTATCGCGCATTGTAGGCTTATTTTCACAGCGCGCTTACAACATCGATAGCTTGACTGTTGGCACGACTGACGATCATTCTCTTTCGCGTATTACCATTACAACCATGGGTGATGATCGCATCGTTGAGCAAATTACTAAGCAAGTTAACAAACTGGTAGATGTTCTAAAGATTATTGACTTAACCGAAATGGCGCACATCGAGCGTGAGCTATTATTGGTGAAAGTTTTTGCCCAAGATGAAACCACTCGTGCAGCGGTAACGCGTGTTGCTGATGTGTTCCAAGGTGCTATTTTAGATATGGGTCGCCACAGTTACACACTGCAACTTGTAGCGAGCACAGAAAAAATTGAATCTTTCCTTGATACTTTGCGTCATGAATCAGACATTATTGAAGTTGTACGTTCAGGTGCGGTTGGTATTGGTCGTGGTGATAAAGCGTTAAAGGCATAAGCCTTTTTCGCTAGCGCGACAAAACTCCAGATACAAAAAAAGGGCTATAAGCCCTTTTTTCAATAATTAGTAAGTTACCCTATTAAGGATTAACTTGGTCTTTAAGACCTTTACCCGCTTTAAAGCTTGGGATAGTTGCTGCTGCGATTTGGATTTCTGCACCAGTTTGTGGGTTACGGCCAGTACGCGCTGCGCGCTCTTTTACTGAGAAAGTACCGAAACCAACTAATGCTACTGAGTTACCTTCTTTAAGAGAGCTAGTAACTGCGCCAGTGAATGCATCTAGTGCACGAGTTGCTGCCGCTTTTGAGATTTCTGCATCAGTAGCAATTTTTTCAACTAATTGAGCTTTATTCATTGTTAGATTCCTATTCGTTATTATTTTGCCTTCGCAAAACCTATCTTTATGCATTTTTGAGAAGTTAGCAACAGCAAATTGCTATTTTTACGTAATTTATTCAAAAATGACTACTATTTAACTATCAATCACAAGGTTAGTGATATCAGTATTAATAAAGACTTAATTTAACTTCCATCACAAAATTTTATGATAGCTAAACCATCATTCAATTTTCTCGATAACCAAGGTAACTTCCCCGACCTCAAAGCCAAACTTATCAATAGCGGTACGGTTTATCAAGCGTGATTGTGTTACCAAGTACATCCAATCATCGAAATTTACCACTAAAGTACTACCATCATATGGAAGCTCGACAGAATATGTCCAATGGAACACGCTTCCATTGCTCTCACCCTTTGCTTCGCCAATCACATCTGATGCTGTCCCTGTGATACTGCCATCATCATTAATTGTAATGTACCAAACACGCGTTTGCGTTTCGCCATCATCATAAACAAATTGCTCGTCAATCACTCCCTGATTGCCGTTCCAAGATGCTTGCATGTCAACAACCAGCTTACGTGTTAACTCACCCTTGTGGTCTTGCACAGCGCCGTAGGCTTTGAGCTCACCACTAAAAAACTGCTTAAAGTCAAACTTAGGCTCTGTTCCTTGATAATAATCAACATCAGGCGCAGAGCAGCTGGTAATTAACAGTACCATAGCGAAAATAAAGAGTGCTTTGAGCTTAATCATGTTTCCCTCCAATAAGCTGTTTACGAAGTGATGGTTCAGACGTGTCGGCGCTTAGCCAAATTGCTAAGAAGTTGTCAGCGAATCTATTATCATCGATCCGACCTAGCTTTTTATCATTAAAGTAAAAAGTACCGATCCCTTGCTCGTTGGTTTGAAACGACAACGAATCGTTTTTTTTGATATCAGGCCAAAGAGTTAATAATTGTTTATCGTAAGCACCTACCATGTCATTAAGCTTTAAATGTTGCCATTGCTCGTTGGTTGCTTTGACGATATCTTTCGCATCGAAATCCCGCAAATAAGTAAGTGTAAGTTTGCTGGGGTGTTGGCCAAACTGATACGAACCCGATGGGGTCTCTAATTGGGCGTTATAAACATCCCAAAACAGATACTCCATTTTCGCTTGGCCCACCGTTTTAAAGCCATTTGAATACACGCCCGCAGAGAACAATAACGCAGCAAATAAACTTAAATTAAGTGATTTTTTCATCAAACAATCCTTAAAGTTGTGTTGTTAAACACTACGTAAAACCACCTAAAACTGATCATTTAGCCGCTAAAAATCGCTTATTTATAGCGATTATAGACAGAAACATACTTGCCCAACCCAAACCATAAACCAACCAAAACTGCCAAAGAACGAGCTCAGTATTAAGCACTCCAAAGCGCATTCCAGCGTAGTAACTAGCAGGAGCAAATAACGCGCAAACACCCCAAGCAATATACCAAGGCAGCTTTTGTAGAAACTGCATCGAAGTATTAATGGTTAAAAGCAGTGCAGCCCAAAGTACAGCAAGCCATAAAGGAAAAGGGCTTACTTTAAAGGCAAGTAAGTTTAAGCTGCTGGCAAGCCATTCATAGCACAGTGCGAGAGGCAAGCCACATAAGAGTAGCCAACTATCTTGCTGGCGTTGCTTTGATAGATAAATCATCAAAGCGACAACAGCTAAAGCGGGTATCAGAGAGTTATGCTCAAGGAGTAAGGCCATAAACCAGACTCCTTGAAACAGAGCAAAATTAATAATCGAGCGCGATATCATCGCCAGAATGGCCAAAACGAGGTTTACGGGCAACTAAATGAACGGTACTGATAGCACGGGTTCTAAACGCACCTTCACAGTAAGCTAAATAAAATAACCATAAACGATAGAATCGCTGGTCAAATTTGACTTTATCTATTTCAGGCCAGCTAGCGACAAAGCGCTCGCGCCAATCAGCCAGTGTTCTTGCATAGTGAACACCAATATCTTTTACACTATGCACAACCATGTCTGTTTGCTGCTTTATTTGCTTATTCATTTCATCTAAACAAGGCAAACAGCCACCTGGGAAGATGTACTGCTGGATGAAATCGGAATTTTTAAGGTAATGGCTGTAACGCTGATCAGCTATGGTGATTGCTTGAATAAGCATGGCACCACTGTCTTTTAATAAAGACTGACATTTTGCAAAAAAGCCAGGCAAATACTCATGCCCGACAGCTTCAATCATTTCAATTGATACAAGCTTATCGTACTTGCCTTCTAAAAGACGATAATCCTGCTTTAATAAAGTAATTTTATGCTCAAGGTTAAGCTCTCTAACCTTTTGTTCAACATAGGCATGTTGCTCATCAGAAATGGTGGTCGTCGTTACATGGCAATCAAAATGCGTTGCTGCATAAATCGCAAAGGCGCCCCACCCTGTGCCAATCTCAATCACCGAATCACCTGGTTGTAAATCAACCTGCTCACAAATCAATGCTAGTTTGTGCTCTTGGGCCTGTTCAAGGCTAGCTTGTTTAGAAGGGTAAACAGCACATGAATACAACATTTCGTCACTTAAAAATGCACTGTATAAGTCGTTGCCTAAATCATAGTGCGCCGCAATGTTCTTTTTTGAACCGCTTGCTGAGTTTTTATTTTTAATGTGATTAACTCGGTGCGCAATGCCACTTAAAAAGGCAAATTTTTTCTCGAATGCATCTAGCTGGTCTTGATTTAAAGCGAATATTTCAATAAGTTTAGTGAGGTTGTCACAATCCCAATAGCCAAGAATATAAGCCTCTCCGGCACCCACACTGCCAGATAACGCAAATGACTTATACATAGCAGGATCATTTACCGTGACCGTTGCATGTAAATCACTTGTAATGTCACCGAATTGCTCTTTTTGATTACCCTCTTTTAGGGTAATGCAACCGACATTGATACTGTTGAATGCACCTATTACCAGTTTTTTATAAAGCTTTGTCATCCAGCCGGTCGTTTGGGCTTGTGTTAAATTTGATACTTTTTCCATCACATCACCTAGTTGAATTCTCTTGTTTGCCCGAGTGGCCAATAAATGGCACACGTTTGCAAAACAACTTCAAAGCATGAAGGTAAATACCTTTAAAAATACTTAACGTCATAGCCGGAAACTGTTTAAGCACGGCACTAACCTGCTCTTTCGTGAGAGGGTGCTTTTGCAAACGCAGGGTTGCATCAAACAAAAGAGTGTCGTCTTTTTTATTTTCAATATGAATCATGGTGTTATCAGAATTCATTCTAATATGCCAATGATAGTTCATATCTAAGTTCATGAAAGGTGATACGGAGAAAACTTTTTTAAAGTTCACTTTTTTTTCAAGAGGTACGACATAATAATGACGTTCATTCCAAGGTGTGTTGCTGACTTCAGCAAGCATGTGAGTGAAATCGCCATGACTAGTTTGAAAGAAGAAAAAGTTAACCGGGCTAAAATAAATTCCTAAACAGCGCACCTGTCCGAGCATAAAAACATGGGTAAATTCATCGTCAATGCCAAGCTCTTTAATTTTATTAAGTGCACGCTGTTTGAGTGGCAGCTGCATATCGGTTTGATAATTAAAATAGTCGCTCTGATTAAATTTAAGCGCCTTGAAACCACTTAAGCCAAGCCAAGGATGAACACCATTAAGCTCGTCAGGCTTAGCTAAATCGACCCACATCATATAAAGCGGGTACTTAAAGTGATGCTCTTTGACGGCAAAGCGCCTGTGGCGAACATCACCTACATATATGGCGCTATTCAAACTCGACTCCGAGTTGCTTTGCCACATTTACAGCACTTCTTACACCGTCTTCGTGGAAGCCGTTGTACCAGTACGCACCGCAAAAATAGCTATTATTTTTACCGTCAATAAGAGACTTTTGCTGCTGAGCGGCAATCGACTGTTTATTAAATACCGGATGATGATAAGTAAACTCACGCAGAATTTTGTCTTTTTTAATGCCTTCAAGGTGATTAAGCGTGACACAAAATTGCCTGTCGCTCTTAATGCCTTGCAAAATATTCATCTGATAAGTCACAACAGCAGCTTTGTCTGTGTTGTTATTTAACAGATAATTCCAGCTCGCCCATGCTGCTTTGCGTTTTGGTAGCAGTGTAGTATCAGTGTGTAGTACCACTGAATTAGCCGTATAAGGTATCGCTGAGAGAACAATTTTTTCGTCTTCAGTCGGATCTAATAACAGCTTTAAAGCTTGATCTGAATGGCAAGCAAACACAACTTTGTCGAATGTTTCACTATGGCCATCATCGAAATGGACATGCACACTATCATCTTTTCGAGATACCGAGCTGATATTACTTTTTAAACGAATTTTATTAGCAAAACCTTGGATCATAGGTTTAATGTATTCGCGAGAGCCACCCGGAATAACATACCACTGCGGGCGATTCGTGATATCCAACAAACCGTGGTTATAAAAGAACTTAACAAAAAACTCTACGCCAACTTGTGCCATCTCTTTAATGCTTGTTGACCAAATAGCAGCGCCCATCGGCAAGATATAATGAAAACGGAAGAACTCGTTAAAATCATGCTCGTCTAAAAACTCACCTAGGGTTTGATTTTCCTTGTAATTTTGTTCAGCATGCAATGATTTACATACATCATTAAAGCGAACAATGTCTTTTAAAAGTTTCCAGAATTTAGGGCGAAAGATATTGCGCTTTTGTGCGAACAAACTCCAAAAAGTATGGCCGTTATATTCAAAGCCGGTTTGTTCGTTATGCACACTAAAGCTCATTTGGGTTTTCTGACGCTCAACGCCCAAGCGCTTAAGTAGTTTTTCAAAATATGGGTAAGTTCGGTCGTTAAAGACAATAAAACCTGTATCAACAGCGTACTCAACGCCATCAACTTTTACGTCTATGGTTGCAGTATGGCCACCTATGTAGTCGTTTTTCTCAAAAACGGTTACATCGTAGTGCTTATGCAATAGGTGCGCACAGCTTAAACCCGCTATGCCAGATCCAATAACAGCCACTTTTTTCAACGTGATAATCCTTTTGCAAGCTTCAGCCAAAGTGGCGTAGGAAGCATTCTTAAAAATTTTAAAATGAAGGTAAAACGGTGCGGAAAGTGCACTTCTTTGCGCCTTTTCGCGACCCCTTTATAAATATAATTTGCCGCATTTTCTGCACTCACCGCCATTGGCATAGGAAAGTCATTTTTCTCTGTAAGCGGCGTTTTAACAAAACCTGGGTGAACTAAAGTGACATCGATATCTTTTAAATCAACCGCTAAGCTATTGGCTAAATAACTCACACCGGCTTTAGACGCGCCATAAGCTTGGCTGCGTGGTAAGGGTAAATAAGTCACACTAGAGCTTACGATCACCAGCTGACCACCGGGTTTTATCTTTGGTAGTAATGCCTCAAGGCAATAGCCCATACTGAGTAGATTAGTGGTGATCACACGTTCGAACAAACTGCTATCAAAATTACGAGCATCATCAATATATTCACAATTGCCTGCATTTAGAATAACCCGGTCAAATTGTGTATAAGCCACTGTGCTCGAACGTATATCCTGAAGGTCTGTTGCATCAAATTGGCAAGACTCAATGTTTTGATGTTGGCTCAATTTAGCAAGCTTTTCTGTATTCCTGCCACATGCAATCACATGCTCATTATTGTCTGCATAAAGCGTTGCTAATGACTCGCCAATACCGGAAGTTGCGCCTGTAATTAATGTTGTCATTATGCACTCGCCCTTTTATCAATAAATTTAACAGCCGAGCCAAGTACAGGGATATGCCTATAAAGCATAGCGCCTACATCAAAATAATCGCGATGATTAATTATTTTATCGCCAGCAAATTTTAAACGACTATGGCCTGCAACCGAGATTGCTTGGCCTTTATTGAGCTTTGGATGGCGATAATGCATGGTCCAATAAATAAACGCGATGTCATCTTTGCTCTGAATATTTTCAGTCACATAGCTGTCTTCGATAGCGAATTCGCAAGAAAGCACATTGGCATAAAGGTTTTTAAAATAGTCACGCAGCTCCCCAAGACCATTTACCGCATGCAAGGGATCTGCAAAGTGAATATCTTGATGATAAATTTCATTCAGTAACTGTAAATTGTCTTTATTGAGTGATTGATAAACATCAATAAACCTATCAAGGGTCGCCTTGTCCATGTCACACCTTAAATGCGTTTAGCGCTCGCTCTCGCGCGGCTTTATGATCAACAATTGCTGGCCAATAACTGCTCGACTTACCCTGTTTCGCTAAATAATCATGCGGAAAATGGATTTGTTTGGCAGGTATTTTTTCCAGCTCTGGTAGATATTTACGGATAAATTCACCATCTGGATCAAATCGCTCGCTTTGGGTGATAGGATTAAAAATTCGAAAATACGGTTGAGCATCACACCCCGTACTTGCAGCCCATTGCCAGCCACCGTTGTTAGATGCAAGGTCGCCGTCTATAAGATGCTGCATAAAAAAGCGTTCGCCTTTACGCCAATCAATTAATAAGTGCTTGGTTAAAAAGCTCGCGACTACCATGCGTAAACGGTTATGCATCCAGCCAGTTTGCAGTAGTTGCCTCATTGCAGCATCAACTAACGGGTAGCCTGTTTTACCTTCGCACCATGCTTTAAAGTCGCTTTCATCATCACGCCACTTCACAGCGTTGTATTTCTCGTTAAAGTTATCGTATTTATTTAGATTTGGATAAATCGCGATAAGATGGCGGTAAAATTCACGCCAAATCAACTCATTAACCCAACAAAATAAGTTACTTTTACTGCTGCGTAGTACATCTGGGTGGCGCTGTTGGATCAGTGCCAATAATTGATGAACGCTGATAATGCCAAGTGCTAAGTAAGGGCTTAAACCTGAGGTGCCTTTAATGCTTGGGATATCACGCTGGTCTTGATATGTTGCTAGCTTCTCTTCAATAAAGCGCGCGCAAACGTGGCTGAGCGTTTCATCATCGACAGGCCACTTTTCTGAGTTGCCGTCTGAGGCTAATAACTCACTTGGCTGCCACTCAATGGGTTCGAACATCTCTGGCGGCTCAGCAAAATAAAAGTGGGTGTCTTGATAAACTTTTAGCCATGCATTTTTAAATGGCGTGAATACTTTAAACATTTCGCCGCTTTGATTTTTGATGCTTCCCGGTGGCGCAATTACATCACCGTCGTATGCATAAAAAGCAATATTTTTACTGTCAGCATGCTGTAAAAAGGCTTTATCTCGGTTTACTTCATTAAGCTCATATTCGTTGTTGGCGTATACATTTTTTACTTGATGCAGCTCGCAAAATGACGCTAACTTTTCAACACAACCGGCGTAATCAGCTGCATCAATAATATGTAATTCAATACCTTTGCTAGCTAAAAGCTCCCCCAAGAAGCTAAGCCTACGCTTTAATAAATCTAACTGAATAGCAGCCACATCATGCTTTTGCCATTGCTTTTCAGTAATAAAAAACACTGCATCTTGGCAACCATTTTCGATTGCCTGATACAAAGCGTCGTTATTAAAAAGGCGCAAATCGCGCCTAAACCAAAATAATGTATTCATTAAATTCCGTAGCGTAGTTTTAATTCGTTCGGGTAGGGGTCAAGATACACTTGCTTAGCAAGATACTCGTTTGGATGCACTTTTAAATGATGCTTAATTAGCGTAAGTGGTACGTATAGTGGCACCAAGCCTTGGCGATATTCATCGATGGCATCACGTAGTTCTTGCTTTTCAATCTTAGAAAGTGATTTTTTAAAATAACCTTGCAAGTGCATTAATGTATTAGCGTTATTTTTACGTGAAGCTGGTTTTTTAAGGGCTGTCATTAACCCTAAAATGTATTCATCAGCCAAAGTTTGGATATCTTCGCCATCAAAAGTGCCAAGCAGATTTCCTAAGCTACGGTAAGCTTCGTAGTTATGCGCCATCAATAAGTACTTATATTGGGCATGAAACTGAGTCAATCTATGTACTGTGAGTGGTTGCTCGCTTAATGTTTGCCAGTGCTTATAGGTATAAACACGCATTACAAAGTTTTCGCGAAGATGCATATCATTTAAACGACCGTTTTCTTCACATGGTAACAATGGGTTATGTGCCATTATTTGCTCTGCAAAAAAGCCGATACCTTCTGAGGTATTGCCAGTTCCCGCTTCGTTATAAATTTTAATACGTTCCATTCCGCAACTAGGGCTTTTGGCACAAAATACAAAGCCGCTTAATTCTGCAGTTTGCTCTGTTGCCACTCGTTTGCCGTATTCAGTTAATTTAGGGCCAACATCACCAGTGCCATCTGGGCGGCACACTTTAATAGTATCGCCAACACGCACTTGACGAATAGTTGGTCGAGGGATTGGCAGACCTACCGCTACTTCAGGACAAAACTTTTTATATTCAACATGGTTAGCCAACTCATCCATGCAAAAATTAGATTTTTTGTGGCCGCTGTCAAAGCGAACCTTGTCGCCTGCTAAGCAGGCGCTTAAACCAATTTTAATTGTCGATTGCTGCATATAAACTCTACTAATAGATAAGATTACCAATTGGGTTCAGTAATTTACTAATACCTTTATTGAAGTGTAGGGCACTACTAACAACTGTAAAGCACAAGCACCCTTCAATTGTTTTTGGCGTGTGATTGTGACGACCATCTAACATCATAAAGTCACCTGGTACATAGTGTCCGTCTTCATCACTAAACTCCCCATCTAATAATAAAGTGAGCTCAAAACCCGTATGTGTGTGCTCAGGTATTTCACCACCCGCATCAATGTGCAGTAGACTTGCTCGTAATGGGCCGTCGTCTAAATCTATGCGAGAGCGAGCAAGTTTACCTATTTGCATAAAGTTACTGTGTCCGATACGTGTAAGTGCTCTAGGTAAAGTGTAGGTTTTATCTTTAACATCAACCGACACTTGTTCTTGCTCGTACACTTCATCAATTGATTCATCAGCGGTGATGGCATCAAAAAGTGTTTTATCGAACATATCATCCAAGTCGGTAGCTGATTCAGTAAATACATTGTCAGCATTTTTCGCTTCGAGCGCAGCGAGTTCTTTTTGACACACAGGGCACATTTCAACATGAATAGCGACTGCAACACTCAAAGTGGCAGGTAGATTACCTTCACTGAACTTGGCAAGTAATTCGTTGCTAGGATGGTGCTTAATCATGGTGATCTCCCATTTCATTGCGTAACTTCTGCAAGGCTAAGCGAAGACGAGATTTCACTGTGCCTACGGGAATGTTTAAATGCTCAGCAAGCTGTTCTTGCGACATATCTTGAAAGTACACCCCGCGCACAACTTCACGTTGCGCAAGCGGTAATTTATCAAGGTATTGTTTAATCTGTTTATCTTCTAAGTGGTCACTAAATTCGTGCTGGCCCGGCTCGGCTTCATCAATCAATGGCCAGATATCTTCACTAATACACTCTTCTTTACTGCTCTTCATTTTTCTTAGCATATCGAAAGAGGCATTACGCATTACTGTGTATACCCAAGTTGTCGCTGCACCTTTTTCTTTATGGTAAAGGTGTGCTTTACGCCAAACTGAGGTTAGTGTTTCTTGAACTAATTCCATCGCTTGTGCTTCAGAACCGAACTGCTTTATTCCAAAACGTTTAATTTTTGGTGAGAAATATTGGAAAAGTATTGCAAACGCACGTTTATCACGGTGCTCAGCAACAGCAAATAAAGCATCAGCAAGCTCTTTGCTTGGAGTATCTGGCATGGCAGAGTATTGACCTGTGTTAGGTTTACAACCTGTTTGAAGTTGTTGACTTACCATCTTTATGTCATCCAATTATTGTCGTTAGAAGTAATACGGCAAAAAGTTGATGTTAGATCACATTAATCAGTAAATTCGTTGTTGATTAGAGTATGGAGGAAACTTAGCAAGTTTTCAAAGTTAGATTTATAAGCAAGTTGTTGTTTTTTAACTAACGATATAGGCAAAATTTCAAGCCAGCGGGCAACAACCCAAGTAAGGTTATCGAATTGTGGGGCTTTGTATAGGCCTGCTAAATCCGGCTGATTTGCAAATACAGCACGAAGTGTGTCACTCAATAAAGTATTTTCGTCATTAATTGGCGTGCTTACGTACCATGAAGGTGACGTAATTATTTCGATGTCAGCATGTCGAAGTTGCTGCTTATCCTGAAAAGCGTTATGCATAGACACTGCATGCTCAGCATAAACATCAATTAATAATTGACCATTATCATCTTGATTGAAGTCGGTTATTTGCACTAAACAACCAATTTCGGGCAAGTTAAGATCTGTATCGTGTTGGTAAGTGCACAGCACAAAACCAGTGTTATCTTGTACAGCTTCTTTGACCATCGTTAAGTAACGCTGCTCAAAAATTCTTAGCTTGGTGAACCCTTCAGGTAAAATAAAAACCGGTAAAGGAAAAATCGCACGCTTCATAAAGTCTACTATTCTAAAACCACATGCCTTTAATTACGTGCGCTTTTAATCCGCCGATCAATATTTCATGAAATCTTAATATCTACTTTGTACCTTAGAAGTTGAACCATTGTGCAACGTTACGAAATAATTCGATAGATGCATATGCACTGAGTAAACTCAAAACCGGTGCAACCATAAGTAAAAATAAGCTGATTTCACTACTCATTGTCTTGTTTCCTTACTGCTTGTTTGTTGCTTTAGGAGCTTGAGCAACTTTTAACTCTTCTTCTTTCGAAGCAATTGCATCTTCACTCATGTAAGTATCTAGTAACTTTTGAGCATCAAACTCAATGCTATTCATTACGCTTTCCTTCAGCTCGTTACTCGCTTGTTGAACATAGCTTTTAACAGATTGTGTAATTGTGTTGCTGATATCTAATTCAAAGTCAGTAGCACTTGCTTGAGTTGACCCTAATACAAGTAACGCAGCAGTAGTTAATTTAAGTGAGTTATTCATAGTGGTATTCCTTGTCTCTTTAAGTAATTAGTCGTAATTACTTAATCAAAGGTTGTGCCACCCTGAAAATAAATTTTAAATTATTGATTTTTAATATTTTAATTGTTGATTGGTTTTTTAACCTTATTCAGGGTTGGTTAATAAAACCAATGGATTTAAATGTTTTGACCAACATTTAGTGAAAAAATAAGCATTGCCAATTTCAGCGCACACTTGTACACTGAAACTGTTTTATTCACTCATTTTTAGTAGATAGATATGACAGAGCAACTCCCTTATTCACGCCAAGAAGAACAACTTAACGTGCTTACTCACGGCATGGGAGTCCTGTTTGCGGTATATGTACTGTGGGACTTAGTTTCACAATCTAAAGCTATGTCAGCTACGGTAAGTGCCATAGTGTATGGCTCAAGCCTACTGGTATTATTTTTAGCCTCGACCTTATATCACGCCAGTACCAGAGAGCGTATACGAGCCATTTATAAAAAATGTGACCACTGTGCGATTTACTTGCTTATTGCAGGTACCTACACGCCTTATTTGGTTATTTCGTTATCTGGGGCTTGGGCAATTGCTGCTTTAGTGTTTATTTGGTCTTTAGCGCTTGGTGGTGTTGCATATAAATTACTGGTCAAAAACACGAATAAAAAAGTCTCGCTCGCTACCTATTTATTAATGGGCTGGTTTGCATTAGCACTTGTTTATCCACTTTATTTGAACCTTGATTTAAGCGCTTTATGGTGGCTGCTAGCTGGCGGGATTGCCTACAGTTTAGGCACTGTATTTTACAGCGCTAAAACCCGCCATTACAGCCATGCAATTTGGCATGTATTTGTGCTAGTTGGATGTGTTTGTCACTACTTATCAATTAGTTTGTATGTTTATTAGTCCCATTGATGCAGGCGCATATTAATTTTATCCTTATTAAAAGTAACACCTTCACTGAGTAGTTTTTGTCGTTGCTCAAGGTGTTTATTGCTGCCTTCTGGAAACGATATTTTACCTTGGCTATTAACCACCCGGTGCCATGGAATGCTTGATCCCTCGGGCATCACTTTTAATAACCGCCCCACTAACCTTGAGTTATTAGGGTATCCCGCAAGCTTTGCTACTTGCCCATAACTGGCAACTTTCCCCTCAGGAATGGTGCAAATAATGGTATAAATTAAATCTTCTTTAGTTGCCTGCTGCACGACTCGACTCCAAATACTGTTTACTGACCTCGCTAAAATCTTGCCAAATAGCTCTTGCAACAGGGCCATGATGAACTGAGTGCTGTCTAAAAACTCGAATTTCTGCGCCAAACTGGTGTTCACGATCGATAATTTTAATTTGTTGTAATAAACCAGCATCGATTTCCGCTTGGCAATGTTGCAAACTGATCATTGCCCAGCCCGCACCAGAGAGCAAAAACGACTTAACACTGGTTATATCGTCAATTTTCATTAACGCAGAGCCTAGCGTATAAGAAAGCCTATCACTGTCAAAACTCAAGTCACTTTCAAACATGGCTAAACACGGGTAATTTTGAATATCTGCAAAACTGATTTCACTTGGCACTACATCAGGCGCACTAACTATACCTATATCAAATTTACCAATCGGTAAACTTTCAAGGTCTCCTGTTGCATGAAACAAATCAAACCAAGGGCCAATTCCTAAATCAGCCTGATGACTATTAACCTGCTCTAGAGATACAAAGCGCTTACCTGAAGAAATACTAAACTCAGTACTAGCAAAACGTTTGAAGGTTTGGCTGATCACTTGGTTATAACTATTTTGATGGCAAAGTTGCTCGTAACAAATTTTATAATTGGCTTCATTACCTAGTGCCAGCTCTTTTGCAAGTGAGCTTAACTCACTGTTTGCATTAAGTAATTGCTTGGCCTCACGATAAAAAATACGGCCCTTCTCAGTTAAATGCAACCTGTATTGGCTTCGGTCTAGTAGCTCAAACCCTAGCTCTGATTCTAGCTTCTTAATAGCTAACGTGAGCGCAGGTTGAGTCTTATGCAATTTAAGTGCGGCTTGGCTCAAACTAGAGCTTTGCACAATAGCATCTAGAATGATTAATTGATTTAAATTCATTAATGGCAAACTATATAAATAAAACTTATGCTGTTTCTAAAATTTAATAATTTTTATTTTATATCTTTGCAGCGTATCCTGCAGCAAATTTATGCTTTCTTATCTATGGAGAAGACAATGAGATTGGCAACCGCCGCGTTAATGAGCAGCATGTTTTTGCTTCTTGCGGCATGTTCAGAGCAAGCACAGCAAGGTGAAGCAGAGCCGGTAGTACGTCCTGTTAAACTTTTTAATATTGGCAATAATTCAGAGCAAAGCATTCGCAGCTTTCCTGCTGAAGTGGTTGCTAACCAAGGTTCTTATCTCGCTTTTAGAGTAAATGGTGAGTTACTTGAGTTCCCTGCACTTGCGGGCCAACACGTTGAAAAGGGAGAGCTTTTAGCAAAACTGGATCCTGAAGATTTTCAACTGCAGTACGAAGAACGTAAAGCACGCTTTGAACTTGCTGCGTCTCAACTTGAGCGTGTGCAAAAGCTTTTTAACCGCTCTATTGCCAGTCAATCTGAGTTAGACCAAGCCCTTGCCAATAAACAGGTTGCTGAGTCAGCGCTAAAAATTGCCAAAACCAACCTCGATAATAGCGAATTACGCGCGCCGTTCGCCGGTACTGTAGCAAAGGTATTTGTGAAAAACTTTGAAAACATTCAAGCAAAACAAAATATCCTTCGCCTTGAAACCCGCGACCTAATGGACGTGGTTATTCAAGTACCCGAAAAACTCATTGCACGCATCGATAAAGACGTTCACTACCAACCTGATGTTGTATTTGATGGTTACCCAAACAAGTCATATCAATTAACGGTCAAAGAGTTTGATACCCAAGCCGACCCAATTACTTTAACGTATAAAGTTGTGTTTTCTTTACCTGTGCCAGAAGATTTTAATCTACTTGCCGGTATGACTGGCCGCGTTGATATAGATTTAAGCAAAATCACCAGCTCACAGTCACCTTATACACTACTGCCAGTTGAGGCGGTATTCTCTGAGCCTACTGAGTCTGAAAACGATAACAGCTATGTGTGGCTTTATGACGAAAACACCGGTTTAGTGCACAAACAAGCTGTTGAAGTTGGCCAATTACACCGTGATGGCATTGAAGTACTCTCAGGTATTAAAGAAGGCCAAATCGTTGTGGCTGCTGGCGTGCACTTTTTAGAAGAAGGCATGAAAGTGCGTCCATGGCAAAAAGAGCGAGGCTTATAATGAGCTTTGCTGCACTCGCTATTGAAAGAAAAGTCATTAGCTGGATGTTCGCGCTGTTTTTACTGATTGGTGGAACGGTCGCTTACTTTGGCTTAGGACAACTAGAAGACCCTGAATTCACCCTAAAAAAAGCCATGGTGATCACCCTTTATCCTGGCGCGTCACCACAGCAGGTTGAAGAAGAAGTCACCTTCCCTATTGAAAATGCAATTCAACAGCTGCCGTATGTTGATTACGTAACCAGTATTTCATCACCGGGTAAATCGCAAATTACCGTTGAGATGAAAAGCAATTATCGTAAACAAGACTTACGCCAAATATGGGATGAGTTGCGTCGCAAAATCAATGATCAGGCATCGTCGATGCCCTCTGGTGTTTATCCAAGCAAGATTATGGATGACTTTGGTGATGTATACGGAGTGATGTATGCAGTCACTGGCGATGGTTATTCTTACGATGAGCTAAAAGATTACGTTGATTATTTAAAACGTGAGCTTGTTTTGGTTGATGGCGTTAGTAAAGTAACCGTGGGTGGCGAGCAACAAGCACAAGTCATGGTCGAGATTTCAACCCGCAAACTGGCCCAGTTAGGTATTTCGCCTAATCGAATTTATCAGCTTTTACAAACTCAAAATAGCGTGTCGAACGCAGGTAAAGTCCGCGTTGGCGATGAATCAATTCGCTTACACCCAACTGGTGAATTTAAAGACGTAAAAGAGCTCGAAAACTTACTTATTTCTAAGCCAGGTGAAAATGAGCTTATTTACTTAGGTGATGTTGCTACCGTTTTTCGTGAGTACGCCGAAGTCCCTAACAATATTATTCGCTATAACCAACAGCAAGCATTACTGGTAGGCGTATCGTTTAGCACAGGCGTTAACGTTGTTGATGTAGGCGCAAATATTGATGCCCATTTAGCGTCACTGGAATATCAACGACCACATGGTATGGAAATAAACAGCGTTTATAACCAACCTGCCGAAGTTGAAAAGTCAGTAAGTGGCTTTATTATCAGCCTACTTGAAGCCGTTGCCATTGTTATTATCGTGCTTTTAGTCTTTATGGGCTTTAAGAGCGGCGTATTGATTGGTGTAATACTCCTACTGACCGTACTAGGTACCTTCATTTTCATGAAGTTATTTGCCATTGATTTACAACGAATTTCGCTTGGTGCTTTAATCATTGCTTTAGGGATGCTGGTAGATAATGCCATTGTGGTAACCGAAGGCATATTAATAAACCTCAAGCGCGGACAAACAAAACTGCAAGCTGCAACTAATATTGTTAATCAAACCAAGTGGCCATTACTGGGGGCTACGGTTATCGCAATTACTGCCTTTGCGCCGATTGGCTTGAGTTCAGATGCCAGTGGTGAGTTTGCTGGCAGCTTGTTCTGGGTGTTATTTATTTCATTGTTACTAAGCTGGATCACAGCCATTACTTTAACGCCTTTCTTCGCTGATTTAATGTTTAAACAAGCCACTGAAAAACAGCCACATCACGATGAAGACCCTTATCAAGGTGTTATTTTTAATGTTTATAAAGGCGTATTGCATACAGCAATGCGGTACCGTAAAACTACGCTACTGCTGATGGTGATCCTGCTTGTTAGCTCAGTTTATGGCTTTAAATTTATCAAGCAGTCGTTCTTTCCTGCATCGAATACTCCTATGTTTTATGTTGATTATTGGCATACGCAAGGCGCTGATATTCATACCACTATGGATGGTGTTGCAAAACTCGAAAAATTCTTACAAGCCGACCCACTGGTTGAAGAAATAACCACAACGGTTGGTCAAGGTGCACCGCGTTTCATGCTGACTTACGCACCTGAAAAATCATACCCAGCTTATGGGCAATTGATTATTCGAGTAAAAGACCGCGAAGCTGTTACAACCATGATCAAAAAAGTACGCGATTACCAACACGAACATGTACTTGATGCTCAGCTTAAAGTTAAACGTATGGAAATTGGCCCATCAACAGATGCAAAAATTGAAGCGCGTTTTTCTGGTGCAGATCCTGTTGTACTTCGCCAGTTAGCAAAAGAGGCGAAAGATATTCTGCATCAAGATGCGGGAGCATTTAATATTCGTGACGATTGGCGTGCTCGCTCAAAGTTAATTCGTCCGCAATTTAACGAGCAAAAAGCCCGTCGTTTAGGAATTGCCAAATCTGACCTTGATCAGCTGCTGTTAACTAGCTTATCGGGTAAACAAGTGGGCGTTTATAAAGACGGCACACAAATGCTGCCAATTATTGCTCGATCGCCTGCTGAAGAGCGCTTAAACGTTGAAAGCCTGCGAGACTTACAAATTTACAGCCCAGTGTTAGGTGTGTTTGTACCGGTGACACAAGTGGTTGACGACTTTGTTGTTGAGTGGGAAGACAGCTTGATCATGCGACGTGATCGTAAGCGTACCATCACTGTAATGGCCGACCACGATGTCATTGGCGATGAAACTCCAGCGAAGCTCTTTGCACGTGTTCGCAAAGACATTGAAGCTATTGAACTACCACGTGGTTATGAATTGCAATGGGGCGGCGAATATGAATCGTCAACAGATGCGCAAAAAGCTATTTTCGGTTCATTACCTCTTGGTTACTTAGCCATGTTCGCAATCACAGTGTTACTGTTCAATTCAGTTAAAAAGCCTTTAGTGATTTGGGCAACAGTGCCACTAGCCATTGTGGGTGTATCAGCTGGTTTATTACTAATGAATGCAGCATTTAGCTTTATGGCACTGCTTGGCTTACTGAGCTTAAGCGGTATGCTCATCAAAAACGGCATTGTATTAGTTGATCAAATTAATCTTGAACTCGATAGTGGTAAAGACCCTTACAAAGCAGTATTCGACTCAGGTGTAAGCCGTGTTCGCCCTGTAGCGATGGCTGCAATTACCACCATTTTAGGCATGATCCCACTGCTATTTGACGTGTTCTTCCAGTCTATGGCGGTAACCATTATGTTTGGTCTTGGTTTTGCGACAGTGCTGACACTAATTGTTGTGCCTGTGCTCTATACCATGCTGTTTAAGATCAAAGTACCTAAACAGCGTCACGCTAATTAATACAGATTGGCTCTCAACCAAAAGCCCTAACAGCAAACTGTTAGGGCTTTTTCTTAATTAGAATGACTGGTAACTAAAACTGCCACAGCTTAAAAAGCTATTCAAACACTACATTTTAAAAGCTCAAGCTTACTTTTTCAGGCTTAATGTACCTGTGCGTTTGGTGCTGCTACGTTTCGTTTGATTTGGTTTTGCTGAGTGCGAATTGCCAGCCTTTGCTCTTGATTGACCTTGTTTGGCATCATTACGTGCTTTTTTCACGTATTTAGAAAAATCGCGCTTTTTTTCTTCTTCATTGCGTGGTTTTTGCTTAGCACGAGCTTGCGTTGGCTGTTTGTTTTCATCAATTGAGCGCTCTTCTGTTTTACCTGAGTCGGCAATTGAGTTATTGATCTCTGCCATTTCTTGCTCGGTTAAATGACGCCACTGCCCTACTTTTAAACCTTTTAGGGTAACGTTCATGATACGTGTGCGTTTAAGAGTCACCACTTCATAACCTAAATATTCACACATGCGGCGAATTTGGCGGTTTAAGCCTTGTGTTAGCACTATAGTAAATTGCTGCGGGCCTGTTTGTTTAACCTTACATTTTTTAGTAACGGTATCTAGGATAGGAATACCGTTTGCCATCTTATTCACGAACTGGCGATTAAGTGGCTTATCAACCGTCACTACGTATTCTTTTTCATGATTATTACCAGCGCGAAGAATTTTATTAACGATGTCGCCTTCGTTAGTTAAGAAAATTAAGCCTTCTGAAGGTCTATCCAAGCGTCCGATTGGGAAAATACGCTCTGGGTAATTAACGGCTTTAACAATATTGCTTTGGATTTTTCGCTCAGTCGTACATGTAATACCAACAGGTTTGTTATAGGCAATATAAACCAGCTTAGGCTTTGCTTTTAAAGGTTTGCCATCAATAAGTACATCATCGGCTTCACTAACTTTTACGCCCATTTCAGGCAAGCTGCCGTTAACAGTAACACGACCTTCTTCAATATATTTATCTGCCTCACGGCGTGAACAAAAACCTGTTTCACTGATAAATTTATTTAATCGCTTTAACTCTGTCATGGCACACTTCTGTCTGGATTTTAAAGCCGCTAGTTTATACCAGAAGCCTTTACCAAGCTAGGTAGAATCTAGGCTCTTTCACTACACTTTTAGTGTTGCGCTGCGTTTTTGGGCTTTTCGCTCAATAAACTATGTAGCGTATCAAAATCGAAGGCGTACTCAGTGCTTTTGCTGTTTTGCAGTAAGAAGGTTTCAAAAGGGATAACCGACCAATCTTTGATGTTTCTTAGCCAGCTATAACTTTGAATATTGTGCTTTGTTATCACCCCAAGCTGAAACTTAATCTCATCGTGATTTTGCCAATAAGGGTTCCCATTATGATGATCGACCACGCTAATTAAAGCCCATGCTCCCATCATAAAATGCCCGCCAACACTGGCTGTGAGTTTTTGTTGTTCTATTAAGTCTAAATTATCATCAAGCCAATCAATGCCACCAATGAAATAGGCTTTATCTTTTTTACCTTTTACTGCTTCTAGGGCACCTTGCGCCATTAAATCAGACGCACACCAAATCACATTCGTATCTGGGTATCGTTGTAATAATCGGCTCACTTTATTCTCGGCTTCTTGCTTATTCCAACTGGCATACACAACTTGCTCAAGCTCAACATCTTGTTTTCGTAAATAATGGACAAGGCCGTCACTACGGGTGTCAGATTCAGTGCCATAATGGCCATTGATAGCAACAAAGTGAGGTGTTTGCTTTGTATTTATCGCCTCATCAAGTAAGGCTTTGCCAAGTTGCTCACCCGCTTTGAAGTTATCGTGAAATACTTCACCTAACCAATACTTAAAGCGCTGACGGGGTTTACCCACTTCGTCACGCTCTACGCCAACAATCGTTTCTTCAAGGGTGATAAAATTCACTTTATGTTGTTCAAGCAAGCTCATTGACTGCTCTGCACCACCTGGGTAATTGATTAAAATTGCGTAATCAGGTTTGGGCTTATATTGCAGGTATTGTTTGAGTTCGGCTAATTGAATGTGGCGATTTCCACCACCATAAATTGTTGTGAGAGAAACATTATTTTGCTTGGCAGCAACCTGCATCACATCAGTGACTTTTTGCCAAAATACATCGCTTTTAACTGAGGGATTAACTAACAGCACAGAGAATTGCTCGCCAGCATAAAGTGGTGAACAGCAAAGCAATGTAAAAACCAACAAGCAAACTCGCATTACCACTCCGCTTTGTTTTTCTTTGATTGTAGTATACGAGGAATTATCTAGACAATTTCCGCCAAATTAATTCACACGGACCATTTGTAAAGTACTGACTATACACTTTACAAAAAAACAATTGAAAAACAAGCACAATAGCAATAACCAACCAATAATCTATGCGATCAAAATTAAGTGCTGCGGTTGGATATGCGACTTTAAAAAACAGGATAAAAATCACTGTTTGCATTAGATATAGCGTTAATGACATGCGACCGGCTTGCTGTAACAGCAACCAGTTACTGGGGGAATTTTTAACTATTTTCACAATGATGTGGCAATAACAAATGGCCATAGCTAAAGCAGCAAGCCAATTAATCGGTTCAGCAATCGCGTACATGAATACACTTTGGTCAGGCTCTATCATCAACCTTAGGGCCGTAAAACTTATCGCTGCAGCAGTAATCAACTTAAGCTGAGAGTGTGTTAAACCTTGAACAAATACCCCTTGTTTATATAAATAAACGCCCACCAGCATTAACCCTGCAGCCATCCACATTGTGATGAGTGGCACAGCAATAAGCATTATTATAAAAATCAAAAAGTTACTGACGAATCCTGCAAAATAAGAAGAATAAGCCGCGTCATATGCCATTAAAAAACTCTCAGAGCTTCTCGTTACAGGGCTAAACTCTGGCTCTATAAAGGAGAGTAAAAATGAAATGAAGGCACCAAGAAGTAAAAACAGCATGCCCATACGCAGTATTTTTTCGTCATCTTGCTGGCTAAATTTAAGCGTTAACCAGCCTGCACAAGAATAAATAAACAAAATATCGCCAGCCCACAATAAAAAACCATGGGCAAGGCCTATAAAAGCCAAAACTTTTAGTCGCTTATGTTGCTTCTCGACGCTTTGCCAAAGCTGCCATTGAATAACTAAAGAGGCACCAAATAACAAGCAAAAAAGGCTCCTAAAGCGCCCATCAATAAAAGCAGTATTAAAAATGTATATTAGTGAATCTGAAAGTGGTGGCGTAGCACTTGGGGTATAATCGTACTCGAACACAGCAAAAGTGTAGATGTTCATAAACATCAAGCCGAGTACTGCAATACCCCGTAAAACATCCATATTTATATTGCGCATAAATCCCTTATAGGTTCTGTCTGCAGCTATCGCTCCAATTTACCGCATTTTCGTATATCTTGGGAAGGTCAGCACTTTCAATACTTAAATAGGCAACAGCCTGTTCAAGTGCCCACCAACTGCCAGTTTCGTAAGCTTTGACGGTTTCTAGTATGTAATAGAGGATATTTTTTTCTTGCATGAGAGCAGCATGAATTTCGTCAGGAAACGGCAATCGATCCAATAGCTTTTCCATTGGCTGATCTAATATGGCATCGAGCAACGAAAACAGTCCCGTTAAAAATGCCTCACCTGTTTGTTGCTTAGCAACACGCTGCGCTATTAATTCGCAAAAGCGCGCTCTAACAACACAAAGCCGAGTAAGCTCGGCTGGTTTTGACTGGGCACTGTGGGCAGTAATAATTAGGCTAACAAACTTTTTCAGTCGTTCATGGCCTAAATATACAAGCGCTTGTTTTAGAGAGCCAATTTTGCTTTTAATAGGAAACACGCCGCTATTAATTAAGCGCAGCAATTTATAAGCAAGTGCGGTATCTAACGAGAACAAGCCCGCAATTTCACTTATATTTGGATCTGGGCGCATGACTTCAGCATAAATTGATAATACCAGCGCGTAGTTGTAATCAATATCGCGATGCTGAATCATTTTGGGTTTAGCAAAGAAATAACCTTGAAAGAAATCAAAGCCCATTTTATAGGCTTTGTCGTAATCATCGGCTGTTTCAAGCTTTTCTGCCAAAAGCTTTATTTTTTTATGTTTTTTAAGCTTATTTACAACAGGGGCAATTTCTTCAAAGGGTGTTTGCTGAACATCAAACTTGATAAGACGAATAAGTTTTAAAAAGCGATCCCACTCAGGTTGGTAAACAAAATCATCCAGTGCCAACTTGTAGTTGTTGTGAAAAAGCTCGCGACAATATTCGTAATTTTCGTCGGTAGGTTCCATAGTTTCGAGTAACTCAATCACCACATCTTGAGTTGGCAAAAACGCACAAAGGTCCAGCTTCAAAGACTCTGGACCTATATTAATTAATGCTTTTTTGCCCGACGTAATATGACGGGTACCTAAATTGAGCTGGTTTTCCATAATCAGCCGAGCCGTTGCCGTACTCTCTGACACATCAGGAAAACTATTTTTTAAACTATCTCTAAATAGTAGCTCATAGGCGACAACTTGTTGACGACGATTAAAGACCGCTTGCCTAGCAACAAATATAGCCACTTTACCTACTTTTTATATTTTATCTCACACTAAGTAATTAATAGCTGAAATTGACAAAAAAGTCACTTAATTACCATGAATCACGCATTTTTTATTGATATAAGCCTGATAAATAGCCTTCTGCAACGGATTGCCACGTAAAACGGGCATTTTTAGCCTGTTCACAAATTGCACACCATTGTTCTGGTTGTGATTTTTTAAGCTCAAGCGCATCGCTAAAACTAGTAACAAGTTCGTAGCTTTGTGATGCTAAACTCTCACCTTGGAAACTAAAACCACTCACATGATGCTCTACCGTATCACGCAAACCGCCAACACCGTGGACTAAACATGGCTGACCTGCTCGCATTGCTAACATCTGACTGATACCACATGGCTCAAACGAACTTGGCATTAAAAATAAATCGCCTAAGTGATACATGTATTCGCCAACAAAATGTGCGTACCCTTTTAAAAATAGCAGGTTTTCTTGGCGAGCCATAACCGATGTCATAATTTGCTCAAGTTCAGCATCCCCTGAGCCTAAAATAATCATATAGCCGTTATGTTGTTTTAAGCGCTGACACAACTCATCTAACACCAGTCCTTTATCAAAAGGCTGGCGAAGTAACAGTGCTTTTTGGTCCGTTAAACGGCCCACACTGGTTACTAATGGCCCTGAAAACGGCTGAGTTTTAAATTTAAGTAAGCGTTGATGCGCTATGTAATAGCTTGAATCTAAAACAGGACTTTTTGCCATCCATTGAAATAATGCATTTTCGGCATGTTGATAAAGGCTCGCTAAACTAATGTCCTCAAGCTTCATTCCAGGGTATTCGCAACCATTAAGAATGCCCACTACGCGGCCTTGTTCATAAGCAGCTTGTAGGTCAGCTTCAAGCCCCTCACCACCAAAGAAGCCTTTTTCTGCATCACTAGGGCGCAATACTTCTTGGCAATAAGTTGGCGATACAAGATGAACTTTATCCACTAGATTAATTGCGCTGCGCATTGGGTTAAAACAATCAAAATAACGCGGATCGCATAACCTTTCGCCGTTATAACCTAGACTTGGGAACCAGGCTTCTAGGCTTGAGCTATCGCCTTTGAAAGGGCGTATCCCTTGCAATGCAAGGTTATGTACTGTGTAAGCTAAAAATAAGTGCGATAGTTTTTTATAGCGGCTATCTGTTTTAAGTAATAGAGCAACACAAGCACTGTGCCAATCATGTAAATGCACAACATCCGGCGTGCGGATAAGCCCTTGTAATAAAGCCTCGCAAACTGCAGCGTTGAAAAGAGCAAACTTACTTGCATCGGTTGCAAACGGGCGGCCTGGTTCATCATTACAATAAACAGCACCATTATGGCGGCTAAATTCCCAATGAGATATAAGCAGTTGCGTTACACCTTCATCACTTTTAGCGAGCTTCCACACATCCAGTTTTTGCATTTGACCTGCAAATGGCACATGCACAACACCTATGTGATGACGCTCCAAATAATCAAAGCCATAATCAGGGATCACCACATCAACACTAAGGCCTTTTTCAACTAAAGCTTTAGGACAATCTCTAACAACATCCGCTACACCACCGACTTTTGCATTCGGTAATGCATCATTCTCTGCAGCTACCATCAATACATGCATGCTTTGCAGTACTCCATAAAACTGTTATACCAATCAGCAATAATACTTAATTAAGCGAATTGGTATTATTCAAATATAAATAAGGGAGGGACATGCCCTCCCTTTTTCATTTAACGCGATTGCTTAAGCAAGTCGTTTATTATCTTGCTCTTGTTGTTTTAACTTTTTTGCAAGTTCATTCAACATATCACGAGTTACCAACACAATCCCTTTTTTCGAGACTCTAAAGCCATTTTCTTTGTCAGCTTTGTGATCGTAGCCAATTTCTAGACCTGCTGGGATCTCACAATTACGGTCAATAATAGCACGCCTAATTCGGCAATTTCGCTGTATTTTCGCACCAGGTAAAATCACAGACTCTTCAATTTCACAGAATGAGTGAACATATACATTCGAGAACAGCAGTGACTTTTTAACTTTAGAGCCAGAGATAATACAGCCACCCGAAACTGTTGAATCAACAGCCATTCCACGTCTGTCATCATCATCAAAAATAAACTTAGCAGGTGGTAACTGCTCCTGATAAGTCCAGATTGGCCATTTTGGATCATAAAGGTCAAGCTGAGGCTCTGGCATTACCAGCTCCATGTTAGCTTCCCAGAATGAATCAAGCGTACCCACATCGCGCCAGTATGGTTGACCATCTGTGTTAGAGTCTCTAAACGGATATGCAAACACGTTATGCTCTTCGATGATAGCTGGGATGATATCGTGACCGAAATCACGGCCTGAGCCTTCCGTTTCTGCGTCTTTTTTCAATTGTTCAAATAAGAACTCAGTATTGAAAATATAGTTACCCATTGATGCTAAGCAGGTTCCTGGTTTACCCGGTACAGACGTTGGCTCAGCAGGCTTTTCATCAAAACGACGGACACGATTACTTTCATCAACCGTCATTACACCAAATGTATCTGCAGCTTCTTCGCAAGGTACTTCAATACAACAAACCGTCATATCAGCACCTGTCTCAACATGTTTTGCCAACAAACCACCGTAGTCCATACAATACACGTGGTCACCAGAGAGGATCATGACATACTTAGGCAGTTCATGACGGATGATATCCATATTTTGGAATACCGCATCAGCTGTACCGCAATACCACTCGTCACCATATCGCTGAGATGCAGGTAAAATCTCTACAGATTCACCCAATTCTTTCTTAAAGTGACCCCATGCACGGTTTACGTGACGAATTAACGAGTGCGACTTATATTGAGTAGCAATACCAACTCGACGAATACCTGAATTAATACAATTCGACAATGGAAAGTCGATTATTCGGTGTTTACCACCAAAATAGACTGCTGGTTTAGCACGCCAGTCAGTTAATTCATGTAAACGTGAGCCGCGACCACCGGCAAGAATTAGGGCATACGTTTCTCTGGTTAAACTACTTATGTATCGGTTTGCATAACTTGGCATAACTCTCTCCGTCTTAAGCTAGCTGCTTTTCTTCTGTGTGTTTTGCTGTGCACTAGTATCCAGTAATGGCTCCAAATGCCAGATGTCGTCACTGTATTGACTAATGGTTCTATCGCTCGAAAACATGCCACTGGCTGCAGTATTCAAAATACTCATTTTGGTCCAGTGAGCAGTGTCTAAGTAGGCTTGTTCAACTTGCTCTTGCGCTTCTACAAAGCTGGCAAAATCATGAGCAACTAACCATGGATCGTGCGGGCTCTTAATTGCCGCAATAATGTCGTCAAATAAATTAGGCTCAAACAAATTGAAGTGACCGCTCTCAAGTAATTGCATTACTTTATAGAGGCTGTCAGTTTGGTGAATAATCTGCTCAGGGTTATAGTGCGCTTTGATATCATCAATTTGCTCTGCACGTGCACCAAATAAGAAGAAGTTGTCAGCACCCACAGCATCACGAATTTCGATGTTAGCGCCATCTAACGTACCTATAGTCAATGCGCCGTTCATCATGAACTTCATGTTACCTGTGCCAGATGCTTCTTTACCTGCTGTAGAAATTTGCTCAGATAAATCCGTCGCTGGGCAAATAGTTTCCATTGCTGTCACGTTGTAATTAGGTAAAAAAGCAACTCTTAAATACGGTTTAGCAAGCGGATCTTTGTTGATCACTTCTGCTACGTTATTAATTAATTTAATAATTTTCTTCGCCATGTAGTAACCTGGTGCAGCTTTGCCGCCCAATAGCACACAACGAGGAACAATGTTTGCTGTATCGCCTTGGCGAATACGGTCGTAAAGGTGAATAACGTGCAATACGTTTAATAGCTGACGCTTATATTCGTGAATACGTTTCACTTGCACGTCAAACATCATTTCGGCATCAAACTCTACGCCACAGCGGTTTTTCACTAACTCAACAAGGCGTTGCTTATTGCTGTGTTTTACAGCTTGCCATTGTTTATGGAATTTAGGGTCGTCATATAAACGACGTACCTGACTAACTTTACTAAAGTCTGCAACCCATTCATCACCAATATGTTGATTAAGCAGTTTAGCCAACTCAGGATTACAATGTGCTAACCAACGACGAGGTGTTACACCATTGGTTTTGTTATTAAACTTCTCTGGCCATAGCTGATAAAACTCATTGAATAGGCCCGCTTTAAGTAGCTCAGTGTGAAGTGCAGCCACACCATTCACCGAATAGCTACCAACAATCGCTAAATACGCCATGCGAATTTGTGGCTCAGGGCCTTCTTCTATAAGCGATAGCGCACGTTGTTTTTCAACATCACCTGGCCATGCTAACGCAACTTCAGCGAGGAAACGTGCATTGATTTCGTAGATTATTTCTAAAATACGCGGTAATAATCGAGCAAATAAAGATACTGACCACTTCTCTAATGCTTCAGGAAGCAAAGTGTGGTTTGTATAAGCCATAGTTTTAGTCGTGATAGACCAGGCTTCTTGCCAATCAAGCTCATACTCATCAACCAAAATACGCATAAGCTCAGCAACAGCAATACTAGGGTGCGTATCGTTTAATTGAAAAACATGGTAATCAGCAAAATCAGAGAAGTCTTCGCCATGTTTGCTAACCCACGTGTCAATAATGTCTTGTAAGCTCGCTGATGATAAGAAGTACTGCTGACGTAAACGCAGTTCTTTACCGTTCTCACTGCTGTCATTCGGGTAAAGAACCATGGTAATTTGTTCAGCTAAGTTTTTACGCGCTACTGCTTCTGAGTAACTACCCGCATTGAACTCACTCAAATCAAATTCGTCTGTTGCTTCTGATTTCCATAAACGTAAGGTATTTACAATATCATTCTTGTAACCCGGAATTGGCACATCATAAGGCACAGCTAAAACATCATGAGAATCTAGCCATTGACGGTGCTCACGACCATATTTATCAGTATAACTTTCAACATGACCAAAGAATTTTACGCGCTTTGATTGCTCAGGTGCACTTAGTTCCCACGGGTGTCCCTCACGTAGCCAGTTATCTGGTTGTTCAATTTGATGACCATTTTCAATAGCTTGATTAAACATGCCGTATTCATAGCGAATACCATAACCAACCACAGGTAATGCAAGGCTTGCACAGCTATCTAAGAAGCATGCAGCTAAGCGCCCTAAACCACCATTACCAAGGCCTGCATCATGCTCAGCCTCAGCAACTTGCTCGAGCTCTGTGCAGTATTCTTGTAACGCTTTAGCGACTTGCTCATCTAAGTCTAAGTTCAAAATCGCATTACCAAGAGCACGCCCCATTAAAAACTCAAGTGATAAGTAAGCTGTTTTACGGCGTTTTTGTTCATGGATTTGCTGTTTGGTCACACGGCAACGAGCAACTAATCGGTCACGAATAGTTAATGCTAATGCATGGTATAAATACAGCTGTGATTTACCCACTTTGTCACGCCCAAGGGTGTAATAAAAATGGCGTGATAAGTCATCATCTAGTGTACTTTCATCAACTGTAGGCGCATCCTGCCAGCCCTTTACAATACATACTTGATCGGCATTTTTAGCCATGATTTAGATCCTCTGAATTGGCGGTAAAAACCCAGCTGCTCATTGCAGCAATCTGGTGTTCCTTATCAACAAATTGTGTTGACATAGGATGAATGCTGGTCAGTGCTAACTGCCACTTTCCTTTTTCTAAACTCGGAAGTTGGCAAGTTACCGGCTCTGCACCTGCATTTAATATGATCAATAAAGCTTGATTTGTATGCTTGTCGGTCAGGCTGTATATCAACACTTGGCGATCACCTTGATGCCAATCGTCTTGTTGCATATTGGAGCCTGATTCGGTGAACCACGCTACGTCATAACGTGGGTCATTATCGTGAACAAAAAAGCGATGTTTAAAAATACTGAACTGCTTGCGAATGCGCAGAACATCGTCAATAAATCGAGTTAGAGGATGACTGAATTGTGAGTCTTTCCATGCAAGCCAGCTTGTGCGATTGTTTTGACAATAGGCGTTATTGTTACCGCCTTGTGAGTGTGCCATTTCGCTTCCTAATGAAAGCATAGGCACGCCTTTAGAAAGTAACAAAGTTAACAGCATATTTTTTTGTTGTTGTAAGCGTAATTTGCTCACTTGTGGATCGTTGGTAAACCCTTCGACACCACAATTGAATGAGTGATTGCCACCGTGGCCATCACGATTTTGCTCACCATTAGCTTCGTTGTGTTTATGCTCGTAGCTGACTAAATCAGCAAGCGTGAAGCCATCATGACTGGTGATAAAGTTAATACTGTTAAGTGGCCCACGTAGGTTGTGCTCAAACAAGTCAAACGAACCATGTAAACGTTTTGCAAGCTCGCCAATTACGCCCTGCTCTTGTTTCCAAAAGCGTCTTATCGTATCGCGATACTTATCATTCCATTCACGCCAAGGCGCAGGAAAAGCCCCTAATTGGTAACCACCTGGGCCAATATCCCACGGTTCTGCAATCAGTTTAACTTGGCTTAGTACTGGGTCTTGATTAATCGCTTGGAAAAACGCATGTGCCTGATTAAAGCCATTTGGGTTACGCGCTAAAATGGTTGCTAAGTCAAAACGAAAGCCATCGACTCCCATCACTTCAACCCAATAACGCAAGCTATCAAGTACCAGCTGTAAAGAGCGAGGCGAATCAATATTTACGGTGTTACCACAGCCGGTATCATTAATATAATGCTGGGGTTTATCAGCAACGGTGCGGTAGTAACCTAGATTGTCTAAGCCACGTAGCGACAAGATAGGTCCATCTGTGCCCGCCTCTGCTGTGTGGTTATAAACCACATCGAGTATTACTTCGATATCTGCTTTGTGAAGCGCCGCCACCATTTCTTGAAACTCGCTAATATCATCATTAACCAGATACTCTTTATGCGGTGTAAAGAAATTAAGTGTGTTGTAGCCCCAGTAGTTTTGTAAGCCTTTGGCTGTTAAAAACTGCTCACTGATAAAAGCATGAACGGGTAATAACTCTAAGCAAGTCACACCAATAGTACGTAAATGTTCTATAAAACTAGGATGGCTTAAACCTAAAAACTTACCTTGTAACGGTTTTGGGATCTCAGGGTGGCGGCAGGTTGCACCAACCACATGACACTCATAAATTACCGTTTTTCCCCAGCAGTGATTCGGTTTTTTACCTGTGTAAGGTGCCAGTTCACGGACTCGTGATTTTGGCATATCAATGGCATTATTAACCTGACTTAACTTTCCTACAGGCATTTGCCCATAGTGACGTTCACTCCAGGTAAACTCACCATACAAATCGCGGGCATAAGGGTCTAACAGCAATTTGTGATTATTAAAAAATAGTCCTTTTTCAGGTGCGTACTCACCATCAGCTCGAAAGCCATACAAGGCGCCACTTTTCAGAGGGCTCACTTTCAGTGTCCAGATGCCACCTTCGTTCATATGCATCGCAAGGGTAAGAATTTCTGAATGACCGCTGCTATCAAATAAGCACAGAGACATATGCTGTGCTTGTGGTGCGTACACAGCAAAGTTTACGCCCTCACCAACAACAGACGCCCCTAAAGGTGAGCTCACACCGACTTCTAGTTCGACACTATGACTCATCGCTCACCTTCTTAAGGTAAATTGTCGCAAGGCCAGGCAAAGAAATACTAATACTTTGATTAAAGCCATGACTTTCTTTCGCTTGGCTTACAATTATTTGCTCTGCATGATTAGTTGCTTCAACGCCGGAACCAAAATAATCCTCTTTGTCGGTATTCAAAATAACTTGATAGGTACCAGCTTTTGGCACACCAATCACGTAGTCGTGATACACCTGCGGCGTTAAATTACAGATCACCACCACAAAGTCTTCAGCTTTTTTTGCATAGCGAATAAAGCTAAACATACTTTGCTCAGCATTATTGCTATCAAGCCACGCAAAACCCGCAGGGCTTGTATCCTGCTCGTATAAAGCTGGCGTGCTAGTGTATACAGCATTTAAATCTTTAATCGTTTGCTGCATGCCTCTGTGGCTAATATGTTCAAGTAAATGCCAATCAAGCGATTGGTCGTGATTCCACTCTTTACGCTGGGCGATTTCTGCCCCCATAAACAATAATTTTTTACCTGGATGTGCCCACATAAAGGCATAATATGCACGTAAGTTCGCAAACTTTTGCCAGTCATCCCCTGGCATTTTTTCAATTAATGAGCCTTTACCATGCACCACTTCATCGTGGCTAAGCGGTAGAATGTAGTTCTCGCTGTAGGCGTAAACCATTGAAAACGTCATTTCATGGTGGTGATGCGAACGGTAAATTGAATCGCGCTGCATATAATGCAAACTGTCGTTCATCCAGCCCATGTTCCACTTATAACCAAAACCTAAACCATCATGGTCAACTTGGCGCGTAACACCAGGCCATGCTGTTGACTCTTCGGCCACCATCATAATGCCCGGATTTTTTGCATAGCAGCGCATATTGACTTGTTTTAAGCACTCAATGGCGCCTAAATTTTCTCTGCCACCGTATTGATTTGCAACCCACTGCCCTTCTTCACGGCTATAGTCTAGATAAAGCATTGAGGCAACCGCATCAACGCGTAAACCATCAATGCCAAATTCATGCAGCCAATACATTGCATTCGCAATTAGGAAGCTACGAACCTCTGCGCGATCATAATTGTAGATATAGGTATTCCAATCAGGGTGAAAACCTTGCCTAATATCAGCATGTTCGTATAGATGGGTGCCATCAAAACGATGTAAACCATGGGGATCACTTGGGAAATGACCTGGTACCCAGTCAAGAATAAGGCCAATATCGGCTTCGTGACATTGCTCGACAAAGTAAACAAAATCTTCAAAGCTGCCATAGCGACTGGTCGGGGCAAACAATCCAACAGGTTGATAACCCCAAGAACCATCAAATGGGTACTCGCTGATTGGCATTAATTGTAGATGCGTAAAACCGAGCTCTTTTGTGTAAGGAATAAGATTATCAGCAAGTTCACGCCATGTGAGATAGCGCTCGCCATCATCTCGTCTTTGCCAAGAACCCGCATGCACTTCATAAATACTAACAGGCGCATCAATACTGTTTCGTTTTGCACGATTTGCTAACGCCTTTTCAGAAAGCTGAATACCTGTTTTTAGCTTTTGTAGCACTGACGCCGTACCCGGTGCTTGTTGCATCTTAAACGCAAATGGATCGGCTTTATCAAGCACTTCTCCTGTTAGAGTGGTGATAGCAAATTTATAGCATTGATGCTCTTTAAGCCCAGGAATAAATAACTCCCATACCCCACTGGCAGGATGAAAACGCATAAAATGACGATTACGCTGCCAATAGTTAAATTCACCAATAACCGATACACTACTGGCATTCGGCGCCCACACTGTAAAGCGAACACCATCAACGCCTTGTTGAGTCACAAAATGTGCACCAAAATGTTGATACGCATGCTCTAAACTGCCTTCATTAAACAGATACATTGCCTGTTCATCTAAGCTGCTTTCAAAGCTGTACTCATCGTATTGTTGATGAGTAAATTCATTGCTATAGCTAACATCTAGCTGGTAGTCAGGCTTAGTTTTTGATTTGATATTTGCGATAAATAAATGACTATCACCTTGTTGCTGCGCAACGATTTTTTCTGTGCCAAGCAGAATCGAAACACTGCTTGCGCCAGGCAAAAAGCAACGAATTTCATAGCTTGTAGGGCCACTTTTATGCGCCCCAAGAAAGCTGAAAGGATCTCTAAAACAACCACTGGCTAATGCATCGATTTGTTTTTGATAAATAACAGGTTGTGCACTTTGCTCTTGACGAACACGACTTCGCATTATTGATTCCTTATCGAAATTAAATTGGCTAAGAATGACTGTTGCGCTTCGATAATCTGCGCCGCTGGACGCGACAATAAACGCCGCCAATTTGGGTACTCTTTATCAGTACCGGGGATATTTACAGGCAGTATTTGCTGATCTAAGTCATCTATTTGAATAGTAAATAGCTTTGCTGGTGCTGCCGCTAATGAGGATGCCAACGCTTCATAAACCGTAAAGGCATCTGTTTCTAACGATAAATGCTGATTTGACTCTCGTGCGATAAAATTAAGCATACGATGCTTTTCAATGTTTCTCGCATCGAATTGAGCCCGAGTTTGCTCATCATCAAGCAAACCACATTGTTGTTTAATCGTAATATCATGGCCAATCCACCAGCCTTTAAATGGTGGTACGTCATGGTTGGCTATCATTAAAAGACTATGAGGAGCAAAATGCTCAGCCGCTAAAAACTCACCTTGGTGGTCCTTTTCAAAGTAAAACAACCCGTTTGAATAGATTGCACTTGCTTTTAGTGCTTCACGCACTTCATTAGGTACAACACCTAAATCTTCGCCAATCACCACACATTGATTGAGGTGAGATTCAATCTTTAGAATTGCTAATAGTTGTTCAAAGGGATAATAGACATAACAACCATCTTGCTGGGAGTTATTTTCAAAACACCACCAAAGTCGGCGTATCGCCATAACGTGGTCAATTCTAAGACCACCAACATCTTCCATATTGGCGCGGATAAGTGAGCGATAAAAAGCAAAATTGTCTTTACTTAACTTTTGTGGATTAAGTGCCGGTAAGCCCCAATTCTGACCATGTTCAGCCCAAGGGTCTGGCGGAGCTCCAACATGTGCATTTTCGGCAAATAATTCATTTTGGCTCTTGAACTCACTACCATCACCTGCACAGCCAACGGCTAAGTCATTAATAAGACCAATTGCCATACCACTGTCACGGGCAGCTTGCTGGCAGATATTTAATTGAAGGTGAGCTTGCCATTGTAAATAGCTAGCATAATCACGGTCCCCAACCAACATAGTTGCAAGACTGTGTTTATGGGTTTCACAAAAACGAGTGAACTGCTGTTTTCGCTCTGCTGAGCCAAATTCACAAAAGTGTTGATATAAACAGCTAAACACTTGATATTTAAAGTCACTAACTGATGTATAATCAATGTAAGTCGCATCGGTTTGCGGTTTATCCGCTAACAATTTAATAAGTGCATTATTATTTTTGGCGTCTTCGCATAATGACACTGCAATATACAGCGGGTTCAATAACGCTCGGCTATTTGGACTATAGGGACTCGCCCTCTCTGGGCTGTGTTCAAACAGTAAATGCAGTGGATTAAGCAACACATAATCCATGTTTTTAGTCGCGGCTGCTTTAATAAGCTTTGTTAAGTCAGCGAAGTCACCAATTCCTAACCCCTCTTCATTGCATAAGCTATAAAGCTGAATGGATAAGCCCAAACGCTTTTTGTCATCAATAGAGAAGCTTTCTTTAGGTGTGATCCAAAGCTGACTGTGAGATTGCTGATCTGCCACAGTAATGAGTGCATCATGATAACCAATTGGCATTTCAGGAACTGGCAATGCAAGTTCAAGATAACGAATACCGTTTAGACCATAATCACCAAGAATAGCTAAACCTTGTAAGTTTTCACAAGTAAAATGAATATCAAGCGAAGGCACGCTTAGAGTACATGAGCGTGATAATAAACGCTCATCAACGCGTACTTTCAAAATTGGGTGGTGTGCCTCAATAATGCTTGTATGAGGCAACAAATTCAGCCATGTACCTGCATCCAATGCAAAATTAAGTTGGTTAATTGCATCAGTATCCTGAGTATCTACACCACAACAACTAAGTGCCTGCATGCGTGTACTTTCATCGAAAATAACATGCTCACCAGTGTATTTAGTATATTCATAGCCTATGCCATGCAGGTAATATAACTGCGAAAGTGACTGCATCAAAATACCTAAGCGCGTTGGGTATTAACAATGCTGTTATCAGTACCAAAACCGTTAGGAATATAACCATCTGCTTGGTGGTCATTGTCCCATGTTTCGCCATTGATTAAGTAACGGAAGTGAAATTCTTGATCAAGCGGTAAGCGCTGCTTGCATTTGAATACTTGTTCTTTTTTATTAAACTTCATTGGCACTGGCTGCCAATCTGTGAACTCTGCAACTAATTGCACATCATCAGCATCAGGGTGTTGAAATTCAAAGGTAACTTCTGTTTCGTCTTTAGTTTTAAAAAAACGTTTACTTAGCATAGTGGGCTCCAATTCAACCAATTGGTAAATTAATCCTTGCCACAGTACCGCATTCAACGACTCATTCAGCGGAAGCTGTGCGTTTCAGGTTTCTAAACTTGCTTACTAAAACATCAAGTTTGAATCTAGTAAACCAAACCTATATTTACGCATTATGACAGTGCATCTGTATGTTTTTCGCACCACCATAGTGCATAAAACACACAAAAACTACAACAATCATATTGCTGTATTATTACGAGCAATAACTGAACCAAGTTGATAATAAAATATACTTTATTTTCAGTACCTTTTTTATCAACCCTATTCGCAACTTATAAAAAAATAGATAACAATTTAGATTGGGTAAAGTGAATAAAATTGAAGTGAAAAGTTAGAGCAATCATACTAAAATAAACACAACTTCGTTCGTCAAAAATACACTGCCAACAATTTATAAAAACAAGACAAAACAGATTTACACCGTACATCCTCGTTAAATAAATTAACAAACAAGATGGTAATAAAATCTTTATTTTTGACTGATTTTTAATTTTTTATCACATGAAAAATGATAAAACGCAACGCAAATTTAATTTTATAAACCAGACGCTAATCCCGCACTACCCAATTAACGTTTTTAAAAATTATCTCAGTGCATATACAAACACAATAAGTAGAAAAGCGTAAATTCGAACGGACTACCAATCCCTGAAAGCATTAACAGTGCTGCTTTTCAGTAATGTTATAACCACTTTTTCTGACCACAAGAATAGCTAGGTTAAAACTAGCAGGCCACATCAAAAGTTGGTATATAACATTTAATAATTAACAATCAGCCGAAAAAATAATAAATTCCACACATGGCGAGAAGAGATAATAAAATAAATACTAAGTGGTGACTTATTGTTTAGCTAAACAATAACCATAAATATTATTAGTATGAAAGTATCTAAGCATTTTTATCGTACCAGTGCTAAA
This sequence comes from Pseudoalteromonas sp. CO109Y, assembly GCF_004208935.1. Taxonomy (NCBI): domain Bacteria; kingdom Pseudomonadati; phylum Pseudomonadota; class Gammaproteobacteria; order Alteromonadales; family Pseudoalteromonadaceae; genus Pseudoalteromonas; species Pseudoalteromonas sp. CO109Y. The sequence goes on from NZ_SGPD01000042.1 coordinate 117,553, forward strand.
GTTTGCTCGATGAATAGCAACAATGCAGTATAAAAGTAAGACTTCAATTAACTAGCATAAGAAAAACATTTTAGAGTATTAACACTAATGACTATGAATTTTCACATTCTATACTCATCCATGCCCCAAAGTATGAGAAAGGTTTTGTCTAATCTAGATACAAACAATATACTCGATGTATTAACTGGTGAGGTTTTATTGTAAAACAAAGACACCACAATGGTAGTAATGTATGGCCAATGCTCTTCGAACTTTATCAATAAGTATTATAACTTTAATAGCTTTTATATATGGCTTAAATATCTTCTTGACTAAACAGGTCAATGATTTGATGTACGCGCCAAAAGGCTTAGAACTACATACCTTCCAAGGTACAGATGTTACAGTGGTAACAGCTCCTTGGTATAACCTCGTGTTAAGTGGCCAGCATTTAGTTTACGATAATAATATTTCTTATATTGTTATTAATACAACAAATGAGTCAGTCGTAACCGCGATGACTTCGGATCTTATACTCACTACATTATTCTCACCGGTAAACATTATCATTTTAATCTTGTTAGCATTAGCCATCAGTTGGTTAGTTAACTTAAGATTTCAAAATAATCATGAGAAATACACTCTCAAGATGCTCAATACTAAAGCAATTGAATTACTCAACAGCCTAAACTTAGCCAGTGAATCAGGTATAAACAAGCATACACAGCTTGAACAGTTACAAGTTAACTTTCAAACACTTACAACCCATATAACTAATTACACACGTGAATCTGAAGTCAGTATTTATCAAGATAAGTTAACCCACCTTATTGACCGACATGCCTATATAGAACACCTTGCCAAACAATTGAGACTTGCTGAGATGGATAAATTCAGCTGTGCTTTACTATTTATAGATTTAGATGGATTCAAACAAGTAAATGACTCTTTTGGTCACAGTTTTGGTGACGATGTGTTAATTCAAGTAGCAACACGCTTGAGCAGTGTTTTACGCCATCATAAAATAAGTAATATTTCCCCAATTAGTCAATTAGAACAAAACTTAGCACGCCTTGGTGGTGATGAGTTCTCTATTTTCATTAACTTAAAAGATGATAAAGACAAAGCATTAGAGGTTGCACAAAATGTGCTGCACGAAATCGAACGTGATTTTGTCTTAGGTAACAAGCTAATCAAAATTAGCGCTAGTATAGGTATAGCGGTTTACCCAGATAGTGCATCCACCCCACAAGCATTACTGCAGATGGCTGATGTTGCCATGTATCGAGCCAAAACAGATGGTCGTGGAATTTTTAAAGTCTATTCTCCTGAAATGGGTAAAAAGATTAGGCGCTATCATTACTTGCTAGAAGAAATGCGTCTTGCTATTGCTAGCAGCAGTTTTCATTTGTCTTTTCAACCTATTGTACATGTAGATGATTGTGCCATTGACTACTTCGAAGCGTTAGTTCGCTGGGATCACCCTGTTGAAGGCTCAATCACGCCTGATGAGTTTATCCCCATTGCTGAAGAGTCTAATCTGATACTAGAACTTGGTGATTGGATCATGCTGGAATCATGTAGGCAAATGTCTGCTTGGTATAATGCGGGGATGAAGAAAGTATCTATTTCTGTGAATATATCCGGCGTGCAATTAAAACATTACGATATTTATGAGTGGGTCATGGAGAAGCTTGCCAAAACGGGGCTGCCTGCAAAAGCGCTGATGCTAGAAATAACCGAATCAACCTTAATCAAAGCAAGCAACAAGATTATTCAATCGTTAGAAAAACTCAGAAGCGAAGGGATCACCATTGCGATTGATGATTTTGGTACCGGTTTTAGCTCGTTAAGTACTCTTGCAGACTTACCTATCGATGTGATCAAACTTGATAAACTGTTTGTTGCGCAAGCTAACGACAACCTTAAATACAATGAAATAATGCACTCTGTCAGTGAACTTGGCCGAAAACTCGGCCTTAAAGTTGTCGCCGAAGGAGTTGAAGAACTCGCTCAATTTGAACTAGTTAAATCGATGGGCATAAACAGTGTTCAAGGCTACCTAGTGAGCCACCCTGAGTCGTCTGTTAATGTTGGCCATAAAGTATTGCAAGATAACATTAACTTTATGTCTGTTACTGGAACAGGGGTTTGGAATATACAGCAACCGCTTTAGTAAGTTATACTAACGACATTATTCAAAGCCATTCCCTTGTTAATGTTAAAAAAAAGCTTACTTACAGTTTTTATCTTATCAGTCACCATCATTGGATTATTGGTCGGCTCTTCTATTTATACCCTTTACAGCAAAAAACGTTTAACGGTAGACCCAAAACTGAGAGAAATCTCCGGTATCGAATTTGATAAGTTCAATCGACTCTGGGCTATTAATGACAGCGGTGACGAGCCAAAACTTTACCGTCTTAATGAAGATGGCTCTATAGCAAAAGAAATTTTGGTAACCAATGCTAAAAACATTGACTGGGAAGATATGACACAAAACAAATTTGGTCACTTTTTCTTGGGCGACTTTGGCAATAATAAAAACGACAGAAAATGGTTAACTATTTATAAAATAGAAAACCCTATCGATATCAAAAGCGACACCACAGAAGCAGAGATAATCAAGTTCACTTATCCTGAAATGGACGGCAGCCCAATCCAACCAGATCAACGTAACTTTGATTTGGAGGCCTTTGTAGCCCTTGGCCGACACCTCTATTTATTTACTAAAAATCGCACTGAGCCATTTGATGGTATTACAAAAGTGTATAAAGTTGGCGATCATGCGGCTAACTTTGATGCACAATTAATAGATTCGTTTCAAACTTGCACCACAATGGAAAAACTTTGTTGGATCACTTCTGCGGCTCTAAGCCCTGATAGAACCAAGTTAGTTCTACTAGATTCAACCAGCATTTGGTTATTTGAAAACTACCAAGGCGATAAGTTTTTTTCCGGAGATGTATCTCGTATTGATCTCGGGATCGTAACGCAAAAAGAAGCAATCACTTTTTACGATGACAACACAATTGTTTTTACAGACGAAGAGTTTAAAGGCATTGGCGGTAATGCCTATGTTATAAAGCTCGATGAAGTCGAAAAGAAAGTCATTCGCAAAGCGCCCAAAACCAATCAATGACTAAGTGCGTTATTAGAGAGCGCTTTTTCGATATCTACACCTAATATCAGCACTCCCATGTGCTGATTTTCCTTATCAAATATGGGCACACTAAACTGTACCTGAAAGTGTTTAGTCGATTCATCAAACTCCACTGTATCAATGTAATAGTCATCATCTTGCTGGTACATATTTAAAAATTTGGCTTCATCACCCTGCCAATAGTCAGTTGTGACTTCACTAATAATGACATTTTTACCTTGTTTATCGCTGACAATTATTTCTGTAATAACACCTAGCATCTGCTTTTGCCATACTTGTAAGAATTGTGAACCTTCAAGTTTTAAGTAGCGCTCTGCCAGTATAGATGTATTGTCACGGACTTGTTGTGCCCACTGATGATCAAGCTGTTCGAGATCTTGCTGTGCGAGTGGTTGCTGATTACTTTTAATTACTGCTTGCTGCACCTGTTCTGAATTCGCTAATTGCTTTATTTTTTCTAAAAGCCCTTGCACTAAAGTAAGTTTTTCAATTTTTGACAACACAAAAGGGCTTTGTGAGCAGCTACTTATGTGGCTGTTAAAGGTTTTTAAAAACTCAGGAAACTCCTCGAGTGTTTTATTTGCTGCAAATAAACCCAAAGGTACGTAACGATAGAATGTTTGAGTATATTCATCCGGCTTTATCTGTAACTGCACAGCATTGAATTCAAACTCTTCTAAATCAAGCAAAATTCTATCTACCCGCTGCTTTTTAAATACTTTTATAAGCTCTTGGGTGGTATTGACTTCGACTTCAATTTTCCGATTAGTTAATTGATACCAATCCGCCTGATGACTCCCTCTTACTACGCCATAACGAAGATCGTGTTCGGCTATTGAAGCTGAATCTGCATGGGTAAACCAGTACCAGTTTTCTAAAAACATCGGGGCAGAAAGCTCACCATACTCTTGCATTTGCGATAACAGGTTTGCGGTAAAGTAACCATCGAGCCGATTTAGCTGCACTTCCCTTTTAGCCCTTAACCAAGGTAACTTCTGCAAGTGAAATGGCACATTGATTTGCTTGAAAATACATTCAACATGCGTAATTGCGTTGTGTGGTGCGTTAATTGGTAAGTTAGTACCTAACTGAAAAGGCTGAGCTACAGTGAGTGACAGCAATAATGAAGCAAGCATCAATACAAGCCTAAATAACTAACGAGTAACAGTTATTATAGACAAAAGAAGCGGTTTTACCTGATTAAGGGTTAACGCTTAAACTTTGTCTCTAAAATCACAGACGACGTTGTTCGCTCTACGCCATCTAAGTTACCTATGTCATCTAATAGGTGACTTAACTTTTCAAGGTTTTGCGCTTGCACAACAGCAATCAAATCAAATTCACCACTAATTGCATAGAGCTGTGAAATAGCATCAATCTGCTTTAGTTCAAGATTCGTTTTGGTGGTCAGTTTTTGTTTCACTTTAATCGAAACGTGGGCCGATACCATTTGGCTCAAATAGGCGTCACCATAGTCTACGCTGTAGCCTTTGATCACACCTGTTTCTTCTAATTTCAACATTCTGCTTTGAACAGTTGAGCGCGATAAATTAAGCGCTCTCGCTAGGTCAGAAATACTCGCACGCGCGTTGGTTCTTAAGATAGCTAATAGTTTTTCATCTTGTGAAGTTATCACTTTGACTACTCTTTTCGTTAATTTGCTTTTTATTTTAGTCATTTTTCACAAAATAGCACTGCAAATTTAAGTCCCTAACCCAGATAATAAGAAAAATAGATAAGAAAAATAATCTCATCGTGCTTAATTAGGCAGGAACGGCTTAACTGACCTATTTTTTGCAATTTAACTTTTTTCATACTAAGCCAGATTTAGGTGCAATAAATGCAAGTAACAAGAGAACTTTTTAACGACGTAATGGTACCAAACTACAACCCATCAGAGGTGATTCCTGTTCGCGGTGAAGGCTCACGTGTTTGGGATCAAAACGGTAAAGAATTTATCGATTTTGCAGGTGGTATTGCCGTTAATTGTTTAGGCCATTGTCACCCAGCTCTTGTCAATGCCCTAAAAGAGCAAGGCGAAAAAATTTGGCACTTATCAAACGTAATGACAAACGAGCCTGCACTTCGCTTAGCTAAAAAGTTAACTGACGCTACATTTGCAGATAAAGTATATTTTGCAAACTCAGGTGCAGAAGCTAACGAAGCGGCATTAAAATTAGCGCGTCGCTGGGCATTAGATGTACACGGCGAGCAAAAGAACCAAATCATCGCGTTTAACAAAGGTTTCCACGGTCGTACATTCTTCACTGTTACCGTAGGTGGTCAAGCTGCTTACTCAGATGGTTTCGGTCCTAAGCCTGCTGCAATCGATCACTGTGACTATAACGATTTAGCGGCGTTTGAAGCACTTATCAGCGACAACACGTGTGCTGTGATGATGGAGCCATTACAAGGCGAAGGCGGTATCATTTCGCCAACGAACGAATTTATTAAAGGTGTTCGCGCGTTATGCGACAAACACAATGCTTTACTTATTTTTGATGAAGTACAAACAGGTGTTGGCCGTACAGGTGATTTATACGCATACCAAGGTTTAGATGTAACACCAGACATCCTAACTACAGCAAAAGCGCTAGGCGGTGGTTTCCCAATTGGCGCGATGATCACAACAACTAGCATTGCAGAGCATTTAAAAGTAGGCACACATGGTTCAACTTACGGTGGTAACCCACTTGCATGTGCTGTAGCAGAAGCGGCTTTTGATACTGTGAATAGCGAAGAAGTACTTGCTGGTGTTAAAGAGCGTGAACAACTTTTACGCGATGGCTTTGCAGCAATCAACGAAAAATACGACGTATTTAGTGAAGTACGTGGTAAAGGTCTATTATTAGGTGCGGTTCTTAACAGCAAATTCGAAGGCCGTGCACGTGACTTCCTAGTAGCAAGCACTAAACACGGTTTAATGAGCCTTGTTGCTGGTACAAACGTTGTGCGCTTTACGCCATCTTTAGTTATTCCATTAGAGGATATCAAAGAAGGTTTAGCTCGCTTTGAAAAAGCGGTTGCAGACGTTGTAAACGGTTAATCCTAGTTGGCGCATGCTCAAAGCATGCGCCATTGGAGTGCACTTAATGCAAGTATTACGTCCTATAACAGCAAATGATTTTGCTGCGTTAAAACAAATTGCTGTTGAATCTGGTCATGGTTTTACCTCGTTACCGGTTGATGACAATTTACTACAAGAAAAAATTGAACGCGCTGAACGCAGTTTTGCAAAAGATATTAATAAACCACAAGACGAAACCTACTTATTTGTATTAGAAGACAGTGAAACGGGTGACGTTATCGGCACAACGGCTATCGAAGCTGCCGTGGGTATGTCGGTTCCTTTGTATCATTACCACCAAGGTAAAACTGTTCACCATTCACCTACTCTCAACGTATATAACACGGTTGATATTCTGAGTATGTGTAATGACTACACAGGTTGCTCTGAAATTTGTACCTTGTTCTTACGGGAGCAAAATCGCAAAGGCTTAACAGGTCGCTTTTTATCACGTTCTCGCTTTTTATTTATGGCCCAACACAGCGAACGTTTTGCTGACACCATTATCGCAGAAATGCGTGGTGTGAGTGATGAAGACGGTCACTCGCCTTTCTGGCAGTGGTTACAAGAGCACTTTTTTAGTATTGAGTTCCCACAAGCTGATCACTTAGTGGGTTTAGGCGATAAAGTCTTCATCAGCGAGTTAATGCCTAAGTACCCTATTTATGCCAACTTACTGAGCAAAAAAGCCCAAGCTGTGATTGGTAAGGTTCATGAAAAAACCAAGCCTGCGCTTAAACTTTTGGAAAAAGAAGGGTTTGAGCACCGTGGTTATGTTGACCTATTCGATGCAGGGCCAACGGTTGAAGCAAAGCTTGGCAATATTCGCAGTGTCCGTGAGTCACAAGTGTGCCCTATCAGCATTGGTGAGCTTGCGCATATCAATGAGCAAAGCTCAGATACATTAGCTATTTGCAACCAAGGCGTGAATGACTTTAGAGCCACATTCACCAAACATGCTCATTACAACCACGCTAAGCACACATTAATCGTCAGCCAAGAAGTGGCAGATGCACTTAAATTAAAACAAGGGGATGCAGCACGGTTCTTCCGTTTGTAACCACTTAAGGAGTTTAAAATGAGTGTAACAACTCAACTTATTGCTAACCAATGGCAAGCAGGCCTTGGTCATGATTTTAGTTCAATCAACCCAAGTAATGGCGAGGTTGTTTGGCAAGGTAAAACAGCCACTGCTGAACAAGTCGCTGATGCAATCAAAGCTGCTCGCAGTGCTCAGCTTGGCTGGGCTGATATGGCCCTTGAAGAGCGTATTGCTATTCTTGAAAACTTTGCAGCAGAGCTTAAAGAGCACAGCGAAGAGTTTGCAACGATTATCGCCCGTGAAACAGGTAAACCACTTTGGGAAACACGTACCGAAGTAGGCGCAATGACAGGTAAGATTGCCATTTCAATTAAAGCCTATTACGAACGTACTGGGACCACAGAAAACCCAATGCCTGGCGCCAAAGCGTTTATTCGTCATAAGCCACATGGTGTTGTTGCGGTGTTTGGTCCTTATAACTTCCCGGGTCACTTACCAAATGGCCATATTGTGCCAGCTATTTTAGCGGGTAATACAGTTGTATTTAAGCCATCAGAACTAACGCCTCATGTTGCTGAGTTCACTTTAAAGCTTTGGCTAAAAGCAGGCTTACCAGCCGGTGTCATCAACCTTGTTCAAGGTGAAGTAGATACAGGTATTGCTCTTGCATCTCACCAAGATATTGATGGCTTATTCTTTACGGGTAGCTCAAATACAGGTCACCTATTACATAAGCAATTTGCAGGTCATCCAGGTAAAATCTTAGCTCTAGAGATGGGCGGTAATAACCCACTGATCGTAAAAGATGTCGCAGATGTAAGTGCGGCTGTTCACGACATTATCCAGTCTGGTTTCATTACTTCTGGCCAACGTTGTACCTGTTCTCGTCGTTTATTCATTGAGAACTCGGCAAATGGCGATGCAATTTTAGAAAAATTAATTGCTGCAACAAAAAACATCAAAGTAGCCGACAGCTTCAGTGAAGATCAACCATTTATGGGGGCAATGATCAGCGAAAAAGCAGCACTAGGTATGGTTGCAGCTCAGCAGCAGTTACTTGATATGGGAGCAACTTCTCTTGTTGAACTTAAGCATCTTGAGCCGGGTACAGGTTTTGTAAGCCCAGGTATTATTGATGTAACCGCTGTTAAAGACATGCCTGATGAAGAGCACTTTGGTCCTCTTATCAAGGTTTACCGTTATACAGATTTCGATAGTGCGATTAATGAAGCAAATAACACCTCTTTTGGTTTATCTGCTGGTTTATTAAGTGATGATAGTGATGACTACCAGCATTTCTTAAAACGTATTCGTGCCGGTATCGTTAACTGGAACCGACCAATTACTGGCGCATCAAGCGCTGCACCATTTGGTGGTATTGGTGCCAGTGGTAACCACAGAGCAAGTGCCTATTACGCTGCTGACTACTGTGCATACCCTGTTGCTTCTGTTGAAGCCGAAAAAGTTAACTTACCACAGACCCTTGCGCCGGGCTTAATTATTGAATAATTGATTGGCGGCCTCGCCGCCTTAATTGAAGGAATTAAACATGCACACAGATGTAAACGCCCTATTTGAAAACCTATGGGACAACTATTTATCAGTTACGCCATCGGCGGTAAAAGTACATGAGTTACTTGGCTCTACACAACAAGATGACGTGATCAACGATCACATTGCTTTACGTACTTTTAACCATGAAAAAATCGGTTTAGAAAAACTAGCTGCGCACTTTTTAGCTGTTGGCTACAAAGAATGCGGCGAGTACCATTTCGAAGCGAAAAAACTATACGCAAAGCACTTCGAACACTCAGATCCTAAGCAACCTAAAGTTTTCATTTCTGAATTACTTGTTGAGCAATGCTCAGAAGAATTACAAGCTATCGTTAACGACATGGTTGAACAGATTGACGAAGACGCTGTAACAGCGGATAATTTCCTATATTCAGGTACACACTGGCAAGTAAGTTCAGACACTTACAAAAAGCTGCTAGCAGAAAGCGAATACGCAGCATGGATGTCAGCATGGGGTTACCGTGCTAATCACTTTACTGTGAGCATCAATGAATTAGCAAAATTTGATGATATCGAAAGTGTAAACCAAGCACTTAAAGATGCGGGTTTTGCGCTAAATACATCTGGCGGCGAAATCAAAGGTTCACCAGAGGTTTTACTTGAGCAATCTTCAACCCTTGCTGATGACAGCGAAGTTGAATTTAGCGATGGTGTTGTTGCCGTACCAAGTTGTTTTTATGAGTTCGCTCTACGTTACGCAAAACCAGATGGCGAGCTATATACAGGTTTTGTGGCAGCATCAGCTGACAAAATTTTTGAGAGCACCAATGCTCGATAATTAGCACATACCAATTCGCTTAACGCAATAAGCGAATTGGTACACAAGGAAATGTATGAGACTAATTGCGTTTATCGTAATTCTATTTACCCTAAACACAGCAAAGGCAACAGAAAAACCCAAGCTTACAATTTTGTCTCATGCATATTTTGCCAGCGAAGCAGATAAACTCAGTATTAACCTCCACCTTGCTGCGGTTATCAATCCAGCCCTTGCTGATGAATTCAATATAGACGTCGACTTTACCAATCATGCGCGCTTAATGAAGCGCTTATCTAGTAATGAGGCCAGTTGCACCTTTAACGCAATCAAAACCCCTGAACGGGCAGAGTCCATGGTATTTTCTAAAATACCCTCCTATATGCATATGCAGCGTCAAGTCTATGCACTTAAGAGCACCTTAAAGTCAGGTTCTGCGCCTATTTCTGTCACTAAGCTTCTCAAAAACAAAGGTAGTTTTGGCATTATTGGCTCCACCAGCTACCGTGAACTCGATGATGTTTTTGCTAATAAACAATACAACGTTGCGGCAATTTATGGAGAAAATGCGTTTTTACAATTAAGTCGACTATTACTCAATAAGCGTATTGATTACATTGTTGCTTACAAACAAGCACTTGAAGCGCACATTCCTGCTCATGAGCTAAGCCAACTCACATCAAGACGTATTGCTGAATACCCTGAATTTATTAATGGCTTTTTTACCTGCAGTAAGACCACGGCGGGTTATCGTGCCATTGCACTTATCGATGATTATATGAAAAGTGCAGAAATGGCAGCCTATATTCAGCAATTACACAGCCAAAGTAATCACCCTGATGACGCAAAAGCCATGCTTGATATTTATTCAAAAAGTTATGGAATACGCTTTGAAAACAGTAACTAAGTGACTATTAATTACTGTACAAAATTAATTCAAAAAATATTTAAAAAATACTTGCGCAAATAAAAAAGCAGATCTATTATCTCGCCGCTTCTTGATGATAGCCAATCCGAGTACATTACAAACTCTGTTTGTAGCAAGGCGATAGAGCAACTATCCAAGAGTGTATTTGATTGCACAGAACATACTGTGCGCTTAATAACACTCAACTGACTCGGACTTCCATTTTTTCTGAGCAGTTGCTTAATTGCCGGAGAGTAAAATGGCTATTTCAACACTTACACAAGACTTAACAATCAAAGTACCTGCAGCGTCGGTTGCTGCAAACGAACCAGTAGCACAACCATCAAACCAATTTATTGAACAGCTCGTTGCACAACATGGCGCGCCATTAATGGTGCTTGATTGTGAATCTGTTCGTCATCAATACCGTGCATTAAGCCGTGCTTTACCTGGCGTTGCTTTACACTTTGCATTAAAACCACTTCCTCATCCAGCGGTTGTTCGTACGCTTTTAGAAGAAGGTGCCAGCTTTGATTTAGCAACCAGCGGCGAAGTTGACTTAGTCGCCAGCCAAGGCGTACCAAGTGATCGTACTATTCACACGCACCCAATCAAACGTGATCGTGATATTCGTGATGCACTTGAATACGGTTGTAATGTGTTTGTGGTTGATAACATCAATGAATTAGAAAAGTTCATTGCATACAAAGACCGGGTTGAGTTACTTGTTCGCTTAAGTTTTCGTAATGCGGAAGCATTCGCTGATTTATCGAAAAAATTTGGTTGTAGCCCAGCAATGGCCGTTGAAATCATTAGCTATGCGCAACAATTAGGTATTCGTATCAAAGGGTTGTCGTTCCATGTTGGCTCGCAAACAGCAAGCCCAGCTAAATATGTCACTGCCATTGCTGCATGTAATCAAGTGATTAACGACGTAGCCACATTAGGATTACCTGCGCTTAGTACGCTTGATATTGGCGGTGGTTTCCCTGTGCCTTACAACAAAGATGTGCTGCCAATTGATGAGTTTTGTGCGCCTATTAATGATGCCTTAGCACAGTTACCAGAGACAGTTCGCGTAATTGCTGAACCAGGTCGCTTTATTGTAGCCAGTGCTGTAACCAGTGTTGCATCAGTAATGGGTCAAGCAGTTCGTGATGGCAAGCCTTGGTACTATTTAGATGATGGTATTTACGGCTCATTCAGTGGTTTATTGTTCGATGAAGCCTCGTACCCTATCGACTCGTTCAAACAATCAAACGAGCGCGTAGAGTCAGTATTAGCAGGCCCAACTTGCGATAGCATCGACGTAGTAAGTGAGTCAATCATGCTACCAAAATTAAACAATGGTGATTTAATCATCAGCCGTATGATGGGTGCTTACACATTAGCAACCGCAACAGATTTTAACTTCTTCAAACGTGCAGAAGTTATCGTACTGAATGATGTAGTGCAGGTTGACGCACTCACCGGTTAATCGTTTCCTCGACTAAAAGCATGTAAGGCAACATGCTTTAACTCTTAAAATGCAGCTGCTCATTCCAGCTGCATTTTTTTATTTCTTTGTTTAAAGAAAGAGTGGTTTGTAATCGTTTTCTAATTGTTCAAACGACAAGTTACCAATAAAACGACCAAAGCTTAGCCAGGTTGCTAGGCCTCGTAAGTCTTTAAAGTGTGGTGGAATAAATTTAGGGTCTTCAATCACACCTAAATCATGTAATTGCGATATCAGTCTAAAATCATCAATTGAGATTTTACCGACCAATAACAAGTGCAATTGATCAATTCGACCTAACTGAATGGCAACTCGTATAAGGTTATACACCAACACGAAACCTTTGATATAAGCGATATCTTTGGTAAAAGGTAAGCCTGTTGCTGTACTGCCTCTAAACACCCGTTGAGTAAGTGTATAACTGTCGTCTTTACTCAAACCTTGCGCTACATAATCACGATAAATATCAACAAACTCCGCGCCATCAATAACCTTAGTAATACCTTGAATACGGTTCACTAATTTTGCTAAACGTCGTGGCGTCGACTTTAAGGTAATAATTTCGGTCAATACCGCAAGGCCCTCTTGGGTCACTGTAGAGCTCGGTGTGCCTTTACTTAAACAGGTTAAATAGGGCTGAGCAAGACCATTTTGCGTCGTCCCGACATGGATCCAGCCTTCATGTACCTCAAGAATATCTAACTCTCTTTGAGAGAATTTAACATCTTGATTAAGTTTAATATTATTTGCACCTGCCGCAGCATCACTCACAATACCGTCACTCAGAATAACCTCAACATCGATGCCCGGCATCGTTTGAGCCACTTGTGATGCTAGAATTTTCACCGCATCTTGTGCATCTATGTTTTTTGGATCATCCGGTAAAATATCCGCATCAAGCATACTCTTTAGCGGCTGCTCAAGCATGGTGGCAAGTTCAGAAAGTGAAGGCTCTCCTGCATGGAATAAATCCTTGGGATGACCGAACAACTCAACTGACAAATCATGATATTCAGGGGTACCACGATATTCAATCATACTAAGTACGGTTTTATATTCAGTGCACATCTTGCTCATGTATTGGGCAATCGGGTTTAGCTGCCCTAACTGGCTGATGATATCGCGATTTAAATCAGAAAACGCGCGACGCAACTCGCTTGGTACAAAACCAAGATCACGCTGTTGGTAATAGGCTTGATCAACCGTTGGGTTCTTTTGGCATTTATGCTTAAAAAACTCTTCTTTGATTTGTTTATCCCAGTTGATCGCATCAAGAATACGAATGGGTGTTTGCAATGCGATTAATCGGTCAGATAACTCGCGTGTTTTTGCTAATAATGCCTTATCTATCATGCTCTAGGCTCACTGTTAAATGAGCCTTGAGCATAGGCTAAATTTGCATAATTACAAAGTAAAATTAAGCGGTTTTGAGCTAAAATTTAGCATGCTTAGAGACTAATTTTCCATCGTTGTAGAGAAGTAAACTGGGTACTGAATTAATGCCATTTTCGATAAATAAATCATTTCCATAATCGATAGAAACAGGCATAGTTGCAGCGAATTTATCAACATATTCTTGCACTGCACTTTGATCAGTCCACAGCTGACTCACTTTAACCTCGACATCAACTCCTTGCTCTGCCAGCTTATTAATGTGTTGCTGCGCTAATACACACTGTTTTGCCATTGCAGGGCGCGTGTCGGCTAAGTACCAGTCGCACCACGTAGCGGTGAACAGCACGGCTTTTTTACCTTTGTTCGGAATTACCAAAGGAGTCGCTTGGCCTTGCTTTTCGCCTAGTAAACGCGCTTTATCAACTTTGCCATTGTGTGATAACAAACGTAATGTGTTATCAAGCGGTTTATCAGCTTCGTGGCCTTGAAAAATCACCTTTTCATCACTATCAATCAACACATGAAACGGGGTGCCCATAAATTCATAATGTTTAGCAACCTGAGCTGTGTGATCAGTAAATAGTGGCATAGTGAGTGAAAAACGCTCTTTAACCTTAGCAACAGCGTGTGCGTCATCATTAAGGTCAATATTAATAGCCACAAATTGAATTTTATTACCATACTGCTCATAAGCATGCTGAAAATGCGGCATTTGCTCCATACATGGCTTGCACCAAGTAGCCCAAAACTTTATGTAAACGGGTTTTTCGCCCAAGTAACTGTCAAGCTTGACTATTTTCCCTGCTTCATTTTCTAAAACCAAAGGGGCTGTATTTGCCGATGTGCTTTGGCTTACAAGCAACAAGCCTGTTAGTAGTAACAGGGGTATAAACTTATATTTCATTGTGCGTCCCTAAAATAAAATCTATCTTAAGTTTAAGGTAAGAGAAAATATTGTAAATTTTCGACATCTGCTATCTAAATGTGATTTTAGTGATTTATCGCAAAGTAAGGTTATAAAAACACACAGCACGTTTAATACCTGCATAAAATAACACTAAACTTTTTATAGATCTGAAACGTATTACTTCAAAAAGGAGTCATCATGAAAAATGAGCTAGACGGTAAATTAATTCTATCTGTGTATGAAAAAATCATTCAACACGGTGAAGATCATGAAGATGGAAAGCTTTATGAGGGTATTTGCGCTTTTTCGGATATCGATGGTTATACGGTATATCTAAAAGGCAGTGGTGTGTTACTGCGCTTTGGCTTTCATAATACCTACCACCTTGACTATCAACATGAAAAGAACAAAGAGGACTTTTTAAAGAAAGTGCTTTATATCGCAGAACAGGAACTGTAAAGAAGTAATGAAACGACGGGTAAAAGCTGAATCAAAGCAACAGCAGGCATTTATCAACCAAGTTATTAATGAACTAAAAACTAACCCACGTAAGTTAGATATTATTCGCGAAAACCTTAGCTACTATCGCGAACAACAGTTCCTCAAGCGTGGCTTTTTGCTTGCTATTGAGCGCTTTGATTGGGTATTTGAAGCAAGTAACGATGTAGAACAAATCTGTGCGCAAATTTTAGCCGATGATTACATTGGCAAACGTTTGCGCCGCTACCCCTTGCTATATAAGGGTGTATTGGAACGTACCTATTAGATATCCCACCGCTAAAACATGATCTGTTCGGTAAAAAATGCTAGGTTAGCGCCATTTTGAAATAATGAGAACTGGACATGTCAAAAACTATAAACTCTCACAACACCCATGAGGGTGGTAATAATGGGTTGTTTAACCGATTTTTAGCCACCGTTGAATTTTTGGGTAATATGCTACCCCACCCTATCACTTTATTTGCAATGTTCTGCGTTGCCATTATAGTTTTTAGCGGCATTGCCGATTGGTATGGTTTAAGTGCTATCGACCCACGCCCTGAAGGCGCTGCTGGTCGAGACCCTGATGGTGTTATTGAGGTTGTAAGCCTACTTAGTGCCGAAGGCCTTCAGCGCATCGTTACTGGTCTTGTTACGAACTTCACCAGCTTTGCACCACTTGGTACAGTACTTGTTGCTCTATTAGGCGTTAGTGTTGCAGAGCACTCTGGTTTACTCTCTGCTGCTATGCGCGGCATGGTAATGGGCGCATCTAAGCGTTTAGTTACTTTTATGGTAGTGTTTGCTGCGATTTTATCAAATACGGCATCAGAACTTGGCTACGTCGTACTCATTCCATTAGCAGCCATGATATTCCACAGCCTTGGTCGTCACCCTCTTGCCGGTCTTGCTGCGGCATTTGCTGGTGTTTCAGGTGGTTACAGTGCAAACTTATTGCTCGGCACCATTGACCCGCTACTTGCTGGTATCACTACACCTGCAGCACAAATGATTGATCCAAATTACCAAGTTGGCGCTGAAGCAAACTGGTATTTCATGATGATTTCAGTATTTCTAATCGCTACTCTAGGTACGTTAGTTACAGAGAAAATCGTTGAGCCTCGTCTTGGCAAGTACAACCCAGATGAAGCAAGCAATGATTTGCCAAAGAACGACATTGCAGGGCTAACTGATAAAGAAAAGTCAGGTCTTAAGTGGGCAGGTGTTTCTCTGTTAGTGGTTTCATTATTACTTGCTTGGACAATTGTTCCTGAAGACGGCATTTTGCGTAACCCAGAAACAGGCCTTGTTGCACACTCGCCATTTTTAAAAGGCATTGTGGTCTTTATCTTTGTGACTTTCGGTATTCCGGGTTTTGTTTACGGCCGTGTCGTAGGCACCATGAAAAACGATAAAGATGTCATCGATGCCATGAGTAAAAGCATGAGCTCAATGGGGATGTACATTGTGCTGGTTTTCTTTGCAGCACAGTTCGTTGCTTTCTTTAAATGGACCAACCTAGGCACAATTTTAGCTATTAACGGCGCCGCTCTGTTACAAGCATTAAACCTTACTGGCCCAGAAGTATTTGTGCTCTTCATTTTAATGTGTGCTTTAGTAAACTTAAGCTTAGGTTCTTCATCTGCACAATGGGCTGTAACGGCACCAATCTTCGTACCAATGTTAATGCTCATCGGCTATGCACCAGAAACTATTCAAGCGGCGTACCGAATTGGTGACTCGGTAACTAACCTTATCACCCCAATGATGAGTTACTTTGGCTTGATACTGGCTGTTGCGACTAAGTATAAGAAAGACATGGGTATTGGTACATTGGTTGCGACCATGCTTCCATACAGCATGATCTTCTTTGTTGGTTGGGTTGCATTATTCTACTTATGGGTATTTGTTCTGGGCTTCCCAGTTGGCCCTGAATCACCGATTTACTATCAGCCTTAATCTTCTTAGAGAGGTAAAAAGCCAAGCATTAGCTTGGCTTTTTTGTACCTGAGATTGTTGAAAGCTAACTTTACGACTATTATTAAGACATTAATTTTTATTGTTATTTTATATGAAAAAGCTATTTAAGCTGTGGTTTCTATTGCACGCATTAAGTGTATTTAATTTATATGCCAATCCAACAAAGCAACTTGAAACCGCATTTGCAACGTCGTTGGTTTTAACGGATGGGGACAGTATTACCTTAGGTATGGGTGATTTTGACCCACAAACACTGTTTGACCCGCAACATAGCAGTAAAGATAAAGACAGTATCGCGCTTAGAAAAAAACTCAGACTCTACAGTATTCCTTATACTTGGCAGCTTGATGAGCCAATTTATCAACACAAACTCAGTGTGACCAGCAGGGTAAGCTATTTGAATCAATCAGATTTCATTTCGCTATTTGATAATGTGGCTGACGACTATATTTCAGAAACTGTATATAACGGCATGATCGGTTTTAATGCCGAAAAAGCACTTGGCTCTAAATGGTCATATCAATTTGGCTTCAATACTCACTACTTACATTACAACAATGACTATGAGTATAACTCTCCCGAGTCTAGGCGTAACTTTAAGCCTTTAGCTGAAAATCTTTACACCAACCTCAACAGTAATGCGCTGGTGTTAAACCCAAATGCGACCATGATCTATCGCTTACCTAGGCATTGGGGCTATTACGAGTACAAGCTTAATTTTAATTATTACTATGGTTGGGCACTCTCTCACCCTGATGGGGTAAGTAATGCAGCACCTGAAACATGGCGCACACTTAATGGTATTAAAGCTAAATTTAACATGTTCAAAATAGGGCTTTTTGAGCAAGCTTTTTACATCAAAGGCCAGCGAATCGATTTAGGCGGCGATAGTCGCGTAGCTTTTGGGACCGATCACTTTTATGAATACGGTATTGGCTTTTTATGGGACAGTAGAAAGTGGACGTCATGGTTTGACAACTTTGGTATCGGCATCAACATTCACAACGGAAGTAGCCTCGATGGTGCAGCTATTGTCTTGTACTTTAACGAAATTTAAGTCCATTTTTTAAAGACAAAATTTTAAAACAGACTATATTCTTAGCATAATCAAAATTCATGGAAGATTGATATGAAACATCACCTCGCAATCGCTTGTTCATTACTTGCCTTAACGGCTTGTGATAAAACCCCTAACAAACAGCTAAAACGCTACCACTGCAAGTGAGTGCTGCAGATACCATTTATTATGGTGGCGATATTCTTACAATGGCTGGCGATGAACCAGAATATGCGCAGGCTATTGCTACCCAAGGTGACAAAATCATCTTTGTGGGTGATAAAAACAAAGCGCTTGAGCATAAGTTTGGCAAAACAAAGCTAATTGATTTGCAAGGCAAAACCTTAATGCCAGGCTTTGTTGATGGCCATAGCCATGTCTATGGTGTTGGTTTGCAAGCCATGGTAGCCAATGTATTACCTAGCCCAGATGGAGATGCCAATAGTGTTGAGCAAATCGTTAATATTCTTACCGCCGCACAAAATAACCCTGACTACACCACATTTATTGAAAAAACGGGTGCTATTTTAGGCTTTGGTTACGATGATGCTGAGCTTGATAGATACCCAACTAAAATGGACTTAGACCGCGTTAGCACCGAAAAGCCAGTGATCATCATTCATACTTCTGGGCACTTAAGTGTTGCAAACAGTAAAGCTTTAGCCATGGCCAGCATCGACGAAAACACAGACAATCCTGACGGTGGGCTAATTCGTCGTATGGCAAACTCACAAGAACCCAATGGGGTGCTCGAAGAAAACGCGCACTTTGGTTTACTGTTTAAGCTCATGCAGTCGTTTGATCCTGACTTACAAGATTTAATGCTGCAAGAAGGGCAAAAACTCTACACAAAATACGGCTACACCACAGCACAAGAAGGCCGAGCAACTCAAGAAGCCTACGATTCGATGGTAAGAGCATCCAAAGCCGATAAGTTCGTCATTGATGTGGTTGCCTATGCCGATATGGCCACCAGCAGCAGTTTTATGGACTCACCCTATAACAGTAAAAACTACACAAATCATTTTCGTATTGGTGGTGTAAAACTTAACTTTGATGGCTCACCACAAGGGAAAACCGCTTGGTTATCTCACCCATACTTAAAAGCACCTGAAGGACAAGAGCAAGACTATGCAGGCTACCCTACTTTTAATGATGAACAAGCTTATCAGTATATTGAAACTGCCTTTGCCAATGACTGGCAAGTGATGACTCATGCAAATGGTGATGCCGCTATTGAGCAATTTTTAAATGCCGTTGAAAATGCCAATAACAAGCTTGGTAAAAAAGACCGCCGCCCGGTACTTATTCATGGCCAAACTATTCGTCAAGATCAGGTAAACCGTCTTAAAGAATTAGGCATATTTCCATCGCTCTTCCCAATGCATACCTTTTATTGGGGCGACTGGCATGTAAATTCGGTGCTTGGTCACCCCCGTGCAGATTTTATTTCACCCACCCATGCGGTTCGCAAACAAGGATTAATGTTTAGCACCCATCATGATGCACCTGTAGCTCTGCCCAATGCACTGCGTGTATTAGATGCAACGGTTAACCGTACGACTCGAACAGACCAAGTATTAGGCCCAGATCAACGCGTTTCTGTGTATACTGCACTACAAGCAATGACGACATGGCCGGCTTATCAACACTTTGAAGAAAGCTTAAAAGGGCAATTAAAACAAGGGATGCAAGCAGATTTAATTATCCTTGATAACAATCCGTTGAAAATAAAGCCTGCAGAACTACATAATTTACAAGTGCTAGAAACCATTAGCCGCGGTGAAACCGTCTACAGCAAAAACTAAACACTTTTCAAGGAGTAACATGAATAAGTTTATACAATTAGCCTGTGCTGCGCTGCTGTCATTTTCAGCGTTAGCAGCACAAACAGCTGCTACAAAACTGGATATTTTAAATCTTAAGGCGCAGTCTGAGCATGTGCTAACTTCTGGGCAGCCAAGTCAAACTGATTTTGCAAAATTAAAACAACTTGGTGTTGAGAACATTATCAACCTTCGTGGTGATAACGAAACGAATTGGTCTGAGCAAGAGTTAGTCACTGAGCTTGGTATGAACTATTACCATATTCCTGTGCAATCTAAAGCTGATATTACCATTGAAAATGCTACTAAACTTCAGGCTTTGCTCAATGAGCACCAACAGCAAACCACCTTACTGCACTGTGCTAGCAGCAACCGTGTCGGCGCTCTTGTAGCGCTATACAATGCCATAACCTTGAAAAAGCCAGTTGATGAAGCTGTTGAGATTGGTAAGCAATGGGGCTTAAAAAGCCTTGAAGGCGTGGTAAGAAGTAAAGTAAACGAAGAAGTTGGTCAGCTATAAGCTGACCAACATGCTGCTTTATATTGCCTTTTTCTGACTTTCTTGTTGTTTCTTAGCTTCAACTTGCTGAAACATCGAATCAACGAGCTCAATGATTTTTTCGTTCGCATCAATAAACTTATCTAAACCACCTCCCGTGCGATAGCTTGCCTGAGCAATTGTTTCAGTTTGGTCAACATTAGTGACCCAAATATTGGCATAGGCCATATAAAGGGCTAAATCCCAACGCCAGTTAGCAACATAAAACGCAACAGCATCACAACCATCTGTGTTAGCAGTTGAGATGTCTGTTTGATACGCTTGATGTTTCATAACGTAGTTGGCTGGGATCACACGCGTTTTCACGTTATGTTTTGCAAAGCCTGATTGTAGTGATGTTACAACACCTTCTTTTACCGCTTGATGCTCTGCAATACACACGGTTTTTGGTTTTTCCGCTTCAAAGCGACTTACATCTTGTTTCGCTGCACAACCCGCAAGTACAGTAGCTGCAACTGCAACAGCTGATATTTTTGCAATATTCATTATGATTTTCCTTTTTTATAATTTTTAAAGCTGCCATGCATAGCTTAGCTTAGTGAATAAGGTACGCTGATCTCGCTCAAGACTCTTCAACGAATCATCTTGATACCCTTTATCAGAATATCCTAAATAAAACAGTGTCTGCGAGTTAATCTTGTACGAATACACTAACTGACTGCCATAATCACGGTTAGTTTGGCTTACATCAAATCGATAAGCTTCGTTGTTTCGATCGACATCTTCAAACTGCAAAACGAGTTTCAGCATTGAACGCATATTAAATTTATAATAAACGCGTAGATCCGTTAAGTTAGCAGTATAAACACGCTCATTTTGCTCGTTATCTAGGTAGCTGTAGCTGTGCTCTAGTTGCACCTGCCAATGATCGTTTATATCCCATGTCATCTCAGGTTCAATGCGAACCATAGTACCTAAAGCTGCATTACTGTAATCAATTTTACTGCCATATTGAGCATACAATAAAAAGCTAATGTCACGAATGGGTCTAAAACCGCCGTAGATATAACCTATGTTTTGATTAAAAAACTCGCCAGCATAAAACTCATTACGATGGATAAAGCCAATTTCTGTTTGCGACTGCATCTTACCTTTAAAGGTAAAAAAGCCATCGTATTCTTCTTCGAGTAGGTCGCCATTTTGCGCCCATGTTTTATCCCACTCAACATTGTAGCTGTACTCTGTGATTGCATCATCAGCATCGCGATACCATGTTTGCCCACCACCTAATTGTACTTGCTCGTAATCAACTTTAGCTTGGTAACCTAAGTCTGAGCGGTATTCTTTACCTATATTTTCGTAATTAGCATAAACTTCGTAATCACGCTTAGTTCTTGTAAATTCAATAGCATAAGCTTGATCTGATTGATTTTTATCAATGCCATAATAATCAACTAAAAATTCTGAGTTAGTGGTATCTGTGCTTGCTACTTGATACTGCAAACTATCTGATTGATTAAACCAGTAACTACCATCTAAAGATAACACCGTATTATGATAATCATCATTTTCACGGTGCGTGCTCATCACACCAATTGTGCCTTTTTGGCCAATATCAAACTGATAACGCCCCGCTACTGCTTGCGTTTTATCTGCCAGATTAGCAAAGCCCGAGCCTTGATTTGTCGGAAGTAAGACACTGGTATTCTGATCGTCAGCGTACATAAAGCCATAGCTGTGCGCGCCGGTTTTACCTGTTAATTTTAAACCCACATCAGGTTCAGCAATCATTCGCGTGTATAAAAGCTCTAGTTGGCTGGTATCAAAATAAGACGCCCCATCTAAAAAGAATGGGCGCTTTTCAGCATAATAAATTGAGTAAGTGGTATTTACGTCAAGCTCAAGTGAATCTGCCTCGACCTGCGAAAAGTCAGGATTAATAGTGGCATTAATAACCGCATCTTGCGTCACCCCCCAACGTAAGTCCATGCCCGCTTCAGTATCAATATCACCATTTTGCCAATCACCCGGCACTGTATCTTTGGTATCATGGCGAAGAGCAGTTAAAGTGGGCGTAAGCTGAATATTTTGGCTTTCTGTCATGTTGGCAAAGCCTGTGAGTTTATCAAACTGGCAAAAGCTACATTTTACATCTCGGTCAAAACCAACATTCGACATTTGATAATACACATCACGCGGGTAATTACGCCATACTGCAAAACTCCAGGTTAACTCTGTTTGATCTTTTGGAAAGCGAAGTGCAGTGAATGGAATACGCATTTCAACCACATAACCGTCGTCAGTAATTTGCCCTGCACTATCCCAAATAGCGTCCCATGATGGATCTTCCACCCAATCATCAATATCGGTCATGCGCATATCGCCTTGCGCACCGAGTGGGTTTACATAAAACTCATAGCCGGTTCGTTCATCATTGAAGGTATCAATCATCAAGGCAACATTGTCGTCTTGCCAAAGCGTATCACGATCTCGAAGGGCGGCACGAATTTGCGAAGGGTCATTATCTTTTGCAATAAAACCAACATACAAGTATTTACCATCTTCATACATGTAGGCATCGGTTTGCACGAGCGGCGTGCCTTTTTCGGTTGGTTCATTCTGATATTTTAATGGCACTTTTGTGGCGTATTGCCAGTGCGACTCATCCATCACACCATCTACGCTAATAGACTCTTTAATGTGGGCAAGGGAGAATTGTGCTTTATCAAATGCATTGGCAGAAAAAGGCACACAGGCAACACTAAGTAAAAAAGTAGGGGCGATTATTTTATTTATTATTCTTTTTAAGTACTGCATAAACATCCATTTAGACACTGACGCGCTAGAAACGCTACTTGACTGATTTCAAAGCGATTGTAATTCAGCAAGGTACATTTGTTAATCTAATTTTCAGTTTTATGTCATAAAATTTAACAAAACACTCCATTTGTACTAATAAAAGAGCCAAAAAAGCCCCATTGCCAAACAGCAATGGGGCTTTTCATACGTTTGTTATCGAAACCTATTACTTTTTAAGGCTTAATTTATTGCCTTTCAAAGATTTGCGAACATTTGCGATTCGTGAACGGTTCTTTGCACGCGCTTCACCCGTAGCCTGACCCGAAGCCTTATTTGTACGGCTACGACGTAAATGCGACGGCTTCTTACCAATTTTATCAATCAGTACTTCACGGCTGCTTACTTCGTAACCTGGTAAAACAACACGCTTGATGCGCTGTCCGATTAGCTTTTCGATATCGAATAAAGTGTTTTCTTCTTCACGGCTGACAAACGAAATTGCTTGACCCGGCTTACCAGCACGACCTGTACGGCCGATACGATGCACGTAGTCTTCTGCAAGCCAAGGTAGGTCGATGTTAATCACACGTGGCAACCCTTCAATATCAATACCACGAGCAGCTACTTCAGTTGCGACCAGCACGCGAACTTTACCTTCTTTAAACTCGCGTAAAGCGCGGCGGCGGTTACCTTGGGTTTTATCACCATGACAAACAACAGCAGGAATCCCGTCAAGATTAAGCTCTTTTACAAGCTCATCAGCGGTTTCTTTCATGTTTACGAAAACAAGTACCTGCTGCCAGTTTTTCTTACCAATCAATTCAGATAAAAGCTCTTGCTTACGGCGCTCTTCAACTGGATAAACAACATGTTGCACTGTTTCTGCAGTACTGTTTGTTTGATCAACACGAATGATTTCAGGCTGCTTTAGTACTTTACTCGCAAATTGTTTAATTGCCGCCGGGAAAGTGGCAGAGAACAACAAGATTTGACGCGCTTCATCACAACCATTAATAACAGTTTGCATATCGCTGATAAAGCCCATGTCTAGCATACGGTCAGCTTCATCAAGCACTAAATGCTTAACATTAGCTAAGCTGATGTTACCTAAACGCAGATGATCAAGTAAGCGCCCTGGTGTTGCAACCACGATATCGACACCTGCTTTCAAATCGTTAGCTTGACCCGCTAGATTGATACCACCAAACAAACACACTGTTTTGAGTTCTGTGTATTTTGCAAACGCTTTAAAATTATTAGCAATTTGTTCAGCTAACTCGCGGGTAGGTGCAAGCACTAATGCACTTGGCGCATTATTTTCACTAACCGCTGATTCTGATAATTTTTGGATAAGTGGTAAAGCAAATGCAGCGGTTTTACCAGTGCCTGTTTGCGCACTGACAAGTACGTCTTTGCCTTTTCTTACCGCAGGAATTGCACTACGTTGAACGGGAGTAAGCGTTTCGAAATTAAGCTCTTCTAATGCCTGTAAAAGCTCAGAAGAAAAACTAAATGATTTAAAATTCATGCTGTATAACCTGCGGCCATCATATCAAGGGTCGCAAATTATACAGAAAAAAAATGACTTTAGTTAGTTATAACTTAACTAAAGTGCCTTTTAATGCCACGCCAGCAACAAATGTGCCCGCACCACATTGATATTCTGTTTGGCTAACAAACTCACGCTTCTTGTAATACGACTGAATATTTACAACTGCATTCATGCCTTCACGAACAGCCCGCTCTTGTAATGCTTTTAAAGCACTAAGCATTACCCACTCACACGCTTCTCGGTCAGTTTTATTAAATGCGTTGGTTTTCTTGTTGGTGATCACTTCACCATAATTGGTTTTAATGCTGTTATGACTTTGATCAGCAAAATACAGTGGAATATCTAACAGCGCTTGTTTCGCTTTGCTAGTTTCAAGTAGTGCTTGTACAGGTAGCGTTTGT
This sequence comes from Pseudoalteromonas sp. CO109Y, assembly GCF_004208935.1. Classification (NCBI taxonomy): domain Bacteria; kingdom Pseudomonadati; phylum Pseudomonadota; class Gammaproteobacteria; order Alteromonadales; family Pseudoalteromonadaceae; genus Pseudoalteromonas; species Pseudoalteromonas sp. CO109Y. The sequence goes on from NZ_SGPD01000042.1 coordinate 142,434, forward strand.
ATATCATCACGGGCAAAACTGTTTGTTGAACACAAACAAGCCGCTAAAACACATACAAGGGTCAATAACTTCATTTAAAAATTCCTTCTATAAAATTTCCATGCAACACCAAAACCAACCGAAACATTATAATCTTGCTTCACGAGTGGGCTTGCTTCTTGTTGACTGTTAGCAAGGTGATGATATTTAACAAAACCACCTAACCAATACTTTGGTGTGTCAAAATGTACCCCAATTGATACATCAGCGCCAGAAAAACCTGAACGACTTGAGTATGCTTGGCGAGTTTCATTGCTATGTAAGTCACTCACTCCATAGTAGTAATCAAGGTATTTATCGCTAGCAAAGTTGATATTGCCACGAAACGCTAATGAAAATTGTGAATCCGCCTTTTCGATGATCGGCACTCGATAATACACACTTGGCCCATAACGCCAGCCAATATCATCAATACCTGAGAAATCTGTCGCAATGGCTTTGCGTGCAAACAGGCTTAAATACAAATGCTGTTTAGCGTTTGGTTCACCTATTAGGTAGTAATTAAGTGAAGGCCCTAATTCAAACACCCAATCTAGATCATCCATACCTTCTCGGGCTTTGTTGTCCTCACTGTCTACTGCAAGACCTACGTTGGCAGATAAATCTAAATGGAGATTTTCTTGTTGCCACAAAAAGCCAGTGAAGTTATTACGGTCGATGGCCATTTTATCGCTTTGATAACGAAAATAAGGCACAGGCAATAGGTATTGCTCACTTTCATCTGAACCTAAATAATGGGGGATATCTGCATAAAAAAGGCCTGCACCGAACTCCATTTTTGCAGTGCCCTTTTCTACACTGTCTTCTGCAGCATAAGCATTAAAAGTTAGAATAAATAAAATACTTATGATGCAGCGCTTGATCATGCTTGCCACTTTTTAAAAATTAACGAGGTATTGATGCCACCAAACGCAAAGTTATTACTCATAATGTAATCTGTTTGCATTTCACGGCCATTGCCCTTGATATAATCTAAATCAGCACACTCAGGATCGACATCTGTTAAATTGATAGTAGGTGCAAACCAACCATCATTCATCATATTGATACTTGCCCATGCCTCAATGGCGCCACATGCTCCTAAGGTATGACCTAAATAACTCTTTAATGAGCTAATAGGTTTCTTACCAAGGGCATTGAAAGTCGCCAGAGACTCCGCAATGTCACCCCGATCTGTTGACGTACCATGAGCATTCACATAGCCAATTTGGTCGGCAGTAAGCTGTGCATCATTAAGTGCCATTTCGATAGCCACTTGCATAGTTTCTGCGGTAGGTTGCGTCACATGTTGACCATCTGAGTTGCAACCAAAACCGACGAGCTCCGCATAAATGGTCGCGCCACGGGCAAGGGCATGCTCATACTCTTCTAAAATGAGTGTGCCTGCACCTTCACCAATAACCAGACCATCACGATTTTGATCAAATGGTCGTGGCGTACTTTTCGCATCATCATTTTTTGTGCTGGTCGCATACAAGGTGTCAAATACCGCAGCTTCTGTGATGCATAACTCTTCTGCGCCACCAGCCACCATGGCTTTTTGGCGACCATACTTAATCGCTTCATAAGCATAACCAATACCTTGCGAGCCTGATGTGCACGCAGAGCTGGTAGTGATCACGCGGCCTTTTAAACCAAAAAAGACACCCACATTCACAGGCGCTGTATGCGCCATCATCTGGATGTAACTGGTGGCCGTTACGCCTGTCATTTCGCCTGTTTCCATCATTTTTGCAAAGGCAAGTAATGGTGGCGTTGACCCCGTAGATGAGCCAAAAGCAATGCCTGTAGAGCCGTCGGTTAGACTTGGGTGGTCTAATAGCCCGGCTTCTTCTAAAGCAAGCTCTGTAGTACGGGTCGACATCATAGCAACACGCCCCATTGAGCGAACTTGTTTACGCTTATAGTGGCTTGGTTTAGTAAAATGAGTAACAGGTGCTGCTAGTCGAGTGTTTAATTCAGGCGCCACATCCCAGTCAGTCATGTACTGAACGGCATTTTCACCTTTTTGCAAAGCGGTTTTAAATTCACCCCAGGTATCACCTAATGCAGTAATGGCAGACATGCCTGTAACAACAACGCGCTTCATTACACCATACCGCCATTCACAGAAATAACTTGGCGGGTGATATACGCGGCGTCATCTGAACATAAAAACGACACAGTACCCGCGACTTCACTAACTGACCCCATACGTTTTAATGGGATCATTTTTAGCATTTCATCAACCGGTAAATCGTCTGTCATTTCGGTTTCGATTAATCCTGGAGCTACGCAGTTAACGGTGATCTTACGTTTTGCAAGCTCAAGCGAAAGCGCTTTGGTCGCACCAATAATGCCCGCTTTAGCGGCACTGTAGTTAACTTGCCCGCGATTACCGGCAATCCCTGACACTGACGCCATAGTGACAATACGGCCACCTTTACGACCTTGCACCATTGGCATCACCGTTGGATGAACCACATTATAAAAACCGTCAAGGCCAGTACGGATCACTTTATCCCAATCATCACCTTGCATCGCTGGGAACGCCATATCATTCGTGATACCTGCATTACAGATCACCCCATAATACGCACCGTGCTCGGCAATATCAGCTTCAATTTGTTGTTTTGCAAGCTCTCTATCGCAAACATCAAATTGCAATAAGCTAGCATGACGACCAAGCGCACTGATTTCTTCACAGGTTTGCTCTGCTTCAGCCACACCACTGCGACAATGAACAGCAATATCAAAGCCATCGTTAGCTAATCTAAGTGCGATTGCTTTGCCAATACCACGGCTTGAGCCGGTGACTAAAATACGTTTTGTCATTGATTTTCTCTTATAAACTGCATTGGGTCTTGTGGTTGAAAAACATTAATTTTTGCTTCTGCTAAACATGTTTCATCGCTATGTATTTGACACTCAAATACACTTAACCCTGATTCTTCTTGATATAACTTTGTCACCGAGACTTTAAGCGTTTGCTCGTTTTTAAATACCGGTGCATAGGTTTTATATTTGCGCGTACCAATTAAAAAACCGATTTGTACTTCATTTCCTTTGTCTTTTGCCAACGCACCAGCATACGCTGCGATAGTTTGCGCCATATATTCACAGCCAATATAACTGGCAACGCCATTTAAGCTCTCGTCATAAAACGGGCTGTGTGAACTTATATCCACTTCACAACAACCTGACTCTTCGCTGTAATTGGATAGGCGATTGAGCAATATCATTGGTTCGCTATGAGGGACTACTTGCTCAATTTTATAGTGATTCATTTAGATGTCCTAGTACTACACTGACATTATTGCCACCAAAGGCAAACGAATTTGATAAACAAGTGTTAATTTCTGCCGTTTCTGGTTGTGTTATTAAACCAATTTCAGCCAATGATTCGTCTTTTATAACCTGATTGCATACTAATTGATTAAATTCTGGGTAAGCCAAATAGAGCCAACATAAGCCCGCTTCTAAGGCTCCTGCAGCGCCTAAGGTGTGGCCGGTCAAATGTTTAGAAGAACTGACCTTGGTATCTTTGCCAAATACCTCACTGATTGCCAGAGATTCCATCGCATCATTTTGCGGTGTGGCTGTTCCATGGGCATTAATGTAGTCGATATCTGAAGGCGTTAAATTCGCGTCTTGCAAAGCCGTTGTCATAGCAGCAATAGCGCCAGAACCGTCTGCAATCGGTGCTGAAATATGGTGGGCGTCGGAGCTTTCACCACCACCTAAAAAGGCAATACTTTGTTTTGTATGCTGCTCTTTACTCATAACAAATAACACTGCGGCTTCACCAATATTGATGCCTGCTCTGTCGCCACTAAACGGCTTACAAATTTCATCGCTGATAGACGATAACGAATCAAAGCCATTAATAGTGAGTTGGCACAAGCTATCTACCCCACCACAAATTACCACATCGGCTAAATCGGCATTGAGTATGGCGCGCGCACTAATAAGCGCCTTGGCACTTGAACTACACGCAGTTGAAATGCTGTAACTTGGCCCCTTCGCAGCGAGTTTTTTGGCAATATAATTGGCAGGTGCGACGAGCGCTTGGTCGTAATAATCAAATTCCTCTGGCCACTTTCCCTCAGCTGCATGGGCAATTCGGCCTCTTTCACCTTCTTGAATTGCAGCAGTACTGGTACCAATCACCACAGCAATACGGCTGCTCGGAATGTCTATGTTTGCTAATGTGTCAGCAAGTTGCGCCAGCGCTAAATCGATTAGCTGATAAAATCGCATTGATGCTGTTAATGGCAGTTCATTAACCAAACCCACAAAGGTTGGGCGCTGCTCAAATGCAAGCGACGTCACCTCTGTGAGTGTTTGTTTAGGTTGTAAGCTGATACTTTGCATTGTTTGTTGATGACCAACCCCCAATGCACTAACAATACCTAAGTCGTTAAGCCAAAATGGCATAATCAATTAACCCTTTGAAATTTAATTTTGTAATCCCGCTGAAAGTTTACAAGTTCTGTTGCACCGTCTAAATAGCGAATTTCACTAATTAACTGTTCACCTTGATATAAACGCCGTGTCGAGCCTTGTTCAACCAAGTTCAAACCATAAAGTTGCGAGTTCAGCACAGTAACCGGCCAGTGTACTAGCATGATATCAGCAAGAATATAGCGAGGATCAACCGCCTTGATAGGGAGCATTTTTTCGCTTTTAATCGGCCCTAGTGGCGCTTTTTCTAACTGAAAGATTGGCATACCTTGAGCCGTCATAACAGCCAAGTTAATACCCGTTTCACTGTTTAAACTCAGCTGCGCTAGTAATGTATGCTGCTCATCGCCATGGTGTACTTCAAGTACTTGCTGCCAATTATCGGCAACTAATGATGGCGGTGGATCAAGCAAATAAATCCCTGCATTTGGCGCTAAATCAACGCCCGTTTTTACTGCAAATTCACTGGCACAACTTGCCACTAATATGCTCAAAGATAAGAGCAAAGAGCGTGTTAGTCGCGACATAATTCAACCAACGTATTTAAGCGTTTGTTGCTTTGTTTTACAAATGGGTTTTGTAAATCCCATGCATAACCCGCAAGAATAGCACTGATCATCTCGCGCACTTGTTGGTTTTTCTCACTGTAAAAAATCACGTCCTGAAAGGAGCCATCATACCAAGCACTGACGTAGGTTCTAAAGCAATTAACCCCTTGTTGCAAAGGCTCACTGTAATCGTTTTTGAAATCAAGTTGCTCACCACGTAAGTAGCTATCAACTAAAGGAGCGACCAATGAGGCTGATTTTAATGCAATCGTCACTCCAGATGAAAATACCGGATCTAAAAACTCACCAGCATTACCAAGTAGTGCAAAATGCTCACCATACAAGCTCGACACATTAGCCGAATAGCCTTTGATAGCACGCGCTTCACCAATAGCTTCTCGATTGGCTAATAACTCACTTAAATAGCTATCTTGTTCAATAAATTCATTTAAACCAGCGAGTGGTTGTTTATCCTCAAGCTGCTCTGGTTTACCAACCACACCAATGCTTGCCGTACCATCACTAAATGGGATCAGCCAATACCAAATATCTTTATGCTCTGGGTGAACATTAATTAAGATTTTTTCACGGTCAAACTGGGTATCGCTAATATTATCTTTAAAATGGCTGAAAAAAGCCCAACGTACTGGGAAATTTGATGCTGACTCTAAATCAAGTAAGCGAGGTAATACCCTGCCAAAACCACTGGCATCAAGTACAAAACGCCCTTTAATTTGATAGCCTTGCTGGTTTTCATCCGTAACATCAAGTAAAGCGCCATCCTCACAATCGGTGAACGCTAACACGCTATGTTGGTAACGTATTTCAGCCCCTTGCTGCATGGCACCATCGGCTAAGCATTTATCAAAGTCAGCGCGTTTTACCTGAAAAGTCGTGCCAGGGCCTTCGCTAAATTTCTCGGTAAAATCGATTGTGGTGTGGTCGCCACGACGCTGAAACGCCGCACCATTTTTAAACTGAAACCCAAGTGGTTGTGCCTGTGCTTGCACCGCTTGCTCAAGGCCTGCTTCTGCTAAAAAGCTCATGCACTGGGGTAATAAACTTTCACCAATCGAAAAACGAGGAAAGATTTGCTGCTCTAACACCACCACATGCCAACCTTTTTTCACCAGTAAACTGGCAGCCACAGCACCCGAAGGGCCAGCACCAATAATAACAACATCAGCCTGTTGAACTTGATTATTCACCTATTATTTTTCCTTATTTTTAGGTAATGTAATACTGAGCGGCGCAAAGATATAGATACAAACTAGCCCCACTAATACCGTTAATCCGAAACTGAAAATGGCCGGTGTTATCGAAACGGCCAACATGCCAAATACCCACATCGATGATGCCGCTGACAAACTAATTGCGAGTACATTGCTCGAGCTTAAATTATTGACCTGATAAAACACCAAGTAATCGATTGCCAACGCTAATATCAATAAACAGCCTAACAAATTAAAAATCGATAGCTGAGATTGCAGCGCACTGCATAGTAGCAGTACAGCTGCGGTAGTTAGTACAAGTACTAACGTTTGTTTACACGCCGTTTTAAAACCAAATTTAACGCTAAAGAGTAATAACGCAAAGGTCATCGCAATGGCCAATGTCACCAGTAACGAATTTGAGTAATGACTTAAACCTTCGCTTATCATCGCGACTTTATCGTAAACAATTAAATCTGGGTAAGCGTTGGCTAAATCCATCAGCTCGGATTTATTTACACCGGTTACCATAAACCAGCTTGCGGTTAGTATATTGTTTGAGATCACTTGGTTAGCGATTAACGGCGCTAACGGTGAATTAAGTGCCCCGTTTAAATCAAGCATTGATGTTGAGAGCTCAACAGGCATCCCTGTCATTTGGCTAACTACACTCATAGCTTGCTGAGCTGAATGCAACTGCTCATAGTTTTGCTGTTGCAATTGTTTACTCGGCACTAAGTCACTAAGCATCAAGACACGGCCATTAAGGCCGAGAATAGTTGCTTTTAATGCTTCTTGTTGTACTAATAACTGCTGCGCATTATCGGCAAATAAAATCATGATTTGGCCATTATCTTTACCTAATAAAGACATATGCAGCGCTTCGTTTTGCATTAAATCAGCAGGACTTGCATTTAACAGCTTTACATCATCATTTATCACAGGGGGTTTTAGTAAAGCAAAGGCACTTAATAGCACTAACATCAGCATACTGAGTGCGACGCGGTAATGCGTTAAGCGTTTTAAATAACCACTTAACATGTTTGCAAACTGATGCGCAGCAGTGTTAATGGTTAAACCTGCTTGCCAATAAGGCAATAAAATACGGGTGCAAAGCCAAGCTGTAACTAGCCCTGCAACAACAAACACGCCAACTTGACTGAGTAACTGCACGGGTGAGAAAAACAAACTCGCGTAACCGAGTGTGGTGGTTAGTAACGATAACAACAGTGCCAGCTTAAGCCCTTGACTAAAACCTTGCGGCTGCTCGGTTAAATCAAGCATGCCATGAAATGCATAATCAATGGCAATACCAATCAGTGTCACGGCAAACACCATGGTTAATACATGCACCTGACTAAAAATACTGATCAGCGCAATGGTGCCGCCAATAGCAGCGCTTATCACGGTTACAGAGGCCAGCCACAATGCATTTATCGAGCGAAACACCCACACCACCATCACAATAAGCGCCAGCAAGCTCACCGAACCAAACAAGGTCATTTCAAATTTGGCTTGCTGCGCATTTGCTGCGGTGTGAAATAAAGCACCGGCATAGCGAATTTGTGTATCGGGATAGCGGCTTTCAAGCTCAGCGATATAGGCAACTATCCCATTGCTCAAAGCTATTGATTGATTTATTGAAAAGGCATTATCAGCACTTTGCACGAATAACATTAAATACTCATCACCTTGATAGTTAATGTTAATTCGGCCATCTTGCAGCTCAAATTGCTGCATGCGTGCCATAGCCTCAGATAAGAACCCCGCTGTGGCAAGTGTAGGGTCTTGGTTGATAGTACTTGAAACAAAAGGATCAGCGACTTTACTCAATTGGCTAAAGTAATACTGTTGAAAGCGATTAGCATCGCCAATCGCTTGCTTATATTCCTCGGAAACTAAATGCCCTGCGTACTTACCGTAAAATGCTGCCAACTGGGATATTTCGGGTAACTTAAAACGAGGCTCAATGTGTTTACTCGCCAGCCACTGATGTAAATCATCATAAGCTTTTACTGCATTCTCACCCCGAAAAGAAAAGCTCAACTGCTGTTTATTAGCCGCAAAAAAGTGTTCTTCGACTTGCTGTAAACGCGGTTCTGACTTTGGTAACAAAGCCAAAATATCATTATTCAACGTAGGCTGTTTTAGAATAAAAACAACCACTAAGGCGCTAACTAATAGGCTCAGCCAAGCGAGCGTTAGGCCCCATGCTTTCACTGTTTTTGCTCATTGTGAGGATACGCAAAGCGTAATACCGTAAAGTTACCATTTGCTTCTTGCAGACGCACACGGCTCACTTGCTCTGCTGCTACACATAATTCGAACTGACTAAATAGCTGTTTTAGCAAGTCATCTTTAGGCAATAAAGTCTGACAACCGGACTCTGCATGCTCTGCCATCGTAAATTGCTCAGCAAGTGCCACTTCATCATGCTTTAAAATTGCTTGCAGTAAATTAACGTAAGGCTCCGCGCCTTTTTGTAGCTGCGGCTCATTTTGGTCATTCAGGGTATATACTTGCCCTTGCTTGATTAATAGCGTGCTTTTAACCGGAGATTCAACCTGCCAAGTGAGGCCATCTTCAGTAAGTTCAAACGAACCTGTTGAAATAAAAGGTTTACTAAATCCTTTAAAATGCTTCTCTTGGCTAAATGTGCCTTGCTCTGTCACCGCGCTTGATGCAAACACAGGGAAAAGAACTAGCACACTCAGTAACAACACGCTTAATCGCATTAAATCACCTTTTGAAGTTTTTCATGTAGTACAGGCGGCGAAACAAACTGCATTTCTTTTTTCTGTATATCAACCGCAACTTGGATAGTCGTTGCTTTGGTTAACTTTTTACCTGTAGCACAATCAGTGATTACGTAATCAATACGTAATCGTGTTTCATATTCTTTTAAGTAGGCATCAACTCGGATTTTTTGTGTAAATAATGCTGAGCCGACGTACTTAATATGCATGTCAATAATCGGCCACGCATAGCCAGACTCTTGCATTTGCACATAATCATAATCAAACAAACGCAGTAATTCGCAGCGCGCGACTTCTAAATAGCGCGGGTAATTACCATGCCATACCACATTCATTGGATCGCAATCATGAAAAGGAATTTCAATCTCAACATGAGTGCTCAGCAACGAGCCACGACTATGCATATAAACTCCAACGTTTTGTTTGAATAGCGTCAACCGTAAAGCGAAGAACAGCCTCTAGAGGACGGTCTTCATCAAGCAGCGGAAAAAACTCGCTAATGTCTTGATACATACTTTGTACATCACTAGTTAAACTAGCAAATTCAAGCTCACCGCTATTAATACGTAAACGCAAACCTTGAATACTCGCAAGCAAGGTACTTGCAACCACTTGCTCAGTTAGCTGCAGTATACGCAAACAATCTCGTGCAGCGATGGTTCCCATGCTCACTTTATCTTGGTTGTGACACTCGGTTGAACGAGAAAACACACTTGCAGGCATGGTCAGTTTTAATGCTTCAGCCGTGTATGCACTGGCACCAATTTGTACCGCTTTAAAACCATGGTTAATGTAACGACGTTCATCATTACTCGCCGATAAATTAGAAGGCAAACCATTGTTATAGCGCGTATCAACTAAGGATGCGATTTGTCTGTCTGCTAAGTCAGCTAAATTAGCAACAGCGGTTTTCATGCTATCCATTACCATTGCAATATGACCGCCATAGAAGTGACCACCATGCAGTACGTGCTCACCTTCACCATCGATGATTGGATTATCATTTGCCGAATTTAGTTCATTTTCAATCATTTGCCTAAACCACGGCAAACTATCTTGAAGCACACCAATAACATGTGGAGCACAGCGAATTGAATACCTATCTTGTAAGCGGTCAGCATTACGCGGGTGTTCTACATGGTTTAAATCTCCACGGATCCATGCAGCTACTTGCTGCTGCCCTGGATGTGGCTTCACTGAAAACAAAATATCATCAAAGTGATGACTGTTACCTTTTAATGCAAGACTTGCAAGGGCTGTTATGCGGCTAGTCAGTTTAGCTAGGTAATCAGCTCTATCATAAGCAAGGCATGCCAAAGCTGTCATCACAGCAGTGCCATTCATGACTGCCAGCCCTTCTTTTGGGCGTAGCTTTAATGGCTGTAAGCCAAGTTCTTGCATCACCTCTAGACTGTTTTTAATTTCGCCTTTGTAATACACATCACGCTCGCCAACCATAGCACCAGCTACATATGAAAGTGGCGTTAAATCACCACTGGCTCCTACAGACCCTTCTTGTGGGATCACCGGTACGATATTGTGATTTAAAAAGTCACGTAATAAATTCAACATCTCCCAGCTAACGCCAGAATAACCTTGTGAAAGCGAAGTTAAACGAGTCGCTAAAATAGCGCGCCCTTGGGCTTGATTAAACACATCGCCAAGGCCACAACCATGAAAACGAGTAAGATGCAGTGGTAACTCATTGACTAAATCAAGTGGCACTTTTACGGTTACTGAGTCGCCATAACCTGTGGTAACACCATATATCACGCCATCGTCTTCAAGCAACTTATCTAAAAAGGCCACGGCGCTGTCTATTTTATTAGCAAATTGACGGTCTGATGTTAACGCAACAGCACCTTGCTCTAATGCAATATGAACAATATCTTCGATTGATAAACGCTGTTGGCCAAAAACGGTAGTCGAGTGCTCTGACACCTTAGTTCTCCTTGTTTTGACTACGAGACACTTGCTCGTCATTTTGCCAAAAATCATAAAAATTAAACCATTGATACGGATAGGCCGCAGCATAAAAACTGAGCCTTTGCGCATAATCGCTAACAATTTGTTGTAATGTTTGTTGCCTCGTTTTACGCGGTAAAACGAGCTTGTCGGCGTATTTTTCAAAAATCACGCGGTAAAATGTTTCGCCATTGGGCTTTTTATCTTTTAAACAAAACAGATGAAACACCGGGCAATCTAACAGCGCAGCTAAAATGAATGGCCCTTGTGAAAAAGGGGCTGGCTTACCTAAAAAGTCAGCTTCGATAACTCTTCCTGCGGTGGTGGTACTGGTTCTATCACCGACAATCACCACAATTTCACCCTGCTCGACTTTTTCTTTGAGCATAATTGCCATATCAGGGCCAAGATCTGTTACTTGAATGAGGTTTACCGCAACATCCGGATTAATACTTTTTAGTAATTTATTAAACTCAACGGCATGATGAGTAAACACCAACACATTAATTGTTTTACTGTTTCGATGTTGGCTAAGAGCTCTACATACCTCTAAGTTACCAAGGTGTGAGCCGATAAAAATAGCCCCTTGCTGTTGCTCATCGAGTTGTTTAAACAACGCTTCGTTGGTGTAAAGAATATTATGTTGCTGAATTCGTCCAAGCCAGGCATCTATTTTGTCAAAGGCGCTGTCAGCAAAGCAGCGAAAATGACGAAAGCTATCGCGCCAAGTAACCGCTTTGCTATTGCCATTCACTTTACGCGCTTGGGTTAAGAATGCATGTGACGCTTGGCGGGCAGTTTTGCCTGTTAAAAACAAATAAAACACCACCGGAAACAACACCAACCACAAGCCTTTTCGACCAAATACGCGATAGCACACGAGCAATATTTGCATGCCTAAGCGATTGCCACGTTCTTGCATTTTTGACCAATGTTTTACAGCCATTAGCCTGCCACCTTACGCCAAAGCAGCTTAGGTGAGCGTAGCAACATGCCAAAGAATAGACGCGTATGCAGCCACGAAATTCCCACGTTATCGTGTAAGGCTCGAAAATGAGATACGCCATTTTCAGGGTAAATGACCTGGGTTGGCAAAAACGTGACCTTAACACCTTGCCAATAAAGCCTGACTAAAATTTCAATATCAAAGTCCATGCGCTTGCCAAGCGTTTGCTTAGCCATTAATTGCTCAACGGCTGCTAAGGGATAAACCCGAAAACCACACATTGAATCAACAATATCAAAGCTAAGCGTTTCAACCCAAACCCAAAAATGGGTGATGTAACGACTTAAATAACGGTGCTTAGGCACGGAGCTATCATAAATAGGACAACCACTGATCACCTTGTTAGGTGATGCATTACTTAGTTCAATCAACTTACTAATATCTGCTAACGAATGCTGGCCGTCAGCATCAACCTGAATGGCATGGCTAAACCCTTGCTGGTAGGCAGCCATCAAGCCAGTTTGAACTGCGCCACCCTTACCTTGATTTTCAGCATGGCTTATCAAGGTTAAAAAGTCGTACTGTGCGTTAAGCTTTGCAAATACTTGCTTGGCATCAGCGTCACTGCCATCATCAACCATGATTATCGGCAGCTTTAACTCTTTTAGCTCATCGAGTACAGCCGCGATAGCATGGGTGTGATTGTAATTAGGAATAACAATACAAAACTGGTTCATGGCTTAATCACAAAATACAATTCGACCAGACGCATGCTGGCCTTTTTCTGATTGATAGCTAAACAAACATTTGCCTTTAGCATTGCGCTCAAGGGTTAGGTTTACCGTCATATCAGGGGTTGTTACTACCTGAAACTTTAACACTTCTAAATCTTGTACTAGTTTGCCAAAACCCAAATATTGCTGAGCATATTTTACTGCCCAATCCAGCTGTACTACGCCTGCTAAAATTGGTGCATCAGGAAAGTGGCCGCGAAAATAATCTAAATCAGCCGCAATGGTTAACGCTAAACTCACGCTAGTTTCTGTTTGTGATAAAACGGCCACCTCTGGGGTCACGTTATTCAGGCTTGGCAAAATACTGCTCCAATGTTTTTAAACTTAATTTAGCTTGGCTGTTAAAAGGAAGTGCATCGATGTAGCGCCATTTACGTGGTAAGCAAATACGTTCAAAGCGGTTTGAGAGGTGTGCTTGTAAAGCGCGGTTAATTGCCAATTTACCCTGTTGTTCAAGCTCTTTATTTGACTCATCACTGAGTACAACCACCGCACCAATTTGCACGCGCTTAGCTGGAATAACCACCACTTTTGCTTCTTTTACCCAGTCATGGCTTTGCAGATAATTCTCAAGCTCATCAAGGTTTAAACGTTTTTCTTCAATTTTTATCGTTCTGTCTATACGGCCCAACAGTTTAAATTGACCATTTTTATGAATAAGCGCTCTATCATCTAACGGGAAACTCGATTGCTCTAAAATCGCAGAATCTAGCATCAAGCGCCCTTCATGATTCAACGATAAATAATTACCATTAAATGGCTGCCATGGTACATCAACCGCCGCCTGTGTAACTTGTCGATAAGCAATACCGCCGGTTTCGGTACTACCAAATACTTGGGTAGCTGGGCGAGCTAACTGGTTAAATAAAGTTTCGGCATGTTCATTGTTGAGTGGTCCGCCAGAGGAAAATAACCACTTAATTTTGTCGCGTTCAGGAATTAACACATTATCAGCACATAAACGACCAAGTTGCGCAGGGCTTGAAACGAGCGCTGCATAACGAATATTTTTTAGTCTTTGCGCAATATGTTCAGGATACTGAATTTGTTCACTATCAATTATATGGCCTTTCGCCAACGGCCAAAGTAAACGAAATAATAAGCCGTAAATATGCTGATGCGAAACAGTTGCTAAAAACGTAAATTGGCTGGGTAAGTCAAATGACATTGAAAGTACTGCAAGCTCTCGATTTAATACCCGCCACGGTTTCACTATCGGTTTAGATTGTCCTGATGAGCCTGAAGTATAAAATATAACCGCTGTGTTTGTTGGCCATTGTAAACGGTTAGTTTGCAAAGGCGTGTGACCAAGACTTTGCTCAAGGTTAGTAAAAAGCACATCATCATTGATATTGGTCGCATCGCCGGCAAAAAAAGCAGACTGAGCAAGCAATAAGCTTAATGTTTCATGCTGACCATTAGGTGGCAAAATAACATTATAACCACTACACGCTAAGGCAAATAAGCGCACTGCAAATTGGTAGGTATCAGGATGGAATAACACCACATGGCTGCCAGCTTTAAGCGCTGTGAGCTTACTTTGATAAGCCGCTATATCAGCAAAAAACTGTGTTTGTGTTATTGGCTGCCCTGCAACAACAAATGCAGCGTCTGGGTGAAATTTCAGGTTACTCGCTACCATTACTTTTAACCTTTTGTCTTACAAGCCATTCCACAAGGCCTAAGAGAGCTATCAAAATATAGGCTATTAATCCGTTGTACAGAGTCCATGTCTGTAACGAAGTAAATAGGCTAGTGTATAACGCAATACTGCCATTAATAATAAAAAACGCGCACCATACTTTAGTAACTTGGCGCGTGTAATTAACCCCTTTTTCATCAAGATCAGGCTCTTTAATTCGAGCAAAACTTTCAATGACTGTTGGGCCACTTTTCAGCGAATAAGCAAAGGTTATTGCCATTACTGTATTTATAATGACTGGGTAAAGCTTTAAGCCCAGATCACTGTTAAAAAACTGTGTTGTTGCTAAAGCGATAATAGCCAAAATAGAGGCTGGCTTTATCCATGGCATAGATGTCAGTAACTTCTTGCTAAGTAAAAGCCTTAAACCTAACAATACCATCAATACCAAGCTCACTTGCCTTAATGAAATATGCTGTAATCCAAAATACACAATAAATGGGTATAAAGATAAGCATATTAAGAGTAGTGTTGTGGTTATCGCTTTGAGCATAGTAATGTTTATGAAACGAGCTTTTCTACTTCGTTTACAACATCTTGCACAGTACGCACTTGCTTAAATGCATCTGGCTCAATTTTCTTACCAGTGATTTCGCGTAGTTTTACAACTAAATCAACAGCATCAATGCTATCAAGATCTAGGTCTTGATACAGGTGCGCATCTAGGCTGATATCATCAGCATCGATCTCAAATTCATCTACTAAAATGCCCTGTAAAACGTTGTAAATGTCAGCAGCGGTTTTCATGCTTATTCCTACTTCTAAGTCTGTATTATGATTGGTGTTGGTTAATAAATTCTGCCAATGCATCTACCGATGCAAAATGGGCTTTTGTTTGTTCTGAGTTTGCGTCAATCTTAACGTTAAACTCTTTTTTAATGGCTAAGCCAAGCTCAAGCGCATCGATGCTATCTAGGCCTAAACCATCAACAAACAAAGGTTGGTCATTTTCAATATCATCCACGGTAATATCTTCAAGATCTAAGCTGCTAATGATTAATTGTTTTATTTTGTTCTTTAGTTCAGTCATAGGTGCCTGAGTTCCTCTGAAAAGTAATGTTGCAAATCACGGGTTAATTGTCGTGCTTGCATGGCGGGTTGTTCATTATTAAATGTGTCGTTAAACGTAAATGGGTCAGTGGCAAAGCGCATCTCAAAATGCGCTTTTGTTGCGGCAACGCAATACCATGGTGTGCCTTTGGTCAAAGTGCTGGGTTTCATACTAATCAGCACTGAGGTAATTGGGGCTTCACAACGCGCAGCAATATTCGCAGCGCCACGCTTAAATTTTAACTGTTCACCTGGGGTTGTGCGGGTGCCTTCAGGAAAGATAATCAGGTTATTTCCAGCAGCGAGTGATGCTTCACAATCATTAAGTAACTCTTGCGGGTCTTCATTACTAATATAACCTGTGCCTTTAATGACACCGCGCATAAATGGATTTTTAAATAGGTGTGCTTTGACCACGCAGTCAGCATTTTTAATCACAGATATCAGCACCACAACATCAATTAATGAAGGATGATTGGCAAGTACTAACTGCCCTTTAAGATCATGAAATTTCTGTTTATCTTGCACAGAGAAATGGATAGCACCGGTGTAATGCATTAAGGCAACAAAGAATTTAAAACTATAGTGAACCGTTAAACGGGCTTTTTGCTTACGTTTCGCTTGGCAAGGTTCAAATAAACGTTGTAGAGGCAAAACCAACAAGGTGAGTACAATACCGCCAAAACCAAATACAGAAAAACAAAACCCGGTTGCCAGTACCCGCCAAATTTTATTCAACTTAATGTAAACGTTAGTCGCCATGGTACTGTAGCATCCAAGCTGATTGTTGATGTGAAAGCAGCGATTGTGATCCTTTGCTTGTTAAAGCAGCTGCTAATTGCAAACTCAGTGGTAAACACGAGTCACTTTGAGTATGTTCTGATTCAGGAAGTTTCGTTAATTCAAAATATGGCTTACCGGTCTGCGCTGTTGATAATACGAACGATACACTATGAGCAATTTGTTGCTCGTCGCTAAATGCTAAGTACTCATCTGGTAATACACTTTCGGCATGAGCAATCAAAATTTGCTGTTCAATACCACTATGAACACGCGCAAAACCATCTATCATGGCTGAAATAATACTGTCTTGACCACCAGCAATAGCATTCATCGGGGCTTTATTTTTTGCAATAATCGAAAATAATCCGGTTGCAGCATTATGTACACTCAAACCAAATGCGGTCGGAGAAAGAGGTTCTTGTTCGACAAGTGAATGTAACAGTTGCGATGTTTTTGGTAAGTCGCCATGACGCGATGAAAAATTAACAGCTAGCTGCTGATACTCACCTTGCGCTTGATGCATAGTATGAAGCGCCATTTTCATAAATGGGCTTAAGCGGCGGCGCTGCATCGGTGCAACCCAGCTTAAATCAAGGTCAGCAAGATTGAGATGGCTTAATTCTGCTATTTGTTGCTCGGGTGCAACCCATAAACTCAAATTCTCAACAACAAATTTCACAAATATTATTCTTATAACGCCAAACGATTGCTAATTTTACCTATTAGCTACAAAAAAGTAAAACAATGGTGCTTAATTACAGCCGTAATTAAGCACTCATTCATTTTTATCGTAAAATAACGTCTTTTTCGGTTAAAAGTTGTGCTTTTTCACCTACTATATCAGCAACATCGAGTTCGTTAATGTAACCTAAACCGATTTGTTGCTGAGCACTTGTTAGTGGCACATAAGGAAGACGGAACACAGGATTTACCGCGCCTGTCATCATAAGTGCCGTATTGATTGCAATTGGATTAGGCTCGCAGAATAACCAGCCCATAAGTGGCTGTAGTTTTGCATTAAGTGCATCATTTTGCTCATCCATTAACTGACGGAATAAGCCTGGAATAATATTAGATGTAACCGAGATAACACCGTGGGCTTTATGAGTGTGTCTTGCATCATGCGCTTCATCGTCGTTACCTGACCAACAAGCAATACCTTGCTGTTCATAATGAGCAATACGCTCATTGCCACCGCACTCTTTTACACCGATAAAGTTTTCGTGCTTCGCAAGTGGCTCAATGATATCGGGTGTTAAGTCTTGGCCTGTACGACCTGCTACGTTGTAGATAAACGCAGGACCAATATCAAGTAAACGGTTAAAGTGCTCTTTCACGCCCGCCAGCGACGTACGTCCGTAATAAGGGTTAATTTGTAGCGCTGCATCCATACCGGTGGCAAAACCATACTCGGTTGCTTTAATCGCTTCGCGTGTATTGTTGCTACCTGTATTACCGACAATTAATAAACGGTCAGAGAATTTGCTAACACTGTGAGCAATTAGCATTAAGTGTTCTTCCCAATTCATTAATTGCCCTTCACCTGTGGTACCACCGACAATAATGCCATCAACACCAGCTGCAATTTGCTGTTCAACAAGGTCGTCATAACATGCAAGATCAATTTCACCATTGGTTAAATAAGGTGTTTTTATAGCGGTGATCAAACTTGCTTGTTTAATTGTTTCTAGGTTGCGCATAACTTTTTTAATGTTTGGAAAATTTGCGCTAGTTGTATCACAAACACAGGCATTTTCCGAGTAGTGTGCTGCAATAAATAAAAATACTTGAGAAAAAATCAAAGTTAAGCCAAAATCAAACACTGTATAAATTAACAGTGTTTATTGTGAGTATTTGATAATGCAACTTTCAAAATTTTTGGCAACCTACTTTTATACCACCGAAGAGCTGTGCCATACCCTCTCAATTGATGAGGAGACGCTATCGGCATGGCAACAAAGTAGTTTATTTCCAAAGCCGAGTTACTGTTTGCAGAGTCAATTAGAATGCTGTTCGTATTCGGGCATTTATCAATGCGAAGAATATCAAGACTATTACCCTCGTGGTGCCGCTAGCTGGGGGCAATTAATTATCAAACATGACATAAGCTCATCCTGCCAAGCATTTAATTATTTTGCTCAGCAATATTCAAATCAACTCAGTAAGCTTGCTGAGCAAGGCTTTGCTATCGATGAAGAATTATTTGGCAGTGAAATTGACGAGCACTTACAGCAAGTTTGGCAGCAGTTTTTATGCAGTAAATACGGTGTGCTAACACAAAATGGCTTAGTTGAAGAAGCCGTACAGCTCGATGTGGCTAAATTATTAATTGATGATATTACGGAATTACGCACAAAAACGGGTTTAAGCGTGGAAGAGCGCCAAAGCTTACATAAAGCGCTCAAATTAATGAACCGCGCGTTAAGCCATGGTACGGGCAACGAAGGTAAAAACACCTTGCGCCATCGTTATATTGATGACGTAGTGGCAAAGTACGATCTATCGGTAAAATAACCTCTCATTTTTGCGCTTAAAATGAAGCTAAACTGAATGACCGCACAAAGTTACAACAGTGTTTATTTTGTTATAAATAGGTTAATACAATTTGCTACCTTTGTTTTGTAGGTTTTCATCTGCTTGATCGATAGATTGGTCTGGTTGAGTTATTGCTCTTGTCATATTTGTTATTTTGACAGCTAGCAATAACTCCTTTCTTCCAAACTAATTACATCAAAATAAAGGATGAAAAGATGAAACCTTTTCCAAGGCTTGGTCGCTTAAAGGCGACCTACTTAGCCATGCTCGGCTTATCGATTGCCCAACCAGCAACCGCAGAAGAAACATTTGTTACACAACAAAGTAAAGCGGATGCCCTTACATTCACTTTGATCACTGGGGACAAAGTATCGGCTGTTGTCAATAAAGACGGCAAGCTAGGCGGCATTCGATTAGTGAATGCAGATGGTTCAGATACATTCACCAGTATCTTTAAACGTGGTAACAACACCTATGTTGTTCCAAACCATGCTCAAGCCTTAGTTGATTCAAATGCGATCGATTTAGAGTTATTTAACATTAATAAGTTATATGAATCGGGTTACGATGATGCATCAACCGACGCGCTCCCCGTCATTGTTGAATACCGCGACGGCACCCTTGCAGGACCTGC
This sequence comes from Pseudoalteromonas sp. CO109Y, assembly GCF_004208935.1. NCBI lineage: Bacteria > Pseudomonadati > Pseudomonadota > Gammaproteobacteria > Alteromonadales > Pseudoalteromonadaceae > Pseudoalteromonas > Pseudoalteromonas sp. CO109Y. Next base: position 161,840 of record NZ_SGPD01000042.1, read on the forward strand.
AGTCCCAGCAACGCTTGCTGGTATGTCATTAACCGGTGAAATTGAGCTAATCGACAGCGCCGCATTTGCAATCAACAAAGACAAAGCAGCGCAAACTTGGCAAACCCTGGTTGCACAAGCTGACGTTGAAGGTATTTGGCTTGATGCTGTCGTTCATGCTCACAAGGTTACCCAGTCAGAAACACTGACTCCAACAGTCCCACTAACCGGCGCATATGGTGAGTCAGCGATTAACTATAATGGCGAAGGTATTAAAGTTGCCGTACTTGATACAGGCTACGACACCGAGCATCCAGACTTACTAGGTCGTGTCATTGCATCACGTGATTTTACGTATTCGAGCAACGGTGTAGATGACTTAAATGGTCATGGAACTCATACAGCCTCAACCGTTGCAGGCAATGGCCATGAGTCAGCAGGCAAATGGGTCGGTGTGGCACCAGCCGCCGATTTAATTATCGGTAAAGTACTTGGTAATACAGGAGGAGGATCAACCTACGGTATTTTAAATGGCATGCAATGGGCGGTGCTTTCAGAACAAGCTGACATTGTAAATATGTCATTGGGTGGCACAGCAACAACCTGTAGTGGCCCATTGGTTGAGATGGTTGAAGCGCTTAGCGATAAAGCTTTATTTGTTATCTCTGCGGGCAATAGCTTTACCCGTGAAACGATTGGTTCACCGGGCTGCGCGCCAAGTGCATTAACCGTGGGTGCTATTGATCGTGATGGTAATACGGCGTCGTTCTCTTCACGCGGTCCATCGCCAGATGGCCACTCAGCAAAACCAGATATTGCCTCGCAAGGTGTCTCTGTGGTTGCCGCGGCTTCTGGTGGCTTAGGTGATACGGCCTACCGCGTGTATTCAGGTACATCAATGGCTGCCCCTCATGTTGCCGGTGGTGCTGCAATTGTAATGCAAGCTCGCCAAGACCTTACGCCAAAAGAAATTAAAGACGTGCTTACATCATCTGTATTTAGTAGTGATGCTCACGTCCTTGAGCAAGGTGCCGGTGCCATGAATATCGACCGTGCCATTGACCAAGCTATTGTGGCCCCTGCAAACCGTGAACTTGGCTACTTTGATAATGCCAATAGTGCATTTACCGAAACACAGATCACGTTAACAAACACCTCTGATGAAAATATTAAATTAAAATTGAAATTAGATTTAATCGGTGAAGATGGCAAAACACAATTACCGGCGACCTTGGCAGGGTTAGATGTTAAATCTGTAACAATCCCAGCCAAAGGTGTTGCTCAAGTCCCTATATGGATTGACCCTAGTGTGGCACTTAATAACAGTGCTTATGGTGCAATTACAGGTCGTATCACAGGCACAACCGTTGGCAATGCAGATCAGCAAGTGACTGTACCAGTGTCATTTTGGATTGACCAACCTCACGTTAATTTAACAGTAAACCTAACTGATCGCTGGGGTAATCAAGCAGGCTCGCCATCTAAGCTTTACTTAATTAATGAAGAAGATGATTGGGGCAGTCTTGTTAGGCTCACTGGCGGTAAAGCCAATATCGATGTACCTGCTGGTTACTATACGTTGATTGCTAACATTATGACTTACGATAACCCGCAAACCAGCTCTGGTTTAGTTGAATCAGCGGCACAAATGGCTGTATTAAATCGTAAGATTGATGGCAAAACAGAGATTAACTTTGATGCACGCAACGCTCAACCTGTCACCTTTAAAGCTGACCAGCCTCTTGATCCACAAGGTTATTCATTTGGCTTTACTTACGCGATTGACGATCAAGAAGTTGCGAAGCTTGCAGCTATCGAAATGGCTCCTGATTACGTAAATGATATGTATGCTTGGTCACAAGGTCATGACGATCGCTTTCGCTCATTTATCACCACCCGCGCAGTGGCTCCAGAAACAACCGTCACAATGCAAAACGGGGTTGAACTTGATTACATCAAACAAGGTTTAGCACTGTCTTTTCATGGTGAAGGCTCTGCAGAAGTCGTGCCAGTAGGTGATGCTGGTTACAGCACTGACTGGAGCCAATTTGAGTTAGACGGAAAAATTGCGCTTATTGCTAACCCTAATTACCTCACGTCTTACATGGTCGGTAATGCAATGAAAAATGGTGCCAGCGGTGTGATTTTTTATCGTCCTGGTCGTGGCGGCCGATATAAAGGCGCGATCACAGGCACACCAAAAGTACCCGTGATTGGTATTAGTACCGAACAAGGTGAAGCCTTAATGGCAGAAATCGAAGCTGGCAACAATATCGTTAGCTGGTCTGGTATTGCGGCTGAACGCTCACCTTATGCTTATTCAATAAACCATATTACTGATGGCCGAATTCAATCTGGGAAAATCAATATTGCTGAACATAAAATGCATAAAATAAGTGCGTCTTATCACTCGCAAAATGATGAGCGCCCTGCATGGACTGATGTTATGGCAATGACCAACAGTACCGGAGAGTTCTACTCAACAGGTAGCTCACAGTTAATTATGTTGCCTCATCAGCGTGATGAATATTACACAGCAAGTACAAAAAATGCATGGACGAATGTCGTTATGCCAAACTATCAAATTCAAAGTGCTGGCGCTTATTTTGATGGTCCACGCGCTATGACTGAAGGTGCAGAGCAAAACACCACTTGGTTTAAAGGTCCACGTGCTGGTAGCTTAGGCAGCAGTGGCTCGGCGATTATTAGCCGCGATACCAACGTTCTTTACTTTAACCTTGCCTCGTTTGGCGATGCCGCAAACCATGATGGTATTTTTGGCTTTATGGGTAGCTCAGCCTTTGGTTTAAAAGTAAATGGTGAGCCAGTATCTCCGTATCAAGGTACGTTAACTCTTGAGCCGGGCTCTCATCAAATTACCTTAGAAATGCGTTCTTATGCCCGTGGTGTTGGTGAGCGCTCTCCAGTCAATGATAAGCTAGGTTCTCTTTACCAAGGTTTCTATACATTTACGGCTGACGAGCAGCAACAAGGTGTTCAGCCAATTTTAGTGCCTATGGTTGATTTACCTGTTGATATTAACAACAGCATGAAAGCAGGTGAAGCGGCTCAAGTTAAGTTAACAGGTTTACTTGACGGTGTAGGTGAAGTGGCGCTGGCAGATGTACAGTTCCAATATGCGTACGGCCAAGAATGTACGATTGCTAACGTGCCTGCTTATATCTATTGCCCTGTATCAACGAAGTTCTCAAGCGAAAACTGGTTAGATGCACAAGTTGAACACATTGACGGTGAATGGGTAGCTACGATCCCTAATACTGGCAACGTCGGTGACTTTGTCCATATTCGTACGATTGTTTCAGATTATGGTTCAAGCCAAGCCGAGCAAATTACCATGCGAGCTTACATGTTAGATTAATTAGTTAGCGCTAATCAGCAAAGCCGCCTTCGGGTGGCTTTTTTCATGTAAAAACAACATGATCAAGTATTAAGAATCTAAATGCTCGTACTGACCACGATACACTTCGAAAGTCTTCACAACGGTGTGTTGCTCTTTACTTAGATTATCAAACCAGGTATCGAAACGCTCATCATCATCTTGCTCACTCAGAGCTAAATACTGTGCCAACAACTCAATAATATCGTTGTGAGTACACGACAAGGTGTCTACATGATTAGCTAAAACAGAATGGTCTTTATCGCGAAGCGTGTTCATTACATTTTGATCTAGTTCTTCACGGCTAGTTTTATCATTCACTTCCTTATCCTTCTTTAAAATAAGCACGCATACCTAGTTATAACAGCCTTACCGACAATATCCAGCTTTTTAAATCTAACTGCTTATTGATTGTTCAGCTTGTACAAAATTAAGACAACCCAATATAAATAAGAATCATTTTTATCTTGACCCAAATAGTCAACCACTCTATACTTGCTACATTATCACATAACAAAAAGGTGCATTATGAAGCCAAATATCCACCCTGATTACCAGCAAGTCGCGTTTCATGATACAGCGGCAGACAGCTATTTTATTATTGGTTCGACAATTAAAACTTCGCGCACAATTGAACTTGAGGGAAAAACCTACCCTTATGTGCCAATTGACGTATCAAGCGATTCACACCCGTTTTATACCGGTAAGCAAAAAGCCGTTGCAAGCGATGGCCGTGTTGCTGCGTTTAATCGTCGTTTCAAAAACTTAGCGAGCAAGTAGTTGCTATAGGTAAGAACATGAAAGTATTAAGTTCATTAAAAAGCGCGAAGAACCGCCCGGGCTGCCAAATCGTAAAGCGTAAAGGTCGTGTCTATGTTATTAATAAAGACAATCCGCGCTTGAAGGCAGTTCAGGGTAAAAAGAAAAAGCGTTAAAAAAGGTGCCTCGGCACCTTTTTAAAATTATAGTAAATCTAACTCAATAACTTTACTTACCAAATAACAACTCCCAAAAACCTGGCGGCTCATGTAGCTCATGGTATTTCTTACGTAGCTCATCAATAGATTTAAGCGGCGCTTTTGCAGCTTCAAGGCCACGGGTCGTTGCAAGTTGCTTAGCTTGCTTTGCTTGATTTATGACTTTATCAAGCCCTTCTAAAGACGCTGTTTTATGCTGTTTAAAATCAGCTGTTTTGGCTGTCTCTAACAACTCAATAAATTCATCGATAGCGGTATTAAAGGTGGCTAAATCAGTTGCTCGCACTGAGTTTTTATAAGCAAGCCCCATGTTTTTCATATTGGCCTCAAGGTCAATATTGTTGGCCGCGCTCAGACTGGAAAAAACGATTAAAAAACTAATAAAAATGGCTTTCATACACTCTCAACCAAATACAAATTATGCACCCATTATAAAGCGAAACGCTACGTAAACCTAATGCCATTAAAATACCGAATACAGCAACAAAGTAAATATTCTGTAATCACCTTTTCACAACAAACAAAAAAAACACCTAAACCCCACAAAGAACCTAACACACTGTTTAAATTGAAATTAGATGTGTACAAATTGATACGTAGTTTTTGTTTGCAAATAATAGGGACAATGATAAAGTGCACCGCGTTAACATTTTAAGAACAACCGTTAACAACCCTTTAAGGGATAAAATAAAAACTAACAGGTGAAACAATGAAAAAACATAACATCTTAGGTGCAAGTATTAAGCTTGCCCTGTGCACATCTGCACTTGCAATTTCAGGTCAGTCATTTGCTGCTGATGAAGAAGGTGTACAAACAATCGACCGTATCGAAGTAACAGGTTCTCGTATTTTACGTGAAGGTGCTATTGCCCCTGCGCCAGTGACAGTTATCACTGGTGATGACTTAGTTAACACAGGCGCGGTTAATATCGGTGAGGCACTTAATAAATTACCAGCTCTTGGTAATACTTTTTCACTTTCAAACTCTGGCCGTTACATCGGTACTGCGGGTTTAAGTATTCTTGACTTACGTAATATGGGTACTGACCGTACGCTAGTACTTGTTAATGGTAAACGTCACGTTTCTAGCTCTGCAGGCTCTCAATCAGTTGATACAAATACAATTCCAAGCACATGGGTTGAGCGTGTTGAAATTATCACCGGTGGTGCGTCAGCTGTATACGGTGCCGATGCTGTAACGGGTGTAGTTAACTTCATTCTTAAAAAGAATATCGAAGGCTTTAGCGCAAGTGTAACTCGAGGCGAATCAGACCTAAGCGATTACAGCAACGAAAAAGCAACACTCTCTTACGGCACAAACTTCGATAATGATCGCGGTAACGTGGCATTCTCTGTTGAGTATTCGGGTCAAGATACTTTAAATGCGTTAGACCACCCTTGGACTGATGGCTCTTACCGCAATATGCGCAACACAGCTCAAACAGCTGAAAACAAAGATGATCCAGCTTTTCCTGACTACATTTATACGCCAAATGCAGGTTACTATGCGATTAATAACGCAGGTGTGTTTGCGCTAAGTAATGGCTTTGTAAATTCATTTAACCCAGATGGTACTTACCGCGAACTTAACATTGGTGACCAAGTTGATGGCCTTGCATGTGCTAACTGTGATTCATTTAACCTAGCACAGTTTAACCAAATTCAACCTGAGTTTGAACGCTACAACATTAACTTCAAAACGAACTACGATATCGCAAAGGGCATGAATGCGTATCTTGAAGCAAAGTATGTTAACAGCGAAGGCCAAAGCATTGGTCAGCCTGCATTCTTCTTCTTTAACCCAAATAACAGCATCAAGATTGATAACCCTTACCTTGACTCAAGCGTTAAAGATCTAATGGAACAAGAAGGTGTTAGCTCAATCATGGTTAACCGCATGATGACTGACTTAGGTCGTCGTGTTGAAAACAATACACGTGAAACAACCCGTTTTGTTGCAGGCTTAAAAGGCACGGTATTCAATGACTGGGAATTAGATGCGTCAGTTGTATATGGCCAAACTGATTTAGAGCGTGTTAATGGCGCTAACATGATCATGGCAAACTACTACAATGCCCTAGATGCTATTGATGATGGTTCAGGCAATGTTGTTTGTCGCAGCGAAGAAGCACGTGCTGAAGGGTGTGTACCTGTTAATATCATGGGCTTTGGTGCACCGAGCCAAGAAGCGATTGATTACATCAATACTGTTTCAGTAGGTACTTCAAAGATTACCCAAACAGTTGTGTCTGCTTCACTTGCAAATTCAGCAATTTATGAATTACCAGCTGGTTACATTGGTTTTGCAGCGGGTGTTGAATACCGTAAAGAAGAAAGCGAAACTGAAGAGCCAGACAACGCAGCCGGTACCTTCTTTAACGCGCTTGGCGAAGACAAAGGTGAGTTTGATGTAAATGAAATTTACTTCGAAGCATCAATCCCACTTCTTTCTGACTTACCTCTTGTTCAAGATCTAGTACTAGATACAGCGGTACGTTACGCTGACTACAACACAATTGGTGATGCAACAAGCTGGAAACTTGGTTTAGATTGGACTGTAAACGATCAACTACGTGTACGTGCAACACAATCAGAAGCACTTCGTGCTCCAAACATTGGCGAAATCTTTGGTGCACCGAGCCAAACATTCTACAGTGTTGACGATCCATGTTTAGCTGATAACTTGAATGATCTACAAAATTCAGAAGTACGCCGCGCGAACTGTGCAGCTCTTGGTGTACCTGCTGATTTTGAATCAGACTACGATGCGCAAACACTTGAAGGTTTAGTAAGTGGTAACCGAGATGTGAAAGGTGAAGAGTCAACCAGTACAACAATTGGTTTTGTTTACCAACCTTCATTCATTGAAAACGCTGTAGTGACAGTTGACTACTGGAAAATTGAACTTGAAGATGCGATTTCGACCATCGGTTCACAAGACATTCTTGACCGCTGTGTAGATGCAGAAGGTGGTATTAATAACCAATACTGTAACCTAATCACGCGTGATAGCAGCTCACATGAAATTACACTTATTCAAAACTCAGTTCTGAACGTGTCTGGTCAAGAAGCATCAGGTGTTGACTTTGAATTAGGTTATGACTTTGATGCACTAGAAGGCAACTTCTCAACACGTTTAATTGGTACGTACTTAATTGAGCGTAAAACTTTCCCATTCCAAGACCAACCGAGCGACTACTATGAGTACGCAGGCACAACTGGCGAAGCGAAATGGCAAGCAAACCTTTCAATTTCTTATAAGCGTGATGGCTTCTTTACAACGTTTGATACACGTTATCTAGATGAAGTAAGCCTTTACACAGACCAAGAACTTGCAGATAACCCGAATCCAAATAGCTTAATGACATTTGGTACTTACGTTATCTCTGATGCAACAATTGGTTATAACTTTGAAAATGGTTTTGGTGTGAAGCTGGGTGTAGATAATATCTTCAACCGCAAACTTCCATACGGCACGTTAGGTACAGGTTCTGGTAGTGCAAGTTACGACAACATCGGTCGTTTCGGCTACTTAAGACTATCTTACGATTTCTAATCGTAAAATATTTGATTCTCTTGGGGCTGCACATTTGTGTAGCCCTTTTTCTATCAGATATTTAAAAACTATCCTATGCCAATCATTTACTTAAAACCTGACAATTCAAGCTATACTCTTTCCTATCGGCCTTTTAACTTAATAAGACTATGCTCAAAACGGTATTTATCATTATCTGCCTATTTTGCTTACCAAGTGTTTTTGCCAAGCAAAAAATTATTTTTATAAACCCAGGTCATGCCGATACCAATGTCACAGGCCCGTTTTGGTTTGAAGTGTCAGAGTTGATGCGTGATGCTGCTAAAGACTTTGATCTCGATTTAACAATTCATTATGCCAACCGAAATCATATTGAAATGAAGTCATTAGTGGCTAATGCGATTAAAGCAAAGCCAGATATGCTGATTTTAGTTGATGAGAAAAGTGTGCTTACCCAACAACTTTTAAGCTTAAAGCACATCTCTACGCCCATCTATTTTTTACTTAACCGCCCATCAGAACAAGAGCTAAAACGTTTGATTGATCATGGCATTAATATCGCTGGTAGTGTGGTGCCCGATAACAAACAAGCGGGGCAACTATTAGCCGAAAAGCTATTTGAACAAGCTCAGCACACGGCAAATATTCTCGCGATTAATGGTGATTACACGACCCATGCAGCACTTGATAGAGAACAAGGTTTAGAGCAAAGTGTTCAAGCGTATGATAATGCTACTATTACCGCTAAAACAGTCGCCAACTGGTCAGCAACACAAGCGTATCGCCAGAGTCTTGGCTACTTTAGCCATCAATCTAACATCAATATGGTTTGGGCTGCCAATGATGCCATGGCATTAGGGGCTATTGCAGCGCTTGATGAGTTAAATAAACGCAAAGATGTATTGGTTGGCGCAATAAATTGGCCACTCAGAGTTGTGGCAGAAAAAATAGACGTCACTATCGGCGGTCATGTCACACTAGGAGCTTTAGCTATAGTAAATGTTCATGATCTACTCAATAATTACGCAACCGGAACTATGCATCATGAAGTGGCCATTTTCAGCCAACATAGCGAACAAACGCTTAAGCTAGTTGAACAAATTCACAGTGATAACTTAGCAATTAACTTTCGCGTTTTCAGTAATGCGAATAAAAATGCCCTTCCCTTCAGTGTTGAATCACTTCTTTTAGAGGTAACCAATAGCAAACTGTAAAGGGCATTTACATTATTTATTACTGAGCCAAACTGCTTGATATGGGGTTAGCGACATTGTTTGTGTTTGCTCAGTAATTTGCTCACCGCTAATTAAATCTCGCCATTGCTCGGTACCAATCAAATTTAAGTCGGCAAGCGTAAGCGTTTGCGGCTCGTCACTAATGTTATAAACACAAAACATACTTTGCGAACGGTTGATACTTTGTCGCCAAAAACCAAAGAGCCCTTCGCTTAAATGTAACGTATATTGCGTCGCATTAGGGTGAAATGCACTTTGCGCCTTACGAATAGCCATTAGGTTTTTCATCGCTTTAAACACAGTACGATGATGGGCATTTTCATTACTCAGCTTTGCTAGTAAATCTGACTCTTGCCAGCGGTGTCGGTTAATCGCTCGGTTATGTTGGCTGTTTTCAAAGCGTTCATAATCATTGGTGGTACCGAGTAAGCTATGAATATACAAACCTGGAATACCTTCAAGCGCAAACATAATGGCATGCGCACATAAAAAGCGTGCAACACCCCATTTATCTGGGCCTTTATGGGTACCTTGCAACGCATCAAATAAGGCAATGTTTAACTCATAAGGGGTATTGGTGCCATCTGGGGCGGTACGTAATGAAACTTTTCCGCCATATTTCGCAGTCGTATTCACCATTTCGGCAATTTCACTTTGCTCTAACAAGCCTTCAACGGGGCGCAAGCCAATACCATCATGTGAAGCTATAAAGTTAAAGTATGCCGTCCCTTCTTGAGGAGGAGGCATACTCATCATCCAATGTTTTAATGCGGTGCTGTCACCACTGAGTAAAGTGTGTAATAACAGCGGTGGTAATGAGAAGTTATAGATACAGTGCGCTTCATTGGCATTACCAAAGTACGATAAGTTTTCACGGTTCGGGATATTAGTTTCTGTGATAATAATCACATTAGGCTCAAAATGCTCAATAAGGGTGCGAAGCAGCCTGATCACTTCGTGCGTCTCAGGCAGGTTAATGCAGCGGGTATTGAGTTTTTTCCATAAAAAAGCCACCGCATCAAGGCGGAATATACGCACACCGTTATCTAAATAATGACGAATAATGCTGACAAATTCATTGAGCACATCTGGGTTAGCAAAATCAAAGTCGACTTGGTCATGACTAAAGGTACACCACACATGTTGCAAACCGTCTTTAGTTTCAACCGCCTGTAAAAGGGGTGATGTTCTCGGGCGAACAACTTGCACAAGGTCATCACTCTGGCTTGCCGTTTTAAAATACCCTTTTCCCGGCTCTTTGCCCTGAATAAAGTTTTCAAACCAAACGCTACGGCTAGAGCAATGGTTGATCACCAAATCTGCCATCAACCTAACATCCGCTGAAATATCGCGGATATGTTGCCAACTACCTAACGCTTCATTCACTTGCACATAATTCATTACCGCGAAGCCTTCATCTGAGCTATATGGGTAAAACGGCAAGATGTGTAGTGCATTAAGCTCAGGTAAGCATTGGTTTTTTACAAAGCGATGTAACGTATGCAAAGGCGGCTCTTCAGGCTTAGCAACTGCTTCATCCGTATTAGCATGACGAATAATCGAATCACCGTAGGCAATTAAAATCATATCTTGCTCATCCCAACGGTTTTTATGCGGCGTTGGGTCTCGAACAGGATCATCACCTAACATGGTATTGATTAATCTATCTGCGAGTTGTTCAAGCGTTGTTGATAACTCAACTTCGCCGTAGATGCAGGTTAAATGCTGAATAACCCTTTGTTGCAAAAGCTCTAAAGTCACGTGCCTTCCCCGTTAAATATATTCTTTGTTATCAAGCTCTACGGCTTCTTCTAAGCGAGCAAACACCTCCGGCATTGCCGAAGCTACTCGGTTCCAACTCGGCACAAAGGGTGCTTCCATTGGGTTTTCTAAAAAGTGCTGACCTGCATTCATAATATTTTGAGCAAACATTTCAACGGCTTTTTCTTCATGATGAATATCAAGTGTTAAGCCATTCATTAACGCATCGTTGTGATAAGTTTCAATAAAATCGAGAGCAATACGGTAATAGGTTGCCTTTAATGAGCGAATCGTTTCTGTCGTAAAAGTCACCCCTTGGGTAGCCAGCTTTCTGAATAAAGCTTTGGTGATATCAATCGACATTTTCGACAAGCCCGCCGCTTGGTTTTCTAGCGATAAGTCTTGGTGTTTGTGATCATAGTTATCAGCAATATCTACCTGACATAAACGGTTATGCGAGTAATTACGATACATCTCTGATAGCACGCCAATTTCTAAGCCCCAGTCACTTGGAATACGAATATCATTAAGTACATCACGACGGAATGAAAACTCACCCGCTAGCGGGTAACGAAATGAATCCATATATTCTAAATAATCGTTGCTACCTAAAATTGTTTTAAACGAACGCAATAACGGCGTTACCAGCAAACGTGACACACGGCCATTAATTTTGCCCTCAGCGGTGCGCGGATAAAACCCTTTACAAAATTCATAGTTAAAACGAGGGTGAGCAACGGGGTAAATTAAACGTGCTAATAGCGCTCTGTCGTAAGTCAAAATATCGCAGTCATGCAGTGCAATTGACTCTACTTTTGAGGTTGCCAACTTATAGCCCATGCAATACCAAACATTGCGACCTTTACCTAGCTCTCGTGGCGCAACGCCCAATTTTTGTAGTTCTTTATCAAGAGCTTGTAAACGCGGGCCATCATTCCAAAGTACCTTATGAGGCTGATCAAGCTCCGCAAAAAACTGCAGTGCATGGCGATATTGGCTTTCATCAGCGCGATCTAGACCAATGGTAATTTGCGATAAATAAGGCACATGTTTCAGCTCAGCAATAATATTTTGCAGAGCGGGTCCTTCTAACTCACTGTAAAGCGAAGGCAAAATCAGGCCCATTGGGCGTTGTTTTGAAAAGCCCAACAACTCTTTTTCTAGTTCTTCTACTGGGCGGTCAGCAATATTGTGTAAGGTCGTGATAATGCCATTTTGATAAAAATCAGCCATGAGATTGCTCCTGTTTTGCTGCAAAACGCGCTTTGATGATAGTTAACGCAGAAACTTCTTGAACCCAACCTGCTGGGGCGGGCTTTTCGCTGAGCTGCCATGCTTTTTGTAATATTTGTGATTGCACTTGGCTGCCAGGGTTATTGATTAAAATAGCGGTGTCGGCCGCCTTTAGCATGGCTACATCGTTTTGACTGTCGCCAAGCGCTATCACAGTAAAAGGATTGCGATAGGCTTTTTTGAACTGATTTAACAGCCACTTTTGTGCAAGTCCTTTATTGTTACCTTTGGTTAAATGGATAAAACGCCCGCCAACAAGCACTTCGTAGCCTGCTTGGCTCATTGCATCTATCAAACCTTGCTTTTCTTCCTCACTACCCGAAAAACAAACCGGATCTGAGTATTGTCTTTGTAGAGCCAATTCACTTTTATCGACGGGGAGTCCTGTTAACTCGGCTATTTCTTGTGCACTAAATTGGCTAAACAAACGTACACAATGACTAAATTGGCTAGCATATTGTTTAAGATCTTCATGCAATTTATCGGTACTTTGCGTCATGGCAAAGCGCCAATAACCTTTATATTCATCACAGCCAATCGGCTTTACTTTGAAATAGTCTTTCGGGATATAAACAGCAGCACCATTTTCCACAATAAAGGGCTGGTGATGATCCAAACCTTTTTGAATATCAGTGACTTCAGCAAAGGTTTTGCTGGTGTTAAAAATCACATTGACACCGGTATCATTCAACTTTGCCAAAAATGGTTTGATCACCTCACATTCGTAACTATCGTGATCGAGCAATGTGCCGTCTAAGTCAGTAAAAATAAGTGGCTGAGCAATCTGGTCAGCGAGAAGTTCCATCTTGGTGATATCACGCTCGGTATCAAGCAATAATAACGCATCCACGCTGTGCGCAAGAGTGGCTAAGTTTTCCCGCGTAATACGTTCAAAATGAGAGATAAAACGCTTTAAACTCACTTCGTCAAACGTGCCCTGCCCCTGGCCTTTTTTGGCAATTAGTTTATGCTCTTGCTCTAAGCGCCACGCATACACATCTTCAAATGAAGGCGCTTTTAACATAATGGTGTAATCGGCCATTGCGAATACATTTTGATATTCATTCGCTAAGCAACTATTTACGCAGCGACGCCAAATGCCGTCGGCATCTTCTAGTTGCTCTAATTCATTTACCGGAGTTTGCAGTTGATAAGGCTGCTGAGGTGTACTGGCTACACACCAGCCTTCAAAAAACAGGATATCAATCGGTTTTTGGTTGCTAGGCCACTGGTCTTTTGGCACCGGATCATCAGTTAGTTTATCAAATTGAGGTAATGGCACTTCCACTTTACCTGCCAACAAAGCTGATAAGGTTTGTTCCATTAATTGCGTATCATGCGTACCCGGTACACCACGACTCGCAAACAAAGGATGAACATCTTTAGCAAGCTCGTTGCGTGCATCACGACTTAAATAAAAGTCATCGATTGATAATGACACGCTATTAAATTCGGTATTGCTATTAACCCAGGTCACTAAGAAATCAGCGAGGGTCGTTTTACCTGAGCCTTGGCAGCCATTAATCGCCACCAGCATAGGTTGGCCGGTCATTTTTGCGCTTAAGATATCGTGCGCGAGAGGTATAAAAAACTGCTCACTTAAGTATTGATACTTGAGTGGTAACTGATGCTTCGCTAAAAACGGGGTAATATCCACAACATTTGCCTCTTGCATAATCGCTCCTACCAGTATGACATAGAGATAAATGCAGTTAGTAGACCAGTTTTATAATTCCTTATTTTTTAAATGGTTACAAAAAAAGCGCATATTTAATGCGCTTTTTTGGTGCAATATTCAAGCAGTTTTTAAGTTCTAATCAGCTTGTTGCACTGCTTTGGGGAGAACAGCATTTAAGATAATCCCCAAAATTGCGCATAAGCTCACACCTTGCAAACTAAACTCATCACCACCGATATGCATACCACCAATACCAAACACTAAAATCAGTGCGATGATAGTCAAGTTGCGAGGCGCGGTAAGGTCTTCACCTGATTTTACTAAGGTATTTAAACCAACAACGGCGATAGAGCCAAATAGCAAAATCATGATGCCGCCCATCACCGGTACCGGAATCGTTTGTAAACCCGCGCCCATTTTTGCCACAAACGCCAGCACAATAGCGATGATTGCGGTCCAAAGCATCACTCGAGGGTTGAAGTTACGTGTAAGCATTACCGCCCCCGTTACCTCAGAGTACGTTGTATTAGGTGGACCACCAAAAACCGATGCCGCAGAGGTTGCTAAGCCATCACCTAGTAAAGTGCGGTGTAAACCCGGTTTCTTTAAATAGTCTTTACCTGTTACTTGGCTAATAGCCATCATGTCGCCAATATGTTCAATTGCTGGCGCAATAGCCACAGGCACCATAAATAAAATAGCCTGCCATTTAAACTCAGGATAAGTAAATGCCGGTACCGCAAACCAGTTTGCTTCGGTGACCGCATTAAATTCAACAATACCTATAAATAACGAAGCAAGGTAACCTGCTACCACACCAGCAAGAATAGGAATAAGTTTAAATACACCTTTACCCCATACCGCAAAAATCAGCGTAACCAGTAATGATAAACCAGAAACCCAAATTGCTTGCTCATAAGGAACTAATTGTGCACTGCCATCCCCTGCTTTACCCATTGCCATATTCACAGCGACTGGGGCTAAGGCTAGACCAATCACCATGATCACAGGGCCAACAACCACAGGCGGTAACACCTTGTGCAGCGCATTCACGCCTTTAAATTTTACTATCAAGCTAAGCGCAACATAGCAAAAGCCTGCCACCATCAAACCGCCCATAGTTGCGGGAATGCCCCACATTTGCACCGAGGCGATAATAGGTGCGATGAAAGCAAAAGACGATGCTAAAAAGATGGGAACTTGGCCTTTAGTAACCACATGAAACAGTAAAGTTCCTAAACCTGCGGTAAATAAAGCCACATTGGGATCAAGGCCTGTTAGTAACGGCACAAGTACTAGTGCGCCAAATGCTACAAACAGCATTTGCGCGCCAGTTAGAATGGTTTTTAACGAAAATGTTTGATGATTTTCCACGTGAGCGCCTTACACTGTGCCAAAAATCTTGTCACCGGCATCTCCTAAGCCTGGAATGATATATCCTTTTTCGTTTAAATGACTGTCTAAAGATGCTGTGAAAATTTCAACATCAGGGTGGGCTGCAAGGGTTTTTTCTACGCCCTCTGGTGCTGCCACTAATACAATCACTTTAATATCTTTACAACCTGCTTTTTTAAGCATATCGATAGTTGCAATCATTGAACCACCGGTTGCAAGCATTGGGTCAATAACAAGGCTTAAACGCTCATCAATTTTACCAACCAGTTTTTCAAAATAAGGCACTGGCTCCAATGTTTCTTCGTTACGCTGAAGACCAACAACACTTACTTTTGCAGCAGGTAATAACTGCATAACACCATCCATCATACCAAGGCCGGCACGTAGAATAGGCACAACAGTAATTTTTTTACCTTTGATATGTTCTACATCTAATGTTGAACCATCCCATCCAGTGATTTGTACGCTTTCTAATGGTAGGTTTTTTGTTGCTTCGTAAGTAAGCAAAGTACCTACTTCAGACGACAGCTCACGAAAACTTTTAGTACTAATACCTTCTGCACGCATAAGGCCAAGTTTGTGTTGAACTAACGGATGAGTAATTACATGGATAGACATAAGTAGAACCTAAATGAGATAAATTACGCCTATTTTAGCGCAAAATAGTCTTCTCGACTGCAAAAAATGCATGTTCATCGCATTAATTCTTTGAATTGGTCTAAAATTACACTATCAGCTGCAAATATTAATTTTTTTGCAACAACACGCACCGGCAATGTTTAACATTTTATTTATTTTGGGCCTGCAGTAATGAAAACGTTTATCTTCACTTCGATACTACTTTTGTGTATTTGCCTACCGGTCCACAGTGAAACACTCGATATTCAAGTTATGGCAGACTTTGTTCCGCAAGATGGCGGTAACCCTGAAAATGAGGCCACCACGTTTTTGCTGGCTGCCGCAGCTGAATTAGGCGATGAAATCAGCCTACATTTTATACCTGCAAGCCGCTTAAGAGAGTGGCAGCAATTAAGAAAAATGAACAATGTTTGCTTGTACAATAAATTAAAAACCCCAGAGCGTGAAGCTCATGCTGTGTTTAGTCAGTACCCTCTGATGGCATTTCCTTCAAATAAACTGGTGGTATTTAATAAGCCCACCATTCCAGACGCTATTACCCTACTACAAGCTATCTATTACTATGACTTAACAATTGGCGTCACTAAAGGCCGTTCATACTCAGAAGAGATTGATAAGTTTGTTCGTTTAAATGATGAGCACTTTTTTATACTCGATGGGGCAACAAATGCACCAAGGCTCGGGCAAATGTTATTTCAAAATAAAATTGATGCCGTTTTAGAATACCAAACTGTATTTAGCAACCGTTATAAACGTTTCCCCGGTCTGAGTAGTATTCGTTATATAAGCCTTAAACCAGAAAAAGCCGCCGTGTTTGGTTATATTGCTTGTTCACCAACAGAGGTCGGCAAACAAGCAATCGCGCTGTTCAATAAAGCGCTTAAAACTGAAAAGGTACGCACATTAATTAGTGAGCGCCTGATGGAGTTATTTCACGAAGGTGAAAACACACAAATAGTAAATGCCTTCAATGCAGCGTTTGAGCACTAAGCCGATAAAATCTGCTCCATAACCCAACTTGTGTGTAGTGCGCTCTCACCGGTTGATGGGTGGGGTTGCTGAGCATGAAAATAGTTCGCCATATTTTCAACATGATATTGTTGAATATGTGCAGGGTTATCAATTACGAACTGTTGTTTGCCCTGTGCGTTGTTAAGCACAATCGGTTTTTCGTCAAACACACTAAAGCTAAGCTCGCCTTCACTGCCATAAATCATCACATCATCAAAACGATTTGCTGAAGCAAAGTTCCAGCTCCCGGTGCCGGTAACACCAGATTGATGCTGCCAGTGCGCGGTAATAGCATCGAATGCTGAATATAAGCCCTGTTGATTAGCACATAAACCATGCACCGTACTAAAGTCACCTAAAAGGTAGGCAAGTAAATCAAGACCATGGCTGGCTAAATCGTCGAAGTAACCTCCTCGTGCCACATTTTGATCTGTGCGCCAGTTGTACTCACCCGATAAATCAAGAGCGTTAGGAGCTTTACTTAAATGCCAACTAACATGACGAGGCTTACCAATCGCACCTTGCTCTAATAACTGTTTAACGTGATTAAAGCGTGGTAATGAACGGCGATAATAAGCCACAAATAGCGGCTGTTTAGCCTCTTTAAACGCTGCAACAATATCAAGGCTGTCTTGATAACTTGGCGCCAGTGGCTTTTCAATACAACAAGGTTTACCTGCCGCAGCAACCTCAAGAGCATACGCTTTATGGCTATCTGGCGGCGTGGCAATATACACGGCATCAACACTGGTATCGTTAATGAGTTCGCTTGGCGATGCGAACACCTTTGCGACATTATGGCGTTTAGCGTAATCATGTGCTTTTTCTAAGTCGCGGCGTGTCACCCCAATAAGCGCAATACCTTTTGCTTGTTGATAAGCAGGGCCGCTTTTCACTTCAGTTACAGCACCACAGCCGATAATGGCAAATCGCATTGGCTTATTCATTGCTAATCCTTTATTTTTAAATACGTTACAAATTGCTGCTGCATGTAGCCGTTTATTTTTGCATGATCAGGGCTCCAACCTGCTAAAAAGCGATAAAAATCGCTCCATGCGTAACACCAAAGCGCTCGCCAACTGCTAACAACATGCGCTGGGTTTACATTCGGTTGATAACGTTTTAGTGCCTGTATGAGGGTGTCAAAATAGCGATTTAAATAGTCATCTGCAACTGATTTTAATGCCGTATCATCTAAGCAACTGCCTAAAAAATACATTACATCAATCACCCCAACACCCTTGCCAACATATTGAAAATCATAGCCAAGAACATGCTGGTTTTGTGGCGCAATCGCAAAATTGGCAAGCTTAGCATCACCATGAATTAATGTTTGGTAAGGTGACTCATTCAACGCTATATCAATAGCGTGCGCCTGCGCTTTTAAGCTTAAATCGCTCATACGCTTTAGCTCATCGGGCCGCGTTGCTAAATGCCAATAACTACCTCGCGGCCAAAGGCCATCGGCAGAGCTTGCTAAATGAAAAGCATGAAAGTGTGCAAGCCAGTTTATAATTGCTTGAATGTCGCTGTGTGTAGCACTTGCAGGCTGGTAGCCAAGCGCACTGAAATCACTAAATACCAGCGCTTGTTTACTGCCCTGTTGTATTGCCTCAATACAGTGGATAGCCGCAGCTTCATGGGGTAATTGCTCTGCGTAATGCCGATACCAATTAAATTCGAATAAGTAAGATTGGCGCTTTCTGGCAAGTGCAAAATCACTTTGTTTTATACGACTATGATTGATCTGACTAGGCACTTCAATCGCTTTAATTACCGCAGCAGCACCATTCATTTGGCAACGAATAATCTCACCGCATCCACTCCATACTGATGCAGCTTGCTGTAGCTCTGTAATATTTGAAAAGTGACAAGTAACGAATTGCCTAAGATCCATAACGCTCTGTAATTTATATAAACCGATGGCAATGGTAGGTGATATTGGCTATTGGCACAACGGCCTATAGGCAATAAAAAACCCGTGCTAAGCACGGGTTTTCGAAGATAAAGTCCTAATACTACTCAGGACTTGCATTGTTGAATTACTCGTTTACCACACTTTTAAGTGGGTTTACTGGCTTTGCATTGTCATCCAGTAGGTTCATATCAAAGTCGAACTCATCAACACGAATCGCTTTTTCACGCTTCTTGTTGTAATCAATCAGTTTTGCATATTCTTCTTCGTTGATAACACTTGCAACAAGTGCATTATCAAGCGTTTCTGCAAAACGAACGCCCGGCTTAATAGTTTTAGCACGCAGAGCTTTTTTAACTTTCTTAAGTAAATCAAGGCACGCCATTTTCGCTTTGTACGCTTGCTCATTGATGTAATGACCATCACCTTCAATTGGGTTAACCAAGTGAGTGATTTGCGCTTTAAATGCCGTATCCATTTGCGCTTGAGTCGCAAGTTCACGGATTAAATCATCGCTGATCTTAGGCATTTTCATTGAGTAGTTCATCGTAATGAAACGCATAAATTTACGAGTACCACTTGCAGGGAAGTTATCTAAGAACTTATGCAATGCTTCTTCAGCGCTTTGTAGTGCAAAGCGAGTCGCATAGTGGAAGTAAGGCGCAGCTTGCTCACGTTCACTGCTTGCTACTTTTTGCTCGTAGTATTTAATTGATGCCATCGCCGCATATAAGAAGCTCATTACGTCGCCTAAACGTGCAGATAACATTTCTGCTTGCTTAAGTTTGCCACCTAGTACCAATAACGAGAAGTCAGCGTAAACTGCAAGTTTTGCAGATAATTTATGCGCTGCTTTTTCGTATTCACGTACTTCTGGTAGTGACGATTTAGCACCCGCAGTAAACGGTAATACGCCTAAACGGAAAGCTCGTAAGCTATTAGCTACGCTGTAACCCACTGTTTTACGTAAGATGCTGTTGAATTCTTTATCTGCATTTTTGTCTTCGCTGTGGATAGACTCAACCATAGTTTGTAGGTAAGGGTGACAACGCATTACACCTTGACCAAAAATCATAAGGTTACGAGTAAGAATGTTTGCACCTTCAACCGTGATTGCGATTGGTTGTGCAACATATCCACTTGCTAATGTATTTTGCGGACCATTTTGAATTGCTTTACCTGCTTGAATATCCATTGCTGAATCAAGCACGTTACGACCAATTTCTGTCATGTGGTATTTAGCAATCGCAGTAACTACAGATGGTTTTAAGCCCATGCCTAAACCTTCTGTTGTTAGAACACGCATTGCTTCTTGAAGGTAAGTTTTACCTGCGATATCAGCAAGCTTCTCTTGGATACCTTCGAATTGACCAATCGCCAGACCAAACTGCTCACGTACTGCTGCGTACTCAGAAGCACCTTTGAATGCCACTTGTGATGAGCTAACACCTAATGCCGGTAGAGAGATACCACGGCCTGCACCTAAACAGCTAACCAGCATTTGCCAGCCACGACCGATGTTCTTTTGACCACCAATGATGAAGTCCATTGGTACAAATACTTTTTCGCCGCGAGTCGTACCGTTGTAAAAACGGATACCCATAGGATCATGACGATTACCAAGTTCAACACCTGGGTGATCTTTAGGAATAAGCGCACAGGTGATACCTAAGTTTTCTTTACCACCTAGTAAACCATCAGGGTCAACTACCTTAAATGCTAAACCTAATACTGTCGCAATTGGCGCAAGTGTGATGTAGCGTTTGTCCCAGGTAATTTCTAAACCTAATACTTCTTCGCCATTGAACTGACCACGTTTAACAACACCGATATCTGGAATACCACCCGCATCTGAACCCGCTTCTGGGCTAGTTAGTGCGAAACATGGAATATCACGACCATTTGCAAGACGCGGTAAGTAGTGATCTTGTTGCTCTTTAGTACCAAAGTGAAGTAATAGCTCACCTGGGCCTAAAGAGTTAGGAACCATCACGGTTACCGCAACCGCAGAACTCTTAGTCGCGATAGTCGCAACGATTGTTGAGTTTGCATAAGGGCTGAACTCTAAACCGCCGAATGATTTAGGAATGATAAGCGAGAAAAAACGCTCTTTTTTCAAGAAATCAAGAATGTAGTCAGGAAGATGAACACCGTTTTGAATTTCAGAATCATCAATCATAGATAATAATTCTTTCACTGGGCCATCTAAGAATGCTTGCTCTTCAGCGCTCAGCTTAGCTGCTGGCACGTCACGAAGTGCATCGAAATCAGGTTTACCTTGGTAGATTGAACCTTCTAACCAAACATCACCCGCATCTAACGCTTCTTGTTCTGTAATTGAAATACTAGGTAATACTTTTTTTAATTTTGTACGTAAGCTCATAATAAACTCATCCGACCAGATAGTAATACCTACATTACGTCATAAAACGAGCAATAGATCAATTGGTCCAACCAGTTTTTTTAACATTTTTTTATATTTATTTTTTCTTTGCACGCTAAGCACTTGAATACAATGGGTTTACACGTGTACGCTCAAACGCCTTTTTTTATCCCGAAATGGTTAACAACTAAAGGCTGAAAACAAAAAGCCCAACTAAAAAGTTGGGCTTAGGTATAAATACTGAAGGAATGGCTTAGAGCTCATCTTCGATAGGGAATAACGAAATAAACCACACTTGAAAACGTCGCCACGAAGACGTTTGTGGCTCTTCATCAAACTGCTCATTACTCACTGTGTCGAGCCAAACTAAGTCATTATCTTTAAGCTCGACTTTCCAGGCATATTCAGGCATTTGCGTATCAACCCAATGGGCCAAAAAGCGGCTAAGCTTTTCGCTTTCGATTAAAACGCCCATCTCGGTATTTAAATCAAGCGAGCGAGGGTCGAGGTTCATGGTGCCCACAAAAATCTTTTTATCATCAAAGGTCATGGTTTTTGCGTGTAAACTTGCTTGTGATGACCCAGTTACTTTACGCCCCGCTTTGCGCTTAATGGCCATTAAATCACTGGGTTTTAACTCCCACAGCTTAACCCCGCCTTTTACGAGATCTTCTCGGTACTTTTTATAACCAGCATGCACCGCAGATACATCGGTAGCAGCTAAAGAATTAGTCAGTACAGTGACATCAACACCCTGCTTTGCCCAATTGGTCAGTAATTTAACGCCCTGCTCACGAGGAATAAAATACGGCGACACAATAATTGCTTTTTGTTTCGGCTCGCCCATTTCTTTAAACAACATTGGCGACATATTGGCCGATTTTTCACTGACGTCGTTCATTACCTTATCGGGATGATCATAAAACAACACAGACTTTTGCCAATCGAATTCTATTTCATCGTGCAATAAGCGTTTTACAAAGGCGCTTTCGCGTAACTGCTCAACGTAATTACTCTGCTGATTCTGCTCAACATAGGTCGATAAGGATTTAGTGATATCAATAAGTGATTGCTCATCACGTTCACCGTGCAAATCTTCAACAGGGTAAGACAGCTGATGATTCCAATATAAATCAAATGCTTTTGATGCCTCTGGCACAATTTCGCCAACACTCATAACATCTAAATCAATAAATTCAGAATGATCTTCAGCCGAGAAATACGCATTACCTATGTTGCGCCCACCGGTGATAAAAATCCGATTATCAACGATAAAGCTCTTGTTATGCATGCGTCTAGAAAGCTGGCTAAAGTTGGTAACAAAACCAAGCGCTCTAAAACGACGGTTAGGAAATGGATTAAATAATCGAACTTCAATATTAGGGTGAACAGCCAGTGCTGCTAAATCAAGCTCACTGTCGGCTTGCGATAAGTCATCAAGTAACAAGCGAACTCTTACTCCCCTATCTGCGGCTTTTAATAAAAAGGCCGTAAATAAAATGGTGGTTTGCTGTCTGTGGTATAAATAGTACTGCACATCAATAGTGTGCTCTGCAGAATCAATGAGTGCCAACCTAGCTACAAAGGCATCGACCCCATCTGCTAAAGGATAAAACCCTGATAACCCAGGATGATTATTACCCACTGCATCTCCTATGGTACTGGGTGTATCCGCTGCAATGGCATAGCTTGGTTGAATGGACTCTCGTGAAGGTAACTGCGCACAGCCCGCGGTGATTAAAATGAGTACTGCACAAAAAAGTGATTTTGAAGAGTCTATTATCATGGCTTCCTACCAATGACCGTGTGATACACGTATCTGCTTTGTTATAACCCTAATAAATGAAGGGGTTAAAAGCAAATAAAAACTCGTAAGTATGGGGATAAATTAGAAGAATTAAACGAAGGAAAAATTGTTAAGCACGCATGCTTAAGAGCAAGTAATTAAGCTACTTGCTCAGTGATATCTGCAATTTCGATCAGTTTGCGATTAAGTATTTTTTTACAACAACCACAACACTTGCCGCACTGGCTACCCACTTGCAGCTCTTTAGATAAATCGCGCATCGTCATAGCGCCATCATCAATTGTTTGTTCGATTTTTTTATCAGTCACACCATGACATAAACAGATATACATGAATGCAAACCACTCTCATTTCTCTTGATGGTCAGCATATTAATCTAAACGGTAATAGTTCGCAATAGTGTTATAGGCAATATTTGCATAACTTTTATACCTAAAACTCATAATTAGCACACAACTAAAAATTTTCCCTTATGATTTGGGCAGTTAGTTAAAAGCGAGCAAAGAAAAAATTTTTAACTTTTTTGAGAGGGTTTGGTTTGGAGTTGAAAGAAAAAGAGAGGATGGCTCAGATACAGAGCATTGGTAAATAACAGAGAAGCCGACACTTCAACAACTGGAAAAACATGCGCCTTGATTAAGGGAAGAGCAACTCGTCCTTAGCTGCTTTTAAAAGTTCATTCCATCCCTCAGGTGGATGACCAGAATTTAACATCTTTTCGAATACTTTGTAGGCATCGGTTTTACTACCGTATGCACGTTTATTATTTTCATCATTGACCCATGCATAAACGATGATTTTTGACCCTAAATGATATCGAAAAAACAAACGGTATTGTTGGAAGAACTTTGCTCTAAACCAGTGCTTGTTATCATCACCTAATGTGCTTCCTTGGCGAAATTCAGGGCTGGTAGGATCGTGCGGTATGAGTTCAAAGATTAACCGTTGAATAGCGGCTAATCGTTTCGTGGCATTTTTTTTAAGGTAGCCCTTTGGATCTTTATTCCGAAGAGCCTCAACTTGAACTTTAAGGCTTATGTATTGCTCTTTAAACAATGGATGAGTGTAAAGTGTCCAACCATTTACGACCATTGGTATCGTTTTTTGCAAACTTACTCGTCCTCATCCAATAACGGAGCATCTAAATCGATTTCAACACCTTCAATCAAAACATCAACGTTTTCTCGCATACTTGCTGATAACGGTTCTATTCTTTCAGGATGAGCCTGCATATCACGCGCTATGAATGATAAGAACTCGCCAAGCACAGGATCGCTTTCTTGCACTGCTGCACGCGAAATAACAACGCTGCCATCAGATTGAATCGTGTATTTAATTTTATCTTTTTTACCTAAGTGCAACGCCTTACGAACAGGGCTAGGCACCGTAGTTTGAAAACGGTCTGTCAATGTTGATTCAGTTTCTAAAGCAACTTGTGCCATAACAACCTCTGTCTTTTATTTGCTTCATTAGCTTTGATTTTAGTACGAACGAACAGGCAATGCAAATGCATTACCCTTTAAAAATGAGCTAGAAAATACTCAAGTTGCTTAATGCTGTAAGGGGGGACTTGTCTAGACACTCAGCTAGCTGAGTGTGCGCTCATTCCCTCACGACGTAACATGATACAAAGCACCTGCAAACTCTAATCGTAGTAGCCTAGCCATCCTTTCACGTATCAATCTTGGTTAGTTAATAACTAAAAATTAGGCTTCAATAATCTTAAAGGCAAAAAGAAAGACCTGACCCTGTTTGTTTTTCCTTTGCCGATTTCAAGCCAATCTGGAGCTATTGCTTGTCTCATTAGTGGCTCCGACACAGATTGCACAATCAGCTATTAGTGTAGTGCACTGTTCTACTGGGGTTTATTGCTATTATTTTCAGGAAAAACATAAGAAACAACAATCTTTTTCTTTTCCTGATCAATGGAGTTAATTTTAACTGAAACAATTTCACCTTCAGACATCTCAGGTATAGACTTTTCATTATGTAGCAGAGCTCTCAATCCTTTTTCTAGTTCCAGAAAATAGCCAAAATCAGTTCTCGTAACTACTTTTGCTTTATGAATAGTATTTATTAAATATTTACTTACTTTATTCCACGGACTTAGCTCTGGGTGAGCGTCTTTAAAAGAGGCATTAAAGGGTACTGTTGAGCTATCAAGCACCATTGCATCTAAAATATCACCTATGGAAAAATAGTTGCTCATTCCCTTTTGAACTCCATAAATATTCCATGATAAATTAGGAATAAGAACAATCCCTTCATAACCATCAGCCTCTACTAGAACACCATATTGCTCAATGCTTTTAACTTTTACTGAAATAATTTCATTCGATTGAATTTTCAAACCAAAATCCTCACTAAATATTATTTAGCATTAAAAACGGAGCATCTATGGGGCAGGTATTTCTTTTGCCACTACCCGACTCAAGTTTGAATAGTGTAATTGAAAATAATCACCCAATTCTTTTTTTTGCTCGACAAATAGCGCAAACTTAAGGCTTGATGTTGCTTTAGATTTTCCAAATAGGGGTAACACTTTGCCGATTTCAAGCCATTCTTGAGCTTGTGCTTGCCCATCGTAAAATGCCCTACACGTTGAGAACTTCTATTAAACCATTGCTTATATGACATTGGACGAGCTAATAGGCAAAAAAATACCTGACCCTATTGGTTTATATGAAAATAGTGCTTTAAACCTAGAGTAAGTTTTAAGTCCTGACTGTCACTAATA
This sequence comes from Pseudoalteromonas sp. CO109Y, assembly GCF_004208935.1. Classification (NCBI taxonomy): domain Bacteria; kingdom Pseudomonadati; phylum Pseudomonadota; class Gammaproteobacteria; order Alteromonadales; family Pseudoalteromonadaceae; genus Pseudoalteromonas; species Pseudoalteromonas sp. CO109Y. Next base: position 187,582 of record NZ_SGPD01000042.1, read on the forward strand.
ACTAAAGTAATTTGCTCATCAAAATTTGTAAAACAGTAAGACTTAACCCCACTTAGTATACATAATCATCCCATTTCTAAAAAATATTGTTGCAACTTTTTCAATTGGACTAGTGAAAGAAATCCAAGTATCAAAATGGTAATAGTTTTCCAGTAATGAGGTTTAGAAAACATATCAACTGCTGCAAATAAAGCAATTACAACAATATACGATACAAAAACATGCTTATCTAATGTTCTGACATTACTACGAATATTTTTAATGTAGGGCAAAAAGCTATAGCTACCCAAAAACAATAAGCACATCAAAATACCTAATTGCCAGCCATGTTTAGCTAAAAGTACAAGGGGTGCACCATACAAAATAAAGCAGGCTAATGCTTTGTTATTTGAAGATTGCTCCATTGAATTACCTATATTCCTTTATTAATTATGCAAGTGTGCGATATGCACATATGAGGTCTGGGCTTGTATTTTTCTCTCAACTAATAGCTTAAATTTAAATGGTTTTCATAATTCAGTTAGGGAAAGTAAAGCTTAACCGTATTCTCAAATTTTGGTGTACATTTTTTATGATGATGGTAGAGATAACCATGTCTCTTTACTTATCAAAATTACACTTATAATTGACTTTCCCTCCAAATTCAGCACCGGCATATTCAGCGCTCGTCTTCAAAACCAATACCTTCTCTCCTCTAAACTTTGCTGAAATAAGGCAATAATCAGAAAAACCCAAAAACTTTTCAAAAAGACTGACTTCTATAATTAAAAGCCCACCGTCAAAAAATAAAGTACCACTTTCAAATTCATCTCCGGCGCCAATCAATACTGATTTAAAACCTTGATCATAAGTGTACTCAGAGTAGGCAACACCTTCCTGTGTTCTTATTGAACTAAATTCTGTATCAAAGTGAAAATAAAAAGGCTCAAACTGATTTTTAATAAATACACCAGCATCTTTTGTTATGTACCAAAATAAAGTTAATACAATAAAGATAACTAAAAATAGTTTTCCAAAGACTTTCATAAAAACACTCATTAAATTTGAAAAACAAAATCGAGATTATGGATTATCAATACAACGGCCAGCCTACATAGCTGAAGGTCTTTCATATTTACCTCAACTAAAGACTAAACTGCATTGGTTATTATGATTTAGAAGGAAAAATGTAGCTTGACCTCTTTGGATAGATAAAAGCTACTTACCATTATTCTTTATTTTTAAAGCTTAAATCATTTTGACAAAAAGCATCTATTAAACCATCACTATCCGCTTTATTTATTTTTGCTTCTTTAGGGAGCTCTATATACAAATAATCATAGTTATATTTACCTTCATCAGTCATTCGATTAAGTTTATATCCAATCATGAATTTATCACCTCTACTGTAATCTAAAACTGATATGTTACAATGAGTTGTGTAGTTAATCGAAAATACTAATGAAGCTTTAGCATCTTCGAATTCATCATAGCTCCCAAATAGAGGCACTGAGAAACTATCTATCACTCCAGTGTATTCATCAAAAGCTTTTTGTTTATCTAAAAATGAATCTACTTCAGAATTGACAATATTGATAAACTTTTCTATTGAAGGTTTAATATCATCGAATTCAATACTTGTGTTTCTATTCTTAAAGAAAGTCATATCCTCAGCAGTGTAACCATATACTAGGCATTTTTTTGCTGTAAAAATATCACCTCCGATTCGGCCTAACAGATAAGAGTCTTCACAATATTCTGATATAGGCTGTAACGCCATGCAAATGCCACTTTGGAATAAAAGGATAAAAATTAAATACTTCATAGTATCTCCACCATTTAACTTGAGTCTCTTCGATTAGCTCAGAAAAAAACTGTTACGTTTTTGGCATAGTGCTTAACCATAATCCACGAAAGAAAAACAAGAACCGACTCCTAGCTCTGTTGAATTCCATTCAATTTTATTAAAAAAACCATAATGAAAAACATTACTACAATTGCTATAGATGAGTATTTAATGGCTTTACAAGCCCAAACTTTGTCTTCCCGATAGGATTCAACTTTGAACAGCTTAAAACCATGATAAATTGCACCTGTTCCGCCGTAGTAGTTTATGAAAAGCTCTTTTTTGCGTATTTTGGAGCTAAGATAAACAAAACCATTACAAACAAAAATAAAACAGCCGAAAGTACCATCAAAATAATAAGAAAATAATCTATCATTTCACCAGTTCACATTTACATATTTATCAGTAACTTACTATACCAATAAAAAGCAAGTTGTGCTCCAACCAAACTTAAACACAATCTGGTGTTTTTAGTTGATAGTAAGGTACTGCATTTGTTATTTTACTCCTAATACTAAATATGTAATCGAGGACACATGGAAGCGCCTACTTTTGAATTAACCCGTGATAACTTTAACTTAATCTTTTTTCAGACTTTCATAAAAACGAAAGTGCAAGCTGAAATACCTATCTTGAGATGCGCAGTCCCTTTACCTAAAGCACAGAAATTCAAAGCAAAATTAATCACCGGTGCTATATTCATCATTGCTTGCCACCTTGTTTGGAAAACACAATCCGGTGCAGGTGCAATTGCCGCTGTGATCATTACATATCTCAGTTACTTTTTAGTTCAAATGTTTATCGCCAATAAGCGTTACTTCATCCATGAATCCCCGTTGTGCGAAATTAAAATAAACCAAGAACAGGTTTACCTGCCTGCACTTTTATTCGATGACAGAAAACCACGAACAATTAAAAGAGAAGATTTACTTAATGTTGAGGCCATATGGAATTTTACACGCACCAAAAGCGGCTACGATATTAACGATCCACAACCTAGGCGTGCCTATCTATTTTCTGTTATTTTTAAAACTCGCTATGGTGATTCAATTCCTTTAAATGACTGGAGCTTAGAACATCCTGAGCTTTTCAAGAAACTTGTTGAGTATGATTACCCAGTAACTATGATCAGAACAGCCAAACGCGGGTCACCAATAACAGTTCACATAAAATGGTTCTTCCTATTTACCTTTATATGTACTCTCATCTACTCACTTATAAAGTATGTAATTTAGCGGACTTATAAATATGCAATTGGCAAAGTAACTGCGAACAAGCGCTTTGCCTTAAACTTACGCTTTATTGTTAAACAGCATACCAGAGTGATTACTAGAAGTAGGAGCAAACAATAAGTTTATCATCGTAGAAACATTACTTTTTACGGCAAGCTGGACTGCATTTATTTCTTCATCAAGTTGTTCATTAAGCTCTAGCAACTCACTTTCTCGTTGTTCTGGAGCTAGGTCTTTGTTGCTTTTTAAACTATTAATCTTATTTTGTAACTCCTTTATTTTCACTACTAGCTCTTGCTGTGTTTGTGATGTCTTTGATTGAGCTTCTGCTTGTGGATCAGAATCAACGCCCGCTTCTTGTTGTTTAGAGCCTTGAAGGTTTGTTGCTTTTTCACTTGCTGGGTTTAGCTCATTTTTATTTTGCTGATCTAATAATGGCTCTTTTAGGAATGAGGATATGTACGAAGTTAGCTGCATAGTTTTCCTATCGTTAATTTTTTGACGTTTAGCTATAAACCTTTTGAAAACAAAATAGATGCACAATCCGTACCTATTTACCACCCAAAACTTTTATGTTGCTAAGCATGTTTTTTCCTTTAAAGTTAGCGATATTAAACTTTAACTATTAATCCCCTCTTTCAACAAACCAATACTAAAGAATCAGTTTTTAACTTTTAAATAACCTTTTGTGATCTCTTTTTAAACACCTGCCGTAAGCCTTATTGAAATGGACACGTCGTAACGTCCGAACATACAAAGATATAAGGAAGAACGATGAAATACATACTCCTGGCTAGCAGCTTACTTTTTCTCACCGCGTGTAGCGATGATGATGACGATAATACCGAAGTTGTTACCCCTCCCCCAGTTCAAGAATTCACTCCAAGTAAAACCTATTCTGTAACTTTAAGTGGCAAACAAGAAGTGCCAATGAATGACTCAATGCAAACAGCAACTGCAACGGTAGAGCTTGACGAAAGTTTAATGCAATTTCGTGCAACACTTGATGCAAGCTCAGTCGAAGGTTTTAGCGCAGCACACATACACGACGGTGATTTAGGCGCTAATGGTGATGTTGCTTTTGCATTTGAAGCCACTACCGATGGTATGTATGAAGTCGCAATTACCGACCTTGATGAAAGCTTGATTGCTGATTTAATGGATGGCGATTGGTACATTAACCTTCATACCGAACAATATGCAAACGGCGAACTTCGTGCGCAAATTGTGCCTGATACAACCAGCATCATCACGTTTGTTTTAAATGGCGATCAGCAAGTGCCTATGAACGACAGTGACGCAATGGGTTACGGCTATGCATCTTATGATAGCGCCACGACAGAATTACGACTTCGTGCGGTGACTATGGGTGTTGATGACGCTACAGCAGCTCACATCCATACAGGAAAATTAGGTTCAAATGGTGATGTATTTGTGACTTTAGAGCAAGACGACGAAGTCATGACTGACTGGGTTGTACCTGAAGATACCATGATAGACAGCGACACTCTGGCAGTACTTTTAGACGGCGGTCACTATGTTAACGTTCACACACCAGAATTTGCCGGTGGCGAAATTCGCGGCCAAATCTTAACAGACAACTATGCAGTTGCGACCTTTGACTTGAGTGGTGCACAAGAAGTGCCTATGGTCAGCACCATGGCTGATGGTGATGGTTATGCCCTTGTTGATACAACAGACTACAGTGTAGAGCTTACTGTTGTCACGTCAGGCTTAGACGATGCAAGTGCTGCGCATATTCATACAGGTCGTATAGGTACTAATGGCGATGTATTAGTAGCTCTTGAACAATCAATGGACGACAGTAACGTCTGGATGACACCAAGCAACACGCAAATCAATGCAGATATTTTTGCAGTGCTGGCTTCTGGCGGTCACTATGTCAATGTTCATACACCTGCTAATGCTGGCGGCGAGCTTCGTGGGCAAATCCTAACCAGTAACTATGGCTTTACGAGTTTTAAACTAAGCGGTGAGCAAGAAGTTCCTGCCATCGAATCTGATGCAAGTGGTGAAGGTTATGCATTAATCAACATGGATAACTATGCCTTAGAGCTATTAGTAAACACAATGGGTGTTGATGATGCGACAGGTGCACACATTCACACTGGCCGAATTGGCACGAATGGCGACGTACTCGTTGCACTTGAGCAGTCAACAACTGACGCGGGCATGTGGATGACACCAGCAAATACCATGATCAACGCAGAGATATTTGAGGTACTTGCATCAGGAGGTCATTACGTTAACGTACATACGCCTGCTAACACGGGTGGCGAAATTAGAGGTCAGATCCTAACAGACAACTATCAGCTCGTTACTTTCCCACTCAGTGGTATGCAAGAAGTTCCAGCGGTTGATACGATGGCATCAGGTAGTGGTTATGCCTTAGTCAATATGGATAATTACCATCTAGAATTAAGAGCGTTAACCGAAGGTGTGAGTGATGCTACTGCTGCCCACATTCATACAGGTCGTATAGGCACCAATGGCGACGTTCTTGCCGCGTTAGAGCAATCAAGCGATAACATGAACCTGTGGCAAACACCTGAAAACACCATGATCAGTGCAGATATTTTTGCAGTACTCGCATCAGGTGGTCACTACGTTAATGTGCATACTCCAGCTAACCCAGGTGGTGAACTACGTGGTCAAATCCTTACCGACAACTACGTGTTTGTAACCTTCCCGCTTTCTGGTGAACAAGAAGTACCCGCGGTCACAACGGATGCATCTGGTGATGGTTATGCGCTAGTGAATACCAATGATTACAGTGTTGAGCTGCAAGTATTAACATCGGGTGTAATCGATGCAACTGCTGCACACATTCATACCGGTGTAGCCGGTGAAAATGGCCCTGTGTTAGCTCCTCTTGTACAAGACAGTGATGATATGAATCGCTGGATGAGTAGCACAGGCTTAATGATAGATGCCGATATCTTTTCAGTTTTAGCTTCAGGCGGTCATTATGTAAACATTCATACGCCTGCAAATCCAAGCGGTGAGATACGAGGCCAAATTCAATAATTTTATAAAGTCAGAGGCCAATATTTTTGGCCTCTTTTATGACTAAGCATGAGAACATTACTTCATAAAAAGTTATACCATTAACTTTATTGGCTCATGATATTTGGCACTCTAATCCGCTCTGATTCACTCTTATCTTTATTCAAAACTGCGAGTGTCTCATTATCAATCCATCTAATATCGCCTAGTAAGCCATTAAACAGAAACTCATCAGGCTCAGCACTAAATAAACGTTTTGAAAACAGCACTTCCCCGATTTTATTTTTGATTTTTACAAAACAATCAAAGCTCATCGATTCGTGATGGCACTCTAATTCTGCAATAAGTTTTCTGTTACGGTTATGCTTTTTTCGAAAGGTATAATGGTTAACAAAACTATCTCTCAAAACCGCTGCATATGCTTGATTAAACGGCTCTATTGGCCATTCATACATTACTGTTAATTTAACTAATGCTTGCTGCAACGTATCTAATAGGCATAGTTTCTTTTCATTCTCACCTAATCTATTAAATGCTATAAAATCAAAAGGTTGATAAAATTTAAGCACAGAACTACTTAACTCTGTGGTCCCATCACGTTTATCCGATTCACTTAACTTAATAATTACTCGGTAAATTCCGTTAGTCTCTATCTGACAAAAATACCGTTCATAATGGGCGTATACACTTCTAGAAAATAAGATAAATTTTCTACATTCGGCTAGCTCTTGTTTAAAGGCCCACAGATCAAATTCTTTTAATTTCATGTTTATTTTAACGCTGCTTTTTTAATAGCTCAATTAATCTCACAATAGCACCCCTCAGCATCTGAGTTAATAAACTGGCTATTAAAACCCGCACGTAAGTTTGCGATTACTAGCTCAACAAAGCCATTCTGACTTGAACAGGCGAGTCCCTTTGATAATGGCCCTGCATACACAAGCTGTTGATTTTCTGAAACAAGTACTGCGGCAGGTTGAGCGGGTAATATTGCAGCAACCGCAGATGTTGGTTTAAGTTTTATTACTTCAATACCTTGCTCTGCTGCATAGCTGCTAAGGCTTGTTATGTGCGGTTGTGAGCGCTCTGAGCATACACAGGTATTTTCATCAATAATGTACAAGGTATCGGCATTGTTGATGTCAAGCCGCATACTTTGTTGAAAAGCAGGTAACCAATTAGCTGTGGCTAGCTTTTTATCTGGATCAAAGGTGCTTGCTTGTTGAGAATAAGCAAACACCAAGGCTAATGCTACAGAGGCAACCCAAAGTAGAGTTGCCATTATCAGCCATTTGCTATTTGAATTTAGCAATACCTTGCTCCAGTACATCGATACTTACATCAATTAACTGTACGCGATCGGTGAGCTTTTCAATCATCAAGTTGTCGTTGGCTTGGTTAGCAATTAAGGCTTGTGAGTTCTCGGCAATAGCACGTGTATTACCCGCTTGATTTTGCACTACATGAGCAACCGATTGTGAGCTACTTGCGGCAACATTCACCTGCTCTGTCATCTCGGTAATTTGCAGTTTCATCTGCGAACTAATGGCCGACAACTGCTCTATAAGCGCAACACTACCCTGCATCGACTTAGTTGATGAGGCACTGTTTTGCATCAAGCTTTCAAGCGTATTAGTTATTTTATCCGTCGTGTTTTTACTGCGTGTTGCCAAGTTTCTAACTTCATCAGCCACTACCGCAAAGCCGCGGCCTTGTTCACCTGCACGTGCAGCTTCAATTGCAGCGTTAAGCGCAAGTAAATTCGTTTGCTCAGCAATTGACGAAATTTCATTAAGTAATTCTGAGATATGCGAACATGCACTCACCAGTTGGCCTATATTTTGATCTGCTTCTTGAAGGTTATTAGCAAGCTCAGCCGTTTTGCTGTCTGTATTCGCCACTTCATTTAATGCCTCTGTAGCACTTAAATGGAGCTGCTCAAACTGTGTTTGTAGCTCATTACTTTCTTGTTCAACATGAGCAAAGCCTTCGGCGACTCGTTCACCTGACTGCGCGATATCCGTCGATAGCTGCTCACGATTAAGTGCTTGCTCATGCAGTTCGTCGTGTACTTCAAGTAATTGTTTAGACTGGTTTTTTAAAACACTACTTTGGCTTTGAACATCACCAATCACGCTCGATACAAAACCTAGTAAGCGGTTAAAACCCGCCACGGCTTCACTGTGGCTATCATCCGCTCTTAAGCTAATATTTATGCTGTTTTCGTCGGCCATTATCTGCTCTGTAGTTGTGCTTAACGATAAGCCAGAACTACGTTCAAGATGAAGGGTTTTTGCAATGTAGCCAGCTACAATCGCTTCAACAATGGCATACACGGCATGGATAAGTACGGTGCTAAAATACAATCGATCTGGGTCAAAAACGTATAAACCGACTTCGTTTATCTGTAAAAAGTAAAAGCTCAAATGGTGAACTGCCACAAAAGCAAGTGCAGTAATAAACACGCGCCATTCAACAAACATGATCAACACGGCCATTAAAATAAATATTTCAAAGTGAACTTCAATTAAGCCGTAGCTTTGTTGGATGTGTAAAAACGAAAACATCATGCAACCGGCAGCCACAACATGGGCTGTTAATTTGCTCGTTGGGTATTGATGGAGCATCCAAAGCGGTAAAGATAGCAATAATAAACCGGTTACCACACCTGTAATTAGGGTCGAATAGATAAAACCCAAAACTAAAGATTCAACAAACAATAAAAGGAACAAATAAGTAAAAAGGCGGCGCACACTCGTCATAGATAAAGCCTTAATTATTAAATAATATACAAAAATACAATTAATCGAGCCAATACGGTTTGATGCGCATCATGGTTCACTTTATTAATTGCAATAATGCTCTAAATTGATCAGTCCCTGCTTTTTCTAGCCATTGAAATATCAAACTTTCTGTACAAGTAATAATAGCACCTGCTGCCGATAGCTGCTTAATTGCTAACTCTTTGTGTTTTTCGTTACGTGATGCAATGGCATCTTCCACTACAAACACTTGGTAACCATTGGCAATTAAGTCTAAACATGTTTGCAGTACACACACATGCGACTCTGTACCCGTTACCACTATTTGCTTACGGTTAAAGCCAGCCAATAGGTTGTTAAATTGAACCTCTTGGCATGCGCTAAAATGTATTTTGTGATGGCAGTTAGTGCCACTTATAAAAGGTAAAAGCTGTTCACTACTTTTACCTAACTTGGTTGGGTTTTGTTCGGTAAATAAATAGGGAATATCTAAAGCTTTAGCTGCTTTTATTAACTTTTCGGTCTGATTAACAGCTAAGCCAAAGTCGTTAATTACCGGTTCAAGCCCTGCCTGAAGGTCAATAATCAATAACAATGCATTACTTTTTTGGCTTATAAATGAATGGCGCATCACGTTCTCAAATTGCTGATAATTGAACTAGTTATAGCATAGGTTTCAGTTTCAGCAACAAGTAGACCTTATTACTATTTTTTCTTTTCAGAACCATTAATTACGGTCATAATTGTGCTATATTTTGTTAAAAATTATGCGCAAATAATAATTTAGGGTTAATCAGTCAGTGCCTAAACTTTTTCTTTTGATTTTCAGTTTGCTGTTCTTCACGCTTTCCTCTTCGGCGTTGGCACAAAACTATGCTTTGCAAATGCAGCGTATTTCAACCGATGAAGGCCTTACGCAAGGCAGTGTAACTAAAATCGTGCAAGATGATTTAGGCTTTATCTGGATTGGTACCTATCAAGGCTTAAATAGGTATGATGGTTATCAGGTAGCGCCTTTTGCTGGTGAGTACATACTTGATCAGCGACAAATTACCGCAATGCATAAAACTGACGACGGAAACATTTTCGTCAGCACTGAGTTTTCAGGTGCTTTTCTAATAGACCCAAAAACACTAAAAGTTGAAAAAATCTATTCTGGCAAACTAGACCCTGAAGATGTTTTCTTTTCGCCTATTTTAGCAATCACTGAAGACGATTACTTTTTTTACTTCGCTATTGCTCAGCACGTTTATTCATACAACAAGCAATCAAAAAAGTTTTTGCATGAGTTTTCTATCAATAAAGAAGAGCATATTGTTCGGGCACTCACCCTGCACGACAACTTTTTATATATCGGCACATCAAATGGGCTTTTCTCAAAAAACCTTGCAGATGATCATATTTCGCATATTCCGCTAACCGATAAATCTCAGGTCACCGAAGATAATAAAAACGTAAAATTTTTAAGGGTCGATGCGCAACTGGGCTTATTTGTTGGCACTGTAGAGGGCATGTTTGATATACCTTTTAACGCTAACCGTTTATTGGCATTTGATAAGGTAAGGCTGTTAATCCCTAACTTAAATATTTGGGACTATTCTGTTAGCTCATTCGGTGAATATGTTGTCACAGAAAAAGGATTGTTCGAATTTAATCGCCAAACAATGTCGGTTGAGTTCATCTTAAACTTTGAACAAAGTAAGTTTTTGATGTCTGACAATTCAATTCAAGATGTCATGATTGATAAAACAGGGCTGCTGTGGCTTGCCTCTCGCTCACAAGGTGTTTTTACTTGGTCAACACTCGCAAGACGTTTTAAACATATTGAATTAAAAAATAACCAAGCTCGCTTCAACAATAATGTCTGGTCGGTATTACAAGATCAAAACAATACCGTTTGGATAGGTACAGATAATGGCCTAATGAAGTACAACCAAGTTACTAAAGATATTACACCCTACTTAGTTAGTAACGATGAAAAAGCCTTTCATGGTGAGCATGGTATTTATGGTATTACCGAGGCTAACATTGATGACAACAACCGTTATCTGTGGCTAATGAAATACATAGGACTTGCCTTGTTTGATAAACAGACCGGCGAACTAGTGCCTATAAAAGGCAATGCTGAGACCATGCACCTCATAAATTACGGCCCAAACTGGGGCTTTCGTGCTATGGGTAATGATCAATTTGCATTTTTAGATGAGCAAAATTTTTATAAGTACAATGGTAAAACAGGCGAACTTACCACTATTAAAGGATTAAAAGAACAAGTTGACCTAGTTAATGCCCATGCTTTTTTAAAGCCACTGCCTGATCATCCTGATGAATATGTACTGAGTATGTCTGGAAAATTGTACCGCTACAATGAGCAGACTCAAAAGTTAACACTGATATACCAAACAGATAACTATAACCCTTTAGCGTTCACAACAATTGATGACTGGGTGATGGATTATAACAATACGCTTTGGCTTGGCTCGGCTGACGAAGGACTTATTGGCATAGATGCTAAAACTTACGAAGTTAAACACCGTATTAATATACAGTCGGGCTTAAAAGCTAAATCTGTTTTTGCATTGCAAATAGATCGTTTTGGTTTTTTATGGTTAGGGACTCAAAATGGCCTTTACCGCCTTGACTTAAGCTCCTTAGAACTTGACCGTTACTTTATTCGCGATGGTTTAGCCGTTAATGAATTTAACATTGATGCCGACACCACCTTACATAACGGACAACTTGCATTTGGTAGTACCCGAGGCGTACTTTTACTTTCACCAGAAGACTTTTTATCGTCGCCTGTAGAGGCTGGTAATATAAATACCGAAATAACCAATGTAACTTTGCTTTCGCGAGAGCTTAACTACCATCCATATAAATATGTGAATACGCCTCTGCAGATCACCTATGATGATATGGGCTTAGCAGTCACCTTTTCTAATTTTGATACCATCAATAAAGATAAAACATCGTACCGAGTGACCCTTGATGGGCCAACCTCACTGCAATACGACAAGCTAACAACCAATGAGGTCTTTTTCACTAAGTTACCGCCTGGTGATTATGTGTTATCAGTGTCGTCGTCAACCGAGTTAAGCGATGCAATATCAGCGTCTAGACAACTAAGATTCAATGTTGCACATGCACCTTGGTCATCCCCTTCTGCAAAAGCAAGTTATGTCATTATTGTTTTAGCTGTTTTGTTTTTCCTATTTTGGCAATACCGTGCTCGTCAGCAAATGATCGGCCGTGCGCATGCAGAAGCTGTAAAATCACAACAACAAACCGAACTCGCTTTAAGTAGTACTAAAAGTGGTGTTTGGGAGATTAACCTAGCAGAACAATTTTTAAGAACGACTCGCTTTTCTGCTGAGCTGGGCTATGCCGAATATAAAGATGGTATAAACCTCAACAAGTTTGTGGGCTTAGTGCACCCGCACGATCGCAATAATGTAACTAGCCAGTGGCAACTATTTTGTAAGCAAACAAATAACCAACAATGGAATACCACTTACCGTTTAAAACATAAAAATGGTAGCTGGCTTTGGTATGAAGACATTGGTCGTATTGTTGCAACCGATGAAAACAACCGCCCATTAAAAATAACCGGTATTTATACCAATATTACTGAGCAACGCGCTAATGCCCAGCAAGCCAGTGTGCTCGGCGAAGCATTTGGGCAAATAAACGACTGGTTGCTAATTTTAGACAATCAACTCAAACCATTTTCTGCTAATGCCAGTTTTGGTGAAGCATTCGCCACGCCAAACAATGTTGCAGAGCTTACTAGTCGCGACTTTATTGCAGCCATAGGCCGTGCAAAATACCTTGAATATATAGACGTATTAAAAACACTTAAGCCAAAGCAAAACTGGAAAACAGAAGCTGTTATTCGCACGCTAAAAAGCCCTGCACACCCGGTTCATATTAGTGTCACGGCTGTAGCCAAGGAAAACCAATCAATTAGTCATTATGTAATTGTAATTTCAGACTTAACAGAGCAAAAACGCGCTGAAGACGATTTGCGCTATTTAGCAAATTATGACCCGTTAACGGGCTTGCCTAACCGCTCCCTAATGCATACAAAAATTAGTAACTGTATAAATAACGCAAAAAAATACAATAAACTAGCTGCATTATTGTTTATTGATTTAGATAAATTTAAGCCTGTAAATGATTCATTCGGTCATGCTGTCGGCGACCAATTACTTTGCGATATCACGCAAAGAGTAAGCCTAATGTTACCTGATAACGCCGTAATAGGCCGTCAAAGTGGCGATGAGTTTTTGGTACTTGTTAAAGATTTACACTCCCCGCAAACACTCAGTGAGCTCGTTAAAAAGCTCACAGAAGAACTGGCAAGCAAAGTTATAATTGACGACTTTTCAATCAATATTTCTGCGAGTGTTGGTGTCGCTCTTTACCCATTTGATGCGAAAACAGCAGATGATTTAATTAAAAATTCAGATATAGCCATGATGCACGCCAAGCAATCTGGCCGTAACAATTTTAAATATTTCACTGAGCAGATGAATAACCAGCTAACCAAAAAGCTGTTACTTGAAAATGCCTTGAAAGATGCGTTTAAAGACGATGAGTTATTTAATAACTATCAGCCTATTGTTAATGCTAAAACTAAAAAAATAAACGGCGTTGAGCTTTTAATGCGCTGGAAGAACGAGCAAGGTTTTGTATCACCTGCTGAGTTTATCCCTATTGCCGAAGAAATTGGTTTAATCGATGCGCTGACTGAGCAAGCCCTTGATAGATCGCTAACAGAGCTGCTACCTATGCTGCGTGCTAACCCTCAGTTTTATTTATCATTAAACCTGTCACCGACGCATATTTTAAAATCGAACTTAACTGAACGTTTATTACTTATTTTGAATAATCACATGGTTAAGCCGGTTCAACTACGTCTTGAAATTACAGAAAATACGCTTTTAGAAGATAAAGAGAAAGCCTCTAAGCAGCTGCAAAAACTTAAAAATGCCGGCTTCAAACTATTACTTGATGACTTTGGCACAGGTTACTCGTCACTAACTTACCTAAGTCAATTCCCGATTGATGTGATCAAAATAGACCAAAGCTTCGTGCGTAATATCGGCCAAGATAAAAGTAATGAATCGATTATTAAAACCATCCATGCGCTGTCATCGAACTTAGGCTTATATTGTATTGCTGAAGGGGTTGAGACAGGAGAGCAAATCAGCTTCTTAACAGAGATGGGCTGCGAAGATTTACAAGGTTACTACTTCGCGAAACCCATGCTGGCCGATGACCTCATTGCAGAAAGTACGATTCAGGCAATCATTGATCGACTAAACGCGCTTTAAACCATTTATTTAAGCAGCGATAAAGCTCATCTTTATTTATGGGCTTTGAGATAAAGTCATCCATACCCGCTACAAGGCAACGTTTTTGGTCCTCTTCAAAGGCGTTCGCCGTAATAGCAATAATGATAGCTTCGCCATACAGCGCAGGATTCTGTTTTATTTCTTGTGTACATTGATAGCCATCCATGTGAGGCATTTGGCAGTCCATCAAAATAATATCTGCCGCAAAGCTTTTAAGCTGCTCAAGCGCCTGTAAGCCATCGTTTGCCATTTTGATAGAACACTGGGTGTCTTGCATCATTTTTTGCAGCACGATTTGATTGACAGGGTTATCTTCAACAATTAATACATTTATGCCACTAAGTGTTGGCTTGTCTGTACTTTGTTCTGCCGTTGCTTCTGCGTCGCTCACAGTGACTGGGATGGCAACAGTAAACTCACTGCCCTCACCTTCTTGACTCACCAAAGAAAGCTCTCCATCCATCAACTCTATAATACGTTTACTAATGGTTAGCCCAAGCCCAGTACCACCATATTTACGGGTGGTCGATATATCGGCTTGAGTGAACTCTGTAAACAGTTTGGCCTGTTGATTGGCTGAAATACCAATGCCTGTATCACGAATTGATATTTCAAGAGCGCCATCGACCATTTGGCATTGCATGTTTATTTCACCTGACTCAGTAAATTTACCCGCATTGCTCAAAATGTTATTGATTACTTGGCTAAATCTTAGCGGATCTAAACGGATATACTCAGGTATATCGTTTGCTATGCTTAAGTTAAATTCGACACCTGTTTTCACGCTGGTATTACTAAATACTTTTGCTAACTGTTGCAATAAAGCCTTAATCTCAACGGCGCGGTTTTCTAATTTAAGTGCACCCGCTTCAATTTTAGAAAAATCTAAAATATCATTTAAGATCAATAGCAAATTATTAGCGCTTTGATGGATCATCGCCAGCTCATCACGTTCAGTTTCGGGCAGTTTAGGGTTTTCTAATAGCAGTTGAGTCATGCCTAAAATACCATTGAGCGGGGTGCGGATTTCATGGCTCATGTTCGCTAAAAATTGCGACTTAGTACGGTTAGCTTGGTTCGCTAAGCGCACAGCTTCGACTAGCTCATTAGTTTTATCATTAACTTGTTGCTCGAGCTGGGCATTAAAATCGGTCAATTTGTTATTCAACACTTCGTTTTCGTGATTCGCTTGATGTAAGCGATTAAAATTAAGCGCCAGCTTATTTGCTAAACTCGAAAACTGCGACTGCAAACGACTCACTTCTAGCCAAGTTTGTGGTAAGTCGGTATCTGTGATTGCCCGCTCAGGTTCAAATTTGTCTATTTGTTCAGCTAACTTTTCGATAGGAGCAATTAACCAGCGGCTTAACTGCGTTATAAACACACTGGTTAATAAAATAATGAACAATATCATCACCAAAGACTGACCCCATGCACTCACCGCAACATTGTTGGCATGTTTGCGATTGAGCATGGTCATTACAATCCAGTTATGCTCTGTTGAGCGAGCTTCTCTGGCGTAAAACTGCTGCTCGTTCTCAGCATCAAACATTTTAAAGCGTGCTTCGTCTGCAAATGAATCTATTTCTTCATCTGTTAATTGTTGTAACTCTTTAAAGTCATCTAATGTGCTAAATACCACTTTGTTGCTGGCATCTAAAATCAACAACTCGCCTTGGTGACTAAATAGACTGGGCCTAAGGCCTGCAAAATAATCAAACATCAGTGAGCCTTCAACGACGCCGGTAAAGGTATTTTCAATATAAATCGGTGCTGATACCGCAACTATAGGTAAAGAGCCAAAACCGCGGCCCTTAAATATTGTTGAGATATAACCAAGCTCATTATTAGGCGCATTGATAAAGTAATCTCTATCTGCCACATTGGCGCGAATGTTTGACTGCTGCAAACTAATCGCTAACGATTGTGGATAAAAGTGAGTGACATCAGCAAGGGCATCAACAATGATTTGTGTTCTAAAATCAGGGTATAGATTTGCCATATTTTCAAGGGCAATTTGACGAGGAACTCCATTGGCTATACTTCTGGCAGTAAGTACCACCCCTTTTTTATGGTGATCGAGGTGACCATCAATTGTGCGTGCGATTTCTTTGGCTTTTTCTTTTAACTGTGCATTTATCTCATACTCAATGCGCGCATAATGGTTATTGGTTAGTACTACTGAGGTTAATATAACTACCAGCACAACCAGCAAAGTAACAACATAATTAAGTATTTTATAGAGTGACGAATAATGTTTATGCCACGAATAGCGGCTAAAGAAGAAGCTTAGTAAATCAATAACAGATAAGTAAATTGCCGCATTTAAGCAGTATTTAGCAAGTGCGATGGCAATGGTTAAAATTGGAAGACCTAAAAAGAAATGGCCAAAACTCCAAAGTAGGGGTAAACCAATTACAAACCAAAACAGCATGCCTCGTAAAAAAACTGGCCGCGCTTTTGACAAACAGAATACCTGCAAGCAGATCAATTCTAAGGCAAATACAATGGACGGCCAAGCATGCCCCCAGCGGTAAAAAATAAACCCTGTACTTAAAATAAAGGTGATTATTGCGAACCGCCAACCGAATAGCAGCAAGCTTAAGATCACAAAAAACTGACCAAGAAGAAATTCTGAGCTATCTAAAAACCAAATTGGTAATAAATTAACAACTCCCGCAACACAACCAAGCAGTACTGCGGCTAAAAAGTTGAAATATGAAGGCTTATTTTGAAGCAAAAAAGGTATCCTAACTTCATAGTGATACCTTTAAATTAAAAGAAAATTAAACTTTTTGCCACTTTAATTAACATGGTGGCATTCATGACTTTCTATTTGCAGCACACTTTTTCCAATTTTAAAGCGCGATTGCAATAGTTTTTCGACCTTTAAGCGACATGCTTCGTCATGCTTTTCAACGGTACAATGCTGTTTTAAAACAACGTGCGCGCCAACAATAATGTCTTTGTCTTGGCGCATTACCGTGACATTATGAACATTTTGTACATGTTCAACCGAAGCGATACTTTGTTCAATATCAGCTACATTCGGCAGCTTACTTCTATTTTCAAGTAAGCCTTGAATACAACGAATGATCACTTTAACCCCAGTAAACAAGACAAAGGTAGCAATCAACATACTCGAAATAATATCAATTTCGGCCCAGCCAGTTAGGTGGATTAAAATACCAGCGAAGAAGGTTGAAACCGTTGAAATTAAATCAAAAAACGAGTGTAAAAACACCGCATACACATTAATGCTTGCTTTGCGCCCTTTGTATAGCACCCATGCTGCAGCACCATGAAATAAAAAGCCTATCGCCGAAATCACCGACATCAGATAGCTATTAATTTGTAAATCATGACCATCGCTATGATGAAGGTAGCGCTCACCCCCTTCATAAAGAATAATTAAGCTAATGCTTAAATATAAGATGCCATTGATCAAGCCACCCGTAAGCTCTGCGCGCTGATAGCCATCATTAAAGTTTTTTGCAAAATATATCGCCATGCTTGAGGCAATAAGTGCAATAAATAAAGAACTGTTATGAACAAACAAATGCCCAGCATCAGCAAGTACAGCAAGCGAATTCGAATAATAGGCGCCAATAACCTGTATCACCATAAACGAGCACGTTATGGCTAAGGCAATCAACAAGCGGCGTCTAGATGCTTGGTGTGTTGTAATATCTGTCATGAAGAAGTGAAATACCTATCAGCTGGAAATGCGGTAATGATATAAAGTCTCAATTGTAATACGCAGCGCACTTAAACGCACTAAAAACTTAGTTAATAGTCCCTTTTTGAAAGTTTTTTGCACGATGTGTTGCTAATAAGAAAGGAATTAGCAGCGAATAAGTAAACTGAATCACTCACTTGTAAGCTAAAAAATAGTAAGGCGTTAACAACACGTGTTGTTAACGCCTTTTACTCGAAGCAGATTTAAAAAGCAGGCTATTAAACTTTAAACTGACTGACTAAATCTTTAAGGTGCTGAGCACGCGATAATAAGCTTTGCGTACCACGCTGTTGTTGCTCAGCGTTATCATGTATTTGCATTGCACTGTCTGAAATATCATGAGCCGACTGATTGATATGCTCAACCACCGTGCCCTGCTCTTCTGTGGCTGCTGCAACTTGGTGATTGCCTTGGCTTATAATCTCAAACTTCTGCTGAATAGACTGAAGTGCAGACACTGCAATATGCGTAAGTTCTGTGACCTTTTGACTACTTTGCGTACCTTCGGCAATCGCTTCTTGTGATTGCAATGATGAGCTTTGTAAGCGCGAAATCTGTTCCCTAATTTCAGAAGTCGATGTTTGCGTACGCTGTGCAAGTGAGCGTACTTCATCAGCAACCACCGCAAAGCCACGGCCTTGCTCACCCGCCCTTGCTGCTTCAATTGCCGCATTGAGTGCCAATAAGTTAGTTTGCTCTGAAATTGCATTGATCACTTCAACAACCGAGTTGATCTCAGCTGCTTGATTAGCAAACTCACCGATACTTTTATCAACCGTGATCAAAATATCATTCAATTCATTCATGGTTTGTGCTGTGGCAGCCATACTTTGATTGGTTTGCACGGTTTCTCGTACCGCTTCTTCCGTGTCACTTGCTGTACGATGAGCAATATCAGACACCTCGTTAATAGTTTGCCCCATTTCTGTAATAGCTGTGGCAACTTGATCGGTTTGCGCGCGCTGATCTTCGGTAGCAACAAAGGTTTTATTGGCAAAGCTCGCAAGATCGTCGATCCCTTCTCGCATCGCTTGCTCTGTGACACTGATTTCATCCACCAGCTCGGCTACTTTACCAATAATGGCATTAAAGCCCTTAGCAAGATGTCCCAGCTCATTATCAACACTGTCATCTAAACGTTTTGTTAAATCACCGCCGTGACCTGCCATGCCCAGTAGTTCATCACCAACACTGCGTATTTTCTTACTTAGCCAATTAGCAAAATAAAGTGTAAGCACCAAAAAGATACCCGCAAGCACGACACTTACGATAATCGACATCCAAACGACTGTATTAATCGCGCTTGATATCTCTTGCTTAGGCTGAACCGCTACAAGAGTAAGGCCTGTTCCTTCAATTGGCATAACCCCAGCATAAACATCTTCATCTGCGAGCTCGACTTGCGATAGAGTAAAGCCAATATGTTTGCTGCTCAAAAAGCTTTGTAATGCGCTTAATGAAGCGACGCTTGTGACTTGTTTACCAATATAAGCATCGTTTGCGTGTGCAATAATTCGCTTGCTGTCATCAATTAAGAATAAATACCCTTGCTCACCAATTTTACGCGACGTAACAATGCTAGAAATATCTGAAATATCATAACCAAGCCCTGCCACACCGAGGCGTTGCCCTGCAATTTCAACCAAGGTGTTAACGTATAAAGTGAGGTGTCCACCCTGCTCACTCACATCTAAGGCGAGCGCTTGGCGTTTATCTGAGCTAATAAAGTCAAAAAACCAACTGTCTCTTGGCTCACTTTGTGAGATTGATTTGAAAAAGCCGTCTTGTGTGTAATAACTCATTGAGTTTTTGCTTACCCAAAACACCGATGACGCACCGCTTTTTCTTTGTAAGTCAGCAAAGTACGCCATAACACGTTGATGAATTGGCGAGCTTTTCTCACCTTCGTTCATCCACGTATGCAGAATTTGGTTTTCAGCTAAAGACTGTGACACAGAGATCGGGTAACGCATTTGAGCGTCAATTTCGGCAGCCACTTTACCCACAGCGTCAGGCAATAATTGCTTTTCGGTTTGTTGGTAATAAAGCCGAGAAAATTGGCTGGTATTGATTAAGGCGCTAACCACAGTGACAACAAACAATGCAATTAACACAAAACTAATAAAAATAGTGCGCAGCGATAGATTTCGCATTCAGCAAGCCTCATACTTAATGGTGGAGTTTTGGTTTTAGATCATCCTTGCGTCCTATCAATAATTTTAGGTAACAAGTCTGTGTTAAGCAATTGCTATTTAAGCTTTTACTGTTGTTTTTGTATGAATAATTATCAAACTCAAACAGAATAGGAACAAACGCCAACTTGTACCTTTTTTCTAGTTAAAACAATAGATACAAACAGCTCACTGAAAAAAGCCGTGCTTATTATGACCCTGCTATTATTGCCATTTTTTGCTTGTAGGTTTTTGGCGACATGCCATACCAGCGATGAAATGCATGATGGAATGCGCTAATTTCAGAGTAGCCACATAGAAAGGCTATTTCTGTGACTGAGAGATCTGTTTCGTTTAACAATGACACACTTTTTTGCTGTCTTAATCTTGCTAATTCGTTACTAAAATTTGTACCCTCTTTTGCAAGACGGCGCTGCAGTGTTTTTTCACTCATATTAAGTGCTTTTGCCATTGCTTTACTGGTAATTTGGCCTTGAATTAAATGCTCTTCAAGTAAAATTCTAAGTACCTGTGTCACATTCGTTTGTGTCACCAGTTTCATCTGGCTTGATAACACAGGTTCACTATCGGTATTTTCGCTAAAAAACAGGCTATGGGTCGTTGCGCCGTATTCAATTTTGCAATTAAAGTGCGTATTAATCTCACTGTGTGGCTCTTTACGTTGCAAGCAAATTCGCGTTGGGTGCCAATCTTTTCCCTTTACAGTGCGTGCTATTTTTACACAAAACGCCATGGGCGCTTCGTAGCTTAGCAGTGACATATCACGTTCACCATCACTAAAGTTAAAGCGAAGCTCATACTCACTACCGTGATCGATCAAAGATACATTATGGGTATCGCCCATTAATTTTTGATAACGCAATATCAGCCGAAAAGCACTCAATAACTGAGTTGACTGAATAATCGCCATGCCTACCACCGGAATAGCGCGTACATTCATGTTACTGCCAACATAAAGACCTAAATGGGTGTTTGGTAACATGGCTTGCGCCTGCTTCCAAAGCATACTGACACTGGCTTGTGGGTATCGGGCTGTTTGGCTACTTAATTCTGCCAAAGGAATATTTGCCGCTGCAAACAATTCATTAATTGGTAAACCCTGCCACTTAAACGACTCAGCCATAGCACGAAGCCACCAGCTTGATAAGGTTCTCATGCACGTCCTAAATAAACAATTTAATGACCTATATTATCAAGTAAATAAAAGAATAAAAGCCTATTGTTAACCTGTAATTAACAACGGAGACAACAATATGGGCACTGTAGCAAGTAAACGCGAGTTCGCGAGCTTTAAAGAGTTTTACCCCTATTACTTACAAGAACACAAAAATAAAGTCTGTCGACGCTTACATTTCATTGGCAGTTGGATTGTTTTGGCTATTTTGTTTGCCGCTATTTATCAGCAGCAATATAGCTGGCTAATTTTATGCCCAGTTGTGGGCTATGGCTTTGCTTGGGTTGGTCATTTCTTTTTTGAAAAAAATCGCCCCGCTACTTTTACACACCCTTTTTATAGCTTTATTGGTGATTGGGTCATGTTTAAAGACATTATTATTCGCAAAGTACCATTTTAGGAAAACACCATGACCATGAAACACACAGTATCAGAGCAAGAATGGCAAGCCCGTGTTGAGCTCGCTGCCGCGTATCGCCTAGTTGCTATATATGGCTGGGATGATTTAATTTTTACCCATATTTCAATGCGTGTTCCCGGCACAGATAACGAATTTTTGATAAACCCGTATGGCATGATGTTTCACGAAATTACCGCATCAAGTCTTATCAAAGTAGATCAACAATGTAATAAGCTGCATGACAGTGAATACCCAGTTAATCCTGCGGGGTTTAATATTCATAGCTGTATTCATATGGCGCGTGATGATGCCCATTGCGTTATTCACACCCACTCACTCAATGGCACGGCAGTGTCTGCTAACAAAGACGGCTTATTGCCTATCTCTCAGCAAGCTGTTGTTGTGCACTCAGGTTTGGGTTATCACGACTACGAGGGCATTGCCCTTAACCCTGCTGAGCAAGACCGTTTAGTGAATGACCTAGGTTCTAATAACTTTCTAATGCTACGTAATCATGGCCTATTAACAGTAGGTAAAACGGTCGCTGATGCATTTTTGTTTATGTATGTTTTTGAAGCTGCATGCGCTGTACAAACTCGTACTTCACAAAATACCGAGCAACTCGTACAAGTACCTAGCGCGATTATTGAGGGTATCAAAGGGCAAACTGAAGTTGCTACTAAGGGACTGGGTGGCGCAATTGCTTGGCCTGCCTTACTGCGCTTACTCGACAATAAAAGTCCGGGTTACGATCAATAAGGATATACCATGCAAATTGATATCATGACTAAAATAGTGCTGCCTTTAGCACTATTTATCATCATGTTTGGCATGGGGTTAGGGCTTAAAAAGCAAGACTTTGGGGCATTATTTATTAGCCCCAAAGCACTTTCATTAGGCTTAAGCTGCCAACTACTGTTATTGCCAAGCGTTGCGTTTTTATTAGCAATGAGTTTTACCCTAACCCCAGAGCTCGCTATAGGTCTGATTTTAGTAGCTTGCTGCCCTGGCGGTGTGACCTCAAACCTTTATACCTATTTATTCAAAGGGGATGTTGCGCTGTCAATAAGTCTAACAACGCTAGCCACATTTATCTCACCCTTTACCTTGCCACTGATTATGCATTTTGCCATGCAAACATTGAGTGTGCCGGGCCACGAATTCGCTTTGCCAGTGATTAAAACCATAGTGCAAATGCTGATGATAACGGTGCTTCCTGTTTGCTTAGGAATGGTATTTAATCACTTTAAACCCCATTTGAGCTTGAAAATAGAACCCTTTATACGTCGTTTTTCGAGTGTGTTCTTAATTGTGATAGTGCTTAGCATTATTCATAAAAATGCTGACCAAATGCTGAGTTTTTTTGCGACCAGTGGCATTGCAACGCTGACATTAAACCTCAGCACGCTGTTACTAGGGCTGTTTTTTGCAAAAATATCGGGCTTAGATCACAAGCAACAAATGAGCATTGCGGTTGAAGTTGGGCTACAAAATGGCACTCTTGCCATTTTAATTGCGAGTACCTTAATCAATAATGCCGCCATGGCAATTCCTGGAGCAACCTATAGCTTATCAATGTTTGTAACGGGTTATATTTTTTGTCGCTTATTTAGCGCGCATCATACAAAACACCTTGCCATTCTCAACAAAGCATAAAAGCCAAAGTGATGACTAAAAACAAGGAAGTTTTTAATCACACAGTAATAAAAAATAGTTAAAATTTGAGATAACCAAACGAGTCTAAAACACACCTAATAACAAAGTTCATCACCCATTCCAACTATTAATTTTTTATTTATTTTTCAAAACTATACATAAATCATTAGTTATAATTTTTGCTCTGTGGTCAGTCTTGTTTAATAATATATTTTCGTTCACTATCAATTTATGGCTTGTTATATAGGGACATATTGTGGCCGAACTTAATAACTCTAAATTGCCCGTTCATGTTGCTGAATTAAAGTTTGCACTTGATAACGTACCCGCATACGTTTACATAAAAAATGAGCTCGGGCATTACGTTTATGCTAATAAGCTTACCTTGAGTTTATTTGCTTGCTCTGAGCAAGAATTACAACATAGAAGTGATGTGGACTTTTTCCCAATTCCTGACGTAAAAAAGCTAGCCAAAATAGACAAGCGGGTGCTCAGCGGTGAGCGTACCCGTGAAGAAGTTGAGCTTACCTTTCCCGACGGACACCAATATATTTTCTGGGAAGTGAAAACCCCTATTATTTGCGACACAGAGCCTAACAAAGTCATCGGCATTTTAGGTATTGCAACAGACATTACCGAACGAAAACACCTTGAAGAACAACTCCTCTACGCTGCCTCCACCGACCCGCTAACTGAACTTTTAAACCGCCGCTATTTTTATATTCGCTTATCGCTTGCGTTACAAATGAGCAAGCGCGACCAAAACTATGG
The DNA here is from genome assembly GCF_004208935.1 of Pseudoalteromonas sp. CO109Y. Taxonomy (NCBI): domain Bacteria; kingdom Pseudomonadati; phylum Pseudomonadota; class Gammaproteobacteria; order Alteromonadales; family Pseudoalteromonadaceae; genus Pseudoalteromonas; species Pseudoalteromonas sp. CO109Y. The sequence continues at coordinate 211,717 of NZ_SGPD01000042.1, forward strand.
TGCAGTAATATTTATCGACCTCAATAAGTTTAAAAAGTTAAACGACCAATATGGCCACAATACCGGCGATGCTTACCTTGTTGAAATTGCTAATCGAATGAAAACGGTTGTGCGCGAAAAAGACTGTTTAGCTCGCATTGGTGGCGATGAGTTTGTTGTATTACTTGAAGGGCTTGGTCGTGATGAGCAAACAGCCAAACAAAATGCCTATCGCGTTGCCGATAAACTGCAAACAGCCATCGAAGTTGAGTTTATTCACCAAGATCTTAACTATAAGGGCTCAGCCAGTGTCGGCGTCACCATGTTTTTAGGTACACAAAAAACAGCCGATGAAATCGTCGCACAAGCTGATCAGCACATGTATTTGATAAAACATGCACTTAAGTATTAATACAAATCCTAAATAATTGGACGGTTTTTAAGCTGGTTGCAATTACAAATCATTGGCGCAGGTTGCTTTGTGGTGGTAATCTGAGCAGTGAAAAATAATATTAATTGTATTAAGGAAAGTACATGGACCCCGTTTCTAGCATTTTAGACCTGTTGTTAAATGTAGAAGTCTTTCTTCTAATTTTTGTTTTAGTACTACTAAAAAGTAGCGTTAAATTTGTGCCGCAAAATCGTGCCTGGTTAATCGAGCGTTTTGGTAAGTACCATTCGACCAAAGAAGCCGGCTTAAACTTTATTGTGCCATTTATCGACCGTATTGCCGCTGACCGCAGCTTAAAAGAACAAGCGCAAGATGTGCCTTCGCAGTCTGCTATCACTAAAGATAACATCTCGCTTATCGTCGATGGTGTGCTGTATTTCCGCGTGCTTGACCCGTATAAAGCCACGTATGGTGTTGATGACTATGTATTTGCGGTTACTCAGCTATCGCAAACAACGATGCGTTCTGAACTTGGTAAAATGGAACTAGATAAAACCTTTGAAGAGCGCGACATGTTAAACACCAACATAGTTACCGCGATTAACCAAGCATCTGAGCCTTGGGGTATTCAGGTTTTACGTTACGAAATTAAAGATATTGTGCCACCTAATTCTGTAATGGAAGCCATGGAAGCACAAATGAAAGCTGAGCGTGTAAAACGTGCGCAAATTTTAGAGTCTGAAGGTGACCGTCAGTCTGCCATCAACGTGGCAGAAGGTAAAAAGCAAGCCCAAGTCCTTGCTGCCGAAGCTGAAAAAGCCGAGCAAATTTTACGCGCTGAAGGTGAAGCGAAAGCGATTATCGCCGTTGCTGAAGCACAAGCAGATGCACTACGTAAAGTAGGTGAAGCCGCTGACACCGAACAAGGCCAAAAAGCAATTCAACTCGACCTTGCCACAAAAGCCATTGCTGCTAAAGAAGCCATTGCTCGTGAATCATCTGTGGTATTACTTCCTGAGAGTGGTACTGACGCAAGCTCGCTTGTAGCTCAAGGTATGTCTATTATTAACTCTTTGAATAAAAAGCAACAAAGTTAGGTGAGCTAATGGCATTTTTAGATACCCATTTAGCCGAAGCACTGATGATTATAGGTGTTATCGCGCTAATTGTTGAAGTTGCTGTACTGGGTATGAGTACCTATGTATTACTGTTTTTAGGCTTATCTTTATTTGCCAGTGGCTTACTAATGAATATAGGTCTACTTGATACGAGTTACACTACCGCGCTTTGGAGCAATATCGTGTTTACTCTTGGTTTTGCACTCGTGCTTTGGAAACCTCTCAAACGCATGCAGGATAAAACCGATACTAAGCCGATACATAGCGATTTTGCTGAGCTTACCTTTGTCGTTAATGCCGATGTTGATGATAAAGGGTTAACCACACATCAGTATTCGGGTATTACATGGCAATTAAAAAGTCAGTCTCCCATTGCTGCTGGTAGCACAGTAAAAGTAACCGACAAACAAGTTGGCGTACTTTGGGTAGAGGCGCTATAACTCAGCAATAGTTAAACCTCATTTAGAGCCAAAACTCTATTTAGTTTTGTAACCGTGTTTGCTATGGTTAGAAGCACTCACGGTTACAAGCAAGGTTGCAAAAATGAACAATAATAAGGCACTCGTTGTAGAAGGTGGCGCAATGCGTGGTATTTTTGCCACTGGCGTACTAGATGCTTTTATTCAAGCCAATTACCAACCTTTTAATCAATGCTATGGTGTTTCTGCCGGAGCCACTAACATTGCTGCCTATTTGTGCGCCCAATACAAACGTAACCATGCAGTGATCACCGATTACTCTTGCCGGCCAGAGTTCATCGATTTTGTTCGTTTTATCAAAGGTGGTCACCTGTTTGATTTAGACTGGCTGTGGCAAGAAACCATCCGTGATATTCGTCTAGATCTCGACACCTTCGAAAAACAAGCTAGTGAATTTTATATTGTCACAACCAACATACAAACTGGACAGGCAGAGTACTTAAAAGCAAATGCAACTCATCTTGAACAGCAATTAAAAGCCTCTTGTGCGCTGCCGATTGCTTATCGAGAATTTCCTGTTATCGACAATTTGCAACTTACTGATGGTGGCGTGGCAGATTCTATTCCAATCCGTAAAGCATACGAGATGGGCAATAAGGAAATCACCGTTATTTTATCTCAGCCTCTTGGCTATAAGAAAAAGCCTTCAAAAGCGCCTTGGTTCGTCAAACGTCTTTATAAAAACACCCCTGCATTAGCAGAAGCCACCTTAAGACGCGCAGAAAATTACAATCAAAGCATTGATTTTATTACCAACCCACCAAGCGATTGTAAAATTAATATTATTGCACCGCCACCCAACTTTGCAGTTGGTCGAACAACAAAATCATTTGAAAAACTCAGTGCGGGCTATGAAATGGGCTTAAATGCGGGCTCAAATTTTTTAACTCAAGTTGCCTAAGCTAACGCTTTAAAAATAGGAACAATTTTTAAGCGTTTTCGATGTCATTGGCTATACTTTTAAGAGTTATGTTAGCCAAGGATTGACCATGAAACTCCCCCTACCTTTTATTATTGCCTGCAGGCTTTTAATACTCTCTTTTCTATGTTTGTTTTCATTTTTTAGCCAAGCCATTGAGTGGCCTCAACAAGTGCAAACGTCACAAGGCACACTCATTGTTTACCAGCCACAACCCGAGAAACTAAACGGTAATACTTTAACAGCCCGTGCAGCGATGTCATTTTCGGTTTCAGGCAATGACGCTGTGTTTGGCGTATTTTGGTTTAGAGCTAAACTAGATACTGATCGCGAAAACGATACCGTCACCGTTCGCAATATCACTGTCACCGATGTACGCTGGCCTGAATCAAAAGATGCAGAAGAACAAAAATTTACTGCTGTCGTTAATGAAGCAATAAAAGCCAGTCAATTCGAAACCTCGCTTTCGCAACTCACCGCCAGCCTTGAAAGTGCAGAAGCAGCAGAACAAAGTTTAACGCAATTAAAAACCGACCCTCCAACGATTATTTTCAAAGAGCAACTGTCGGTATTACTGAGTTTTGATGGTGAACCTAAGTTTAGTAAAATTGAAAACAGCCAATATGAGCGTGCTTTAAACACCGCTATGACAGTGATTAAAGATAGCAAAAGCAAACTTTGTTATCTCACCGATGGGCAATTTTGGTATCAGGCAAAACAAGCCAAAGGGCCTTATGACTATACTCAGTCGCCACCGGCTGAACTTGTAAAAATGCTTCCTAATGATACCGAAAGCTCAGATCTAAGTGCACCACCAGCCATTGTTGTAGCAACTAAACCCACCGAACTTATTGCAACTGATGGCGCAGCTAAATGGAAAAGCTTAACTGGTGGCGAGCTCATGTATGTGTTTAACACTGAAACCCCGTGGCTACGTGAAATGCAAACGAATAACATGTATGTCTTGTTATCTGGGCGCTGGTATCGTGCAAAACAACAAACAGGCCCATGGACATTTGTACGCGGCGATGAACTACCAGAAAGCTTTGCCAATATTCCACCTGAATCAGATTTAGGGGGCCTCAGAGTTTCAGTTGCCGGTACTGAAGAAGCTGAAGAAGCTGTATTAGATGCAAAAGTGCCGCAAACAGCGGCTATCAGCCGTAAAGATACCAGTTTAACTGTGTACTATGATGGCAAACCTAAGTTTGAACGGATCCCGGGCACGCAAGTTTCTTATGCGATTAATACGGATGCACAAGTGCTGCAAATTAAAGGCAAATATTATGCAGTCGATAATGCGGTGTGGTTTAAGGCAGATTCCGCACAAGGGCCTTGGCTTGTTGCTGATAGCATTCCAAAAGATGACATCGCAAAAATTCCTCCAAGTTCCCCCGTATACAACGTCACTTACGTCGAGATATACGAATCAACTCCTGAGGTGGTGTATGTTGGTTATTACCCAGGTTACATGTGGTCATACCCTTATTATGGCGTGCCAGTGTATGGTACAGGTTGGTATTACCCACCATACTGGGGCGGTGGCTACTACTACCCTCGCCCACCGACTTGGGGTTTTAATATTGGCTATAACAACTGGACAGGTTGGTCGTTTGGCTTAAGTTGGAGCAATGGTTTTTTAAATTTAGGGATGAATTGGAATGTTGGATGGCCAACCCATTATCGACCTTATCATTGCTGTAATGGCTGGTATGGCGGTGGTTACCGCGGCCCAGTTATTATTAATAATGGCAATATCAATATTGGTAACAAAATTAATGTCGGTCATAAACCGGGCCACCATAATAAGCAACCAAGGCATAATATTTATAAACGCGATCAGAGTAAGTCTCGTCTCGCTTCAAAGCAGCAAGTGAAACGCGATTTAAAAACAGCCATCAGCCAACGCGATAAAGCAAACAACGTGTTTGCGGATCAAAAAGGTAACGTGCTCAAGCGTGATGCCGATAAATGGCAACAACGTGTTGAGGGTAAATGGCAAACATTACCTACCGATAAACAGCAACAAATCAAAGATCGGGCACAAAATATTGACCGCCAACAAGTGCAAAATAAATTGCAAAGCATAGATAAAAGTAAAGCGAAGCAAACATTGCAGCAACGCCAGCACACTCAAAATAGGCAACAAAATCGTATGCAGCAATTAAATAGGGCAAATAGAGCACGTCAGCAAGGTATGCAGCGCCAACAAATGCGCCGTAATACACAAAGACAAATGCCTCGGCAAATGCCTAATCGCGGTCATTAATGTACAAATAGGAACAAAACAAAGCCAGTGTAAATACTGGCTTTGTTATCTTAACCAGAGCCAACGCACCTCTGTGGCTACCTTTAAGTCGTTATAGATATTTATCTCAAGAAAAACCCTGCAAAACAATTGCAAAAACTTGCTTAAAACTATTTCTCTATTAGTTTTAATACTAAGTCCTTACAAAAATTTGCACGCTCATGTTAAATAACTACACCGTTCGTACGCGATTAGCCGTCTTGGCTTTGTTACCGGTTACAGTTTTTGTGATCACCTCTATTTTTACAATGTCTATTATGTCGGGCATGGTAAAAGGCATCGACAGTTTGTATGACGATAGAGTCATCCCCCTTGAGCAGATAAAAACAGTATCGGACAATTACGCAGTTAGCATTGTTGATCTATTCCATAAATACCGCGCTGATCAAATTTCAAAAACTGACTTTCTATCCGCCGTTGAAAATGCAAAAAATGTTGCTGATAGCAAATGGAAAAGCTACTTAGGAACCAAGCTAACCACAGAAGAGCAGCGCTTAGTTAATATCGTGGAAAAGAATCTCGCTGTAGTAGAAAGCGAACTAAGCACATTTTTAAACCAAGTAAAAAGTGACCAACTTAAAGCAGTACCTAACGAGGTATTCGTAAAAAATCTTTACGATGTGTTTGACCCACTCAGTGAAAGCTATCAAGGGCTAATAAGCTTACAAATCAATGAGGCTAACAAGTTTAAAAACGCCGCAGATAAAGATTTTGCTCAAGTCAGTATCGCTATGACTGCCTCTATCACTATATTAATAATTTTATTATTGGCTATTGCCTTTATTATATACCGCTCTATCCATAACCCATTGTTATCGTTAAGTGAAACGATAGGTTCTATCTCTGAAAATGCCGACTTACGTCTGCGCGCAAAAACCCATGGTAATGACGAAATAGCCCAAGCAGCACATCATTTTAATGCCATGATGGAGCGCATTCATGCATTAGTAAATGATGTAACGAGCGCCACTCTCACCCTTTCATCTGCTGCTGAGCAAATGAACTCAATTAGCGACCAAGTTGCAAGCACAGCCACAGAGCAAGAGCATCAATCAGCAATGATTGCCACCGCCATTACACAAATGAGTAGTGCCATTGAACAAGTGGCCGCAAATGCATTATCAACATCAGAAAAAGCCACTCACACTGATAAAACAGCCAAGCTGGGTCAGCAGTCTGTGCAAGAAAATATCGATGCAATAAACCGTTTATCACACATCGTTAATGCGAATACAAAACTAATCAATGAGTTAAATACACAATCAACCGATATCAATCAAGTGGTGATGATGATCCAAGGTGTTGCAGAACAAACCAATTTACTCGCTTTAAATGCAGCTATTGAAGCGGCACGCGCTGGTGAGTCGGGTCGCGGTTTCGCAGTAGTAGCCGATGAAGTAAGGCAGCTTGCACACAACACGCAAAAAGCCACAGCCAGTATTAACGAAATGATCAGTAAACTACAAACAATGGCGCAGCAAGCAGTGACCGCCATGGGTAATGCTGACGAAAGTGCTAAACAAAGTGTTGAATACGCAGAGCGCTCATCACAATTACTGACTGAAATTACTCAAGAAATGGCACTTATCGCCGATATGAACAACCAAGTATCCACCGCAACGGATGAGCAAACCACTGTTGCTAACGAACTAAGTTGTAATATTAATGAATTTAGTAGTAGCATTTCACTGGTTAGCGAAAGCTCGCAGCAAAATGCTCAAGCCAGCCAAGAATTGGCCTCACTGGCTTCGCGTCTACAACAACAGGTGCATGTTTTCAAAGTATAGTCGTATAAACGTGCGCTCAAAAAAGGACTTAAATTAATGAACAGAGCAATACTGATATTTCTAATGACATTTGCTCTGTCGAGTCTACAAGTATTAGCTCATGAACAAATTGTTATTCAGCTTGCTAAACCTAGTTATAACGATGCGGCGAAAAATCAATATATTCACGATATTCTCGACAAAAGTTTTGCCGCAATGGGGGCGGATGTTGTACTGCTTTACAATATTAAGCCTATGAATAATAAACGTGTTGTAGAGCAGCTAAGCCATAATAAAACAATTACCTTAGCATGGCTTTCTTTACCCCAGCAGCAAACTGATTCATTAGTCAGAACGACTATTCCTCTCTACAAGGGCTTACACGGCCAACGTTTGCTTATTATCCGCCATGAAGATCAAGAAAAGTTTAGCAAAATCGAAACCCTTGCTGATTTAACTCCCTTGGTTGGCCTACAAAAACAGAGCTGGTCTGATTATAGCGTACTGAAAAACAATGGTTTAACAGTCAATGGCGAGCTTGATTACCCAGGCATGATCAAAGCCCTTGAAACTGGACTCGGTGATTACTTTCCACGCTCAGTACTAGCTATTGGTAGCGAACTAAATAAACTAAAGCAGTTCAATTTTGTTATTGCACCAAACATTATGTTGCAATACCCCAGTGACTATTACTTTTACTTAAGTAAAAGTAATAGTCACATTAGAGATATGCTAGAACAAGGTATGCAAAAACTGCAGCAATCAGGTGAACTTGAGAAGCTCTATTTGCAATACTTTGGAGATGTTGAAAAACAATTTTCTTTAAAGCAACGTCACATCATAACGCTAAAAAATAAGGAGTAAGCATGCTAAAAGCGCTGATAATCATCATTATGACATTGGCGATTTTTGCTGCGGGTTTTATAGCTGGAGTGTACAGTTTACCTATTTTAACTGAACAACCAGCACCCGATATTGCTATTTTGAAGCAGCATCAAGGTCGATCGCAGTTTAGTGCAACGTTTAAGCCCGGCCTCAAAGGCTCAGATCGCTTTCATTATGGTGATGGCATGGTGTATCTAACGAATGATGCTATTTCTATGCAAGGCACGTTATCACCAGGTCCCGACTATCAACTTTATCTATCACGAAATTTCATTGATAACGAAGACGATTTTTTAGCACAAAAAGGCACCATGCAGCGTATTGCGGGGGTACGTTCGTTCAATGGCTTTAAATTAGTTGTACCACAAGGTATCGATGTCAGTGATTACAATACAGTAGTTATTTGGTGTGAAAGTTTTGAGGAGTTTATTACTGCAGCACAGTACCAATAGCTGTATTAATAAAAACAAAGCCGCCTTTGGAGAGGGCGGCTTTAAAGCGGCAGCTATGGGTGTGAGCTGCCTAATCAAGAGTCATTGTTTATGCAACTAATTAGGCTGCATCTTCTGTGCTTTGAGTTTCATCGCTGTGGCGAATTAAGTAATCAAATGCACCTAAGCTTGCCGTTGCACCACTGCCCATAGCAATAATGATTTGCTTAAACGGCGTTGTTGTTGCATCACCTGCCGCGTAAACACCCGGTAATGATGTTGCACCTTTGCTATCAATTTCGATTTCGCCAAAGCGAGTCAGTGATAACGCTGAATCTTTTAACCATTCAGTGTTTGGCACCAAGCCGATTTGCACAAAGATACCTGCAAGCTCAAGTGATTTTTCATCGCCAGAGATGCGGTCAATATAGCTTAAGCCTGTTACTCGTTTACCATCACCAACAACTTCTGTCGTTTGCGCGTTTTTGATAATAGTAATGTTGTTTAAGCTATTTGCTTTACGAATAAGTACTTCGTCAGCACGTAAGGTATCAGCAAATTCAAGCACAGTGACATGCTCAACAATGTTTGCAAGGTCGATTGCAGCTTCAATACCAGAGTTACCACCGCCGATAACAGCTACAGCTTTGCCTTTAAATAACGGACCATCACAGTGAGGACAATAAGCAACGCCATGACCGCGATACTCTTTCTCACCTGGCACGTTCATTTCACGCCAGCGTGCACCGGTTGCTAACACCACTGACTTAGCATTTAAGACCGCGCCATTTTCTAGCGTAATTTGATAATTATCTTGCTTAGTAAGCGATGCCGCACGTTGGTTTTGCATTACATCAACATCGTATTCTTTTACGTGCTCTTCAAGTTGTGCAACCAATTTAGGGCCTTCGGTCGCTTTAACTGATATAAAGTTTTCAATTGCTAATGTGTCTGATACCTGACCACCAAAACGCTCTGCAATCACACCCGTATTTAAGCCTTTACGTGCTGAATAAATTGCCGCAGAAGCGCCTGCAGGGCCACCACCAACAACAAGTACATCGAATAACTCTTTATCGTTCAGTGCTTCGGCTTGTCGTGCAGCCGCTTTGGTATCTACTTTATTTAAGATATCAGTCAGGTTTACAGCGCCTTGGCTGAATAACTCACCATTTAAGTACACAGCCGGTACTGCTAACACATTACGCTCGTTCACTTCGTCTTGGAACAAGGCGCCATCAATCATCGTAGCCGTAACATTTTCATTGTGTGCCGCCATCAGGTTAAGTGCTTGCACTACTTGCGGACATGTTTGACAACTCAATGAAATATACACTTCAAAGTTAAGCGGCCCAGGCAATGATTTAATTTGTTCAATTTCAGTCTCTGATGCCTTACTTGGATGACCGCCTGTATGCAGTAGAGCAAGGATCAAACTGGTGAATTCGTGGCCCATAGGCACACCCGCAAATGTGATTTGCGTATTGTTAATAGGTGAAGATACCACCACAGATGGACGACGCACATCTTGGCTAGGGTTATCTCGCACCGAAAATTTGTCGCTTAACGAAGCTAAATCGTTTGCTAAGTTTTTAAGTTCTGTTGATTTATTGCTGTCATCCAAGGCGATAAGCAGCTCAACAGGGCTGGTAATAGAAGCAAAGTGGCTTGTTAATTGGTTTTTGATATTCGTATCTAACATGGCTTAGCCCTTGAGTTCAGAATAAATAATCTAGAAAAATTTTAGGGATAACTGCCCATCACCCGCTAATGTGCTTAATGTGAGTTGTGATGGGCAATTAAGGTTGCATTGAGATAGCAAAGCAAAGCTTTGCTATCGTTTAATGCTGTGGCAAATTAGATTTTGCCAACTAGGTCTAGTGAAGGAGCAAGTGTCTCTTCACCTGGCTGCCATGATGCAGGACATACTTCACCGTCGTGGTTAGCAATGTACTGTGCAGCTTGTACTTTACGTACTAACTCTTTCGCGCTACGGCCGATGCCTAAGTCGTGAGTTTCGATTACTTTAATTTCGCCTTCAGGGTTCATTACGAATGTACCGCGAAGAGCAAGACCTTCGTCTTCAATCATCACACCGAAGTTACGTGTAATACGACCTGTAGGGTCACCAATCATTGGGAATTTGATTTTACCAATTGTGTCAGACGTATCGTGCCATGCTTTGTGAGTGAAGTGTGTGTCAGTAGATACTGAGTAAACTTCAACACCCATTTCTTGAAGTTGCTCGTAGTAATCAGCAACATCACCTAGCTCTGTAGGACATACGAAAGTGAAATCTGCTGGGTAGAAGAAGAAGATTGACCACTTACCTAGCACGTCTTTTTCTGTTAGTTCTACAAAGTCACCGTTGTGGTAAGCTGTTGCATTGAATGGTTGTAGTTTTGTGTTAATTAATGAAGTGCTCATAATATTCCTCATTGATGTATTTAAAAAAGTTTAATTAACGCAGCCTTGCGTCTGCTTGATTAATACAATAGAGGTGTGAGCGATCAAAATAAAATTGATTGTTTAGATTAAATTGATTTGTTTTTTAGATTGAAATACACAGAATAGCAAAAACTATAAAGCCCTCAATTACTTATGTAATCAAGGGCTTTCACTTCAGGGAATAAAATTACTTACTAAAACCATATAAACTCTTTGGTTTAATGTAGTTAGGCTCAATTCCTTGCTCTTTCGCGGCTGCTAACATCACTTGCTCAATCCAACCTGCATCCATAATGTTCATATAGTTACCATCTGGGTCAAAGTTAATGTTAGATCCCATAACCACCATAAAGGTATCGGTCACTTCAGTGTTGTCTGCTGGTACCTGAAATTGATGAATAGAACCGCCTGGCTCAAACAAATAGCTACCAGCCACTTGTAAATCGTCAGGGTATTCTGTGTAGTGCCAGCTGCCTGCTAGGGTATATAAATGTACAACCCCAGTATGAAAGTGCTTTGGCAAAACTGTACCCGGCTCAAATAAAACACGTAATACCCATACCCCATTTTCAGAATCGAGCATGAGTGGATAAATGTGCACGCCTGGTAAAGCGTTTTTAATTAGCTTTTCATCATTTGTATGAATAGTCAGTAAGAAATCTTGATGATTAATAATATCTGGTAATGCCATATGTGTGCCCTCTTTTCACTTGCTTTCAATAAGTTAACTAGTTGCCTTTAATTTGCTGTGGCGGTATCTGTGCGTGGTTCTTCTTTACACAGCCCTTGTTCATACGCCCACTGCAATGCATGTTGCATACCTTGCTGTAATGTAAATTCTGGTTTATAACCAAAAATGTTCTGCGCCTTTTCATTACTGTACGCTGCACTTTTACGACTTAGCATGCGCATGGTCGACGGATTGATATCTGTGGTTTTACCAACTAGGTGATAACACCACTCAATGAACCCTGTTAGCTTTAACGCTAAAGCCAAATTCACTACTGTGACGTGCTTTTTCCCTTGTGCCTGTGCCAAGTAATTAAAATAAACTTGATTAGTCACTTGTTCAGGGCCTGATAGATTAAAAATTTCACCGCTTGCATCGTCGCTCATGGCACTTTGGTAAATGCCTTTGACTAAATCATCAATATAAACAGGTCCAAACATGCCCTCTGGTACCATAAACTTGCCTTTGGCGATTTCTTGTAATGGGTAAGCTATCCACGGTCTTGAGCCGGGCCCATAGACATCGCCAGGGCGAATTATTGTGACATTGAGTTTTTTACTGGCGTGATAGCTTAGTGATAAATGCTCGCTCATCATTTTCGAATCGTTATAGGCTCTGCCATCAGGGAACAAAAGCGCATCTTCTTTAATATCAGTTTGCCAATCACTACCATAGACGGCCGTCGACGATATATGAATAAAGCGCTTTACTGTGTTTGCAGCCACCGCTGCATCGAGTAAGTTTTTCGTCCAACCCACATTCGCCTGCCATGTTTGTTTATAGCTAAACGCATTTGAAACAATTGCCGCTGTATGAATAACTAAATCGCAGTCATTCATTAATGAGCGCCAACTCGCTGGCTCATTCAAATTACCAGCAACAATGTTAAATTCTTCACAGGGTGTTAAATCAACGCCGCATACATAGACCCCATGCGCTTTAAAGTAGCGTGCGAGAGTGCGGCCAATAAAACCATTGCCGCCACTAATAAAAACTTTTAAATAGTTCATTGTGTGTTCCTCTAAGCACGTTACAGCCTTAATTGCAGTTAACAGGCCAACCAGTTAATACATTGTTAAACTTTAATGACCTGTATTACTTTACTTTTAACGCAATTTTTTTTACTTTTTACGCCAACGCACTAAAAAAGAGCACACTATGCCCCGATTAACACAAGCACCCGATCTAATTAGAGCATCTGCTCTACACGGCTATATTGAACTGATCGAAAGTAAATTGGTGAACCCTGACGCACTACTATCGCGCGTTGGTTTAGACAGAAAACAATTACAAGATGCCAATAACTTTGTGCAGTATCAGCAACTCATTCAGCTATTAGAACTCACGGCCAAGGAATTAAACCTGCCCTATTTCGGGCTAGAGTTAGGCCGTTGGCAAAGCTTGAATATTTTAGGGTCTGTTGGTTATTTGATGGGCAATTGCGACACCCTTGAAATGGCGCTAAAAAATTTAACTAAGTACTATCATGTTCATCAAAATAGCGCTGATTTACTCCTTGAAGTAGACCAAGACTATGCAAAGCTATCGTTTTTTGTTCGCACGAGCCTAAAGGTGAGTGTTTATCATGGTGCCGACTTAGCCTTAAGTGTTGGGGTCAATTTATTAAAGCAGTTAACCGATGATCAAATAAAACTGTCTCGTTTGGAGCTTCCCCATAGCTGTGATGACAACCAAAGTGTTTATCGCCAAGCGCTAGGGCAAATTCCAATATTTAACTGTGCACACACCGCAGTGGTATTTGAAAGAAAATACCTAAAGCTCCCTATTAAGAACTCAGATAAGCAACTGTTTTCTATACTTAGCCAACAGCTTGGACAGCCAGCAGACACAAAACGTGAAAACATTGCAGATAATGTTGAAGTACTGATCAAGCAATACTTACTGCACGAAGAATTTGGCGTAAACCTAATAGCCGAAAAGCTATCAATGAGTGCTCGCAGCTTGCAGCGTCACTTAACAAAGCATGACACAACGTTTCGTGAATTAGTTGATGATGTACGCTGTAATCTGGCACATCAATATTTAACTGAATCTAGCCTCAGTTTATCGAACATCTCAGATATCTTAAGCTTTTCTAATTACAGCGAGTTTACTCGCGCTTTTAAGCGCTGGTATGGCATTCCACCAAAAGATTATCGTAAGTCACACTCGAGCTAATGGCGCAAAAAGTTAAAAACGGGTCGTTTAAAGCTAAGTTTTCTGTTAACAATTTATATATATTGACTAGCTAGTTTCGCTAATTAGTGGTCGTGCAATGTTAAGAAGAGTGTTTATTACCGGTGCCAACAGTGGCATTGGGTTCGAATTGGCAAAGCAATATATTAGCCGTGGTGACGATGTTGCGTTATTTGACGTACATTTCAACGAACAAACAAAACAATCGTTAAGTGAGCTTGCTGATGATTACCAATACATTGAGTTTTTTGCTACGCATATCTGCGATAATGAAGCGCTGCAAACTCAAGTAAATAATGCAATCGCAGCGATAGGAAACCCTGATTTAGCTATTTTTAGCTGCAATATCAATGAGCAACTAAGTAAAGAAAATAGTATTGCTTGTCAGCACTTTGCAACACTAATAACGCCACACTTAAGCATGAATGGCCACCTAGCAATTACATCCCCCCTTATTGATGCAACTAAATTTACTCCAGAGCCAAACGCCTTGATTTTAGCCAAAAAGCTACGCAAGAAATTTAAGCCAAACAACATAAAAATCAGCTTAATTTGCGCAAGCAAAACATCTAAAGCCATAACAAACCCAGCCAATACTGCAAAACACATTTTGCGCAGCTTAGATAAACAAAAATTAATGGTGATCCTAAGCTTACAATCTAAACTAACCTATATCATGAGTCGTTACTTACCGAATTGGATAATGGGTTCTGTGATGGATCGCCTCATCAAACAACAATTAATAAGAACAACACGCTAAGGAATCCCCATGAACACACATGATAACCTAACGCAATTAATAGAGCATACTTGTCAGACTTATGCCGACCTTCCTGCCTATAACAGTGCAGGTAAAACACTCAGCTATGCCCAAGTTGAACAACAGTCTCGCTATTTGGCACAGTGGTTTCAACAACAAAGTGGTCTTGTTGCTGGAGACAGAATAGCCATTCAATTACCTAATATTGTTGATTACCCTATCGTTACCTATGCAGCATTTCGTGCAGGTTTAATCGTAGTCAATACCAACCCGCTTTATACTGCCCGTGAAATGCTACATCAGTTTAATGATGCAGATGTTAAAGCCATTGTTATTCTTGATGCTCTTGCCGATAAATTAGCAACGGTTATCAAGGATACGTCAATCAAAACCGTTATTGTTGCAGCGGCTGTTGCTGAGCCGACATTGCAAGAGGGTCAATTTTCGTTAAACGAACTCATTCGCCAAGGTGAAAGACTCGCTCCTCTTGACGCTCATCAAGCAAGTCGTGACGATATTGCTGTTTTACAATACACCGGCGGTACCACAGGAGTTGCCAAAGCAGCGATGCTGAGTCATGGCAACATCTTAGCCAATGCCGAGCAAATGAATGAGCGCTTTGACGACATTTTAAAGCCAGGTCAAGAAACGGGTATTTGCCCGCTTCCGCTTTATCATATTTACGCCTTTACAGTGAATATGGTTGGCCTATTTGCCATGGGACAATTTAACGTACTGATCCCAAATCCTCGTGATTTAGATGCGTTAGTTAAGCAAATCGAACCATTTGAGATTAATTACTTTTCAGGGATTAACACCTTATTTATTGGCTTGTGTATGCACCCAGGGTTTAAAGCACTTAATTTTTCAAACCTAAAAATGACCGTTTCAGGGGGCGCAGCTTTAACACATGCTGCAGCTGATGCGTGGATGAATACCACAGGATGTACAATCACAGAAGGCTACGGCTTATCAGAAACCTCGCCTGTTGCAACCTTAAACGACTTTAAAAAAGAAGAAATTGGCAGCATTGGCCGCCCACTCTCTAACACTGCTATCGAAATTTGGGATGAAAACGACGAGCCTGTTGCTGACGGTGAGTCTGGCGAAATTGTTGTTAAAGGCCCGCAGGTGATGATGGGTTATTGGCAGCGCCAAGATGAAACCGACAAATGTATGAAGCGAGGTTTTTTCAAAACCGGTGATGTGGGTCTAAAACTACCAAGTGGTAATTACAAAATTGTAGACCGTTTAAAAGACATGATTATTGTTTCTGGCTTTAACGTGTACCCTAACGAAGTTGAAAACGTACTTTGTCAGCACCCAGCTATCTGTGAAGCAGCCGTTATTGGTGCAAAAGATGAAAAAACCGGTGAGCGTGTCTGTGCCTACATTACTTTAAAAGAGCAGATTGATGAGCAACAGGTGAGTGACTATTGCCGCGAAAACTTAAGTGCTTACAAAGTGCCTAAATCAATCATTTTTATGGAACAATTGCCTAAATCGACGGTTGGCAAAATTCTACGTCGAGAATTACGCCAATAATAAAGCGATCGTTTTAGCCGCCTAACTGGTATAAAATAGTTATTAAATAAAGCATACCGTTAGGTATGCTTTTTAATTTAAGCGGTTTAAAGGTCATTATGGAAAAGTTTATTAATCACATTCAACTTGGTTACTTAGGTTTACTACCATTTTTAGGCTGCGTAGGTTGGCCACTTATTGCAGGAAGTAATGCCGTCAATTTAGACTTTTTCACTTTTTATAGCATCGCTATTTTAGCCTTTATGGCTGGCAATTTATGGCATGCAGGTCAGCAAACGCATGCTGATGCTATTAAAGCAATTATTCCTATCTTACCGATTGGCTTTTTAAGCTTTTTACCAGCAACTTGGACACTGGCTTGGCTCGCAGCAAGTTTTTGGTTAGTACTGTTATTTGAAAAAAGCTCACCGCAGTGGCAAACCTATCACGTTGATTATCAAAAAATGCGTTTTGTTTTAACGTCTGTGGTGTTTGTATGCCACATATTTGTAATTGGCATGAGTATCTATCCTGAGTAGCCCTTTTCTTGCGTTTGCGGTAACATCCGCGGCTCAGTTTTTTAAGGACTTGCTATGATAGATCAACTGCGCGCTAAACTAGACCACCTTGGCGAAAATTACGTAGAAAAAAACGCCCACTTTAAGGTAAAAGTGATCCCATTTTTTTGTGCGATTCACATTAAAAAAGATCATAAAAACCAAGGCAGCTTAAAGCTATATTCTAATCAGTTGATTGAAATATTTTTAGCTACCATGTTCTTGTTATTCGGCTTAATGCTTTTTGATACAGACGCAGGTTTTACCCATGGTCCTATTCATATCGTTATTGCCGTACTAATTAGTTTTAACTTAATCTTTAAGCAAATAGCCATTGAAGGGCTTAAAACTCGCTTAGCCCTTTGCCCTGAAATCGCACAAGAAACAACGCCAGCACAAGGCAAATAACAGCATGTTTTTAGACCCTAGTTGGCGCATATTAACGGTTGGCGATGGTGATTTATCATTTTCACACTCTATTGCGCGTTATATAAAACCGGCCAAGCTTGTTGCTTCAACTTATGATGATGCAAACACCATAGAACAAAAATATGCCGACAATGCACTTAGCGCCTTGCGACAACTTAACATTGAAACACTCACTGAGTTTGATGTAACAAATCCAGACTCGTGGCAGCGCTTAGATGGCGCTTGTTTTGATGTGGTTATTTTTCAATTTCCACTGATACCTGCATTTAAAGGTGAAGCTGCATTTAAAGCAAATACCCAACAAGGTGGTATGAATGTTTTAAACCGTGCTTTGTTGCATCGCTACCTAGACTACGCAAGCCAGTTCGCATTAGATAAAAACGGCCCGATGCTCTGCTTCATCACCTCTAAAGATGTAAAACCTTACCGCGAATGGAATATTGAAGGCAGCTTAAATCAAGGGCTAAACTGCGATTATCTAGGGCAAATGCCATTCGATATTAATTTATTCCCAGGCTATAAAATTCGCAATGTAGATCGCGATAAACACGTTAAAGATACCAGCGGCATTACCTATGTATTTAGCGAAAAAACTGACAATAGCATTACTAAAAAGCTGACTTTACCCGCTTATTTAGGTGATAAACACTGTGCATTATGCCGCGTAGGCCCTTATATGGCTCAAGAAGATGAAGACAAACATTTGTTAAGCAAAAAACATAAACAAATGGAAAAGTTTGAACAGGATTGGCAAGCATGGCTTGCACAAAACAGCGAGGAGTAACCATGAACTTTGTGATTGTAGGTACCAATTTTATAAGCGATACACTACTGAGTGCAGCTAAACAAATTGAACAATTCTCCTTATATGGTGTGTGCTCTCGAGAGCAGCAAACAGGCGAGGCTTTCCTTGCAAAGCACGACGTTCAAAACGCTAAGGTGTTTACCAATATTGAGCAAGTATGCGAAGACCCATTAGTCGATGCTGTCTACATTGCTGCGCCAAATAGCTTACACAAAGACTACGCTGTAATGTGTTTAAAAGCCGGTAAACATGTTTTAGGTGAAAAGCCTTCGGCTGCTAACAGTAAAGAACTAGAGGCTATCATTCAGGCGGCAAAAACACATCAACGCTTATACATGGAAGCGATGATGACCACCCATTTACCAAACTTCGCACGCTTAAAAAATGCCATCGAAAAAATTGGCACACCCCGCAAATATATTGGTCAATATAGTCAGTACTCATCACGTTACGATAAATATAAAAATGGCGAGCGGCCAAATACTTTCTTGCCAGAATTTGCTAACGGTGCATTAGTCGATTTAGGTATCTATCCGCTGTATATTTTACTCGCATTATGGGGCGCGCCTCAGAGTGTAAAAGCAAGCGGCGTGTTACTAGAGACCGGCGTTGATGGAGCTGGCGATGTATTATTAAATTACGCTGATAAGCAAGCGGTGATCAGCTATTCGAAAATCTCGCAAGGCGATAATTTTACTGAGATACAAGGTGAAAAAGGCCGTATTCGTATAGAAGCAGTCTCTTTATTAAAGCGTATGCAATACATAGGTAACGATGGCACGGTTGAAGAACTCTCTGAGCCATTTGATGAACACTTTATGCGCCATGAAGTAAGCCACTTTATTCAAGCAGCGAATGCCGGACAAATTGAGTCTTCAGTTAATACTCATACGCTGTCAAAACAAGTTATGGCGGTGCTTGATGAAGCGCGAAGCCAACTTGGCGTTGTGTACCCCGCCGACCAATAAATTTAATATTCAAGGGCAGTTGACACTGCCCTTGTCATTTTAAGCCTCTTTATTACAAGCTTAAATGATGACCTCTAATTAACTTACTCGTAATTTTTATTGAAATTAGATTTTTGTACTATGGTTAATAATATTTACTTTCAATGAGAAGGGTAATATTTTGACTATTCGCTTTTTACTCAGAGCTGTTTTCACAGCAACCATTGCCCTTGCAGCAGGCCTACTCCTCATTATTCTATTTTTGCAATCAGGCCAAGACGAAAGTATAGAGTCGGCCCAACAGCGTTATGAACTGAGTCATCTTGCTAAGTTTTCATCTTCAAATTCGATTCACCTTACAGAACTTGCTCGTCAACATGTTGTAACCTTAGATCCTCGCTATGAAGCTGAATACCATCAACTTGTTGATCAAATTCAAGGCAAAGCAGCTTGGCTAAATGGCGAAAAGAAAAGCTATGAACAACGTTTAAGAGCGTTTAATGTAGCCGCTGATGATTTAGCCCTCTTGCAAAAATCTAACGACTTATCACTTAAATTAGTTGAAACAGAAGAAAAAGCATTTAGCTTGGTCAGTGATTTGCTTGGCCGAGATACCAATAACTTAACCCCTAGCGAGCATAAAAGGTGGGTGCAAGCTATCGAGCTTTTAACCAACGATGCTTACATGGCAGAAGTTGAGAAAATTCAGCAACCTGTGCAAGCGTTTTTAAGCTCTATTGAGAAAAAAAGTGCGGCTGAAGTCAAAGGAAATCACGACCGTGTGGTTACCTTGAGTTTAATTAGCACAGTTTTAGTCCTGACTATTATTGCTACCTTAATAGTGTGTTACTGGCAATTAGAGAAAAAGGTAATTAAAGCAACCCATGCCTTGATTGCTGAAGCTAAGCGTATCTCTGAAGGGGATCTATCTCGCTATATTGACCACAAAGCCGATGACGAAATAGGCCAGCTTGCGAGCAGCTTTAATATTATGGTTGATAAGCTATCTCAGCTTCTTAAAGAGATACATGATCAATCAGAGCAAGCGCAAGTGGCAGCAAAAAGCCTAGATGAAATTTCACAGCAAGCTAAAACGCTCAATGATATTCAAAGCCAAGCGATTGAGGTGATCTCAAGCTCAGTCTATGAAAACTCAACGGCCGTTAAAGAAGTCTCTCAAAACTGTGCAGAAGCGGCAAGCAGTGCTACCGCAGCTAATCAGAAAACCCAAGAAGGTCTGCAGGTTGTACAACAAGGAGTTAGCTCTGTTGAATCAGTGGCCGATACACTCACCAAATCACTAACAGACCTTAACCAACTCGAGTCCTCTGTGAATGAAGTCACGGTTATTTTAAGTGTTATCAGTAATATAGCCGAACAAACTAATTTATTGGCACTCAATGCCGCAATCGAAGCTGCGAGAGCAGGTGAACAAGGCCGAGGTTTTGCCGTTGTTGCTGATGAGGTAAGAACTTTGGCTAGTCGCACACAAAGCTCTACTCTTGAGATCCAAGATAAAATTGACTCATTACAATCTGCAACCAATGCTGTGACGCAGAGGATACGCTCTAGCGATAATCAAATTAAAGAAGCGGTGATAAACTCAGAAAAAGTGGGCCATATGCTCGATGAAATTAGCGTACAAGCAAAAGCCATTTCTGATGCCAATATGACCATAGCTTCTGCATCTGAGCAGCAATCTCAAGTAACAGAAGAAATCGCCCAGCGTTTAAACGAAGTACAAGACACCAGTCGAAAGTCGCAGCAACAAACGCAAAGCATTTCGGACTCATCGAGTAAGCTGGCTAACTTGGCGAATAACTTAAACGGGCAAATTAATCGCTTTAAATTAAGCTAGTCGCTGATCAAGCTCAGCGACTAGCGATTAGTTTAAAATCGGTAAGTAACAGATGCACCGATAGTTTGCGGGTTAACCACTGCCACATAGCCTTGTGGGTAACGACCACTGACAGGTTCTTGTGAGGTATATGCTTCTTCATCTAAGGCGTTGTTGATGAAGGCACTTATCAACCATTGTTCAGTATCATAAGTCATCGATAAACGCGTAATGGTGTAATCACCCGCAACACGCTCTTCTGTGTTTGTTAAGTCGCCATAAAACTCATCAACATAATTGGCACTTAAATTCACTTTTAGACTATCGGTAAACCAATGCGACAGACCTAAACTCGCCGTTAACTCCGGTGCAGAGTTTAAATCATTGCCAACGGCATCAGGAAAGGCTGATGATTCATCAATTTTAGTTTTCAATAAACCGAAACCGCCATGTAACTGCCACTGATCGCCCAACATGCTGTAAGCTTCAACTTCTAAACCATAGCTATGAGCATCTTCAATATTAGTGATTTTACGTGCTGAGCTAAGCGCTTGATAACCGTTGAAGTTATTGTAAAACACATTAGCACTGATATTCATGTCACCATTATTTAAAACGCTGCGCGAACCAATTTCATAGGTATTAACGGTTTCTTCGTCGTAGTAGTAGTAATCTTCAGCAGTAAAATCGAGTGCGCCACCACCCGCGTTGTAGCCACGACGTGCACTAGCAAATAATGTCGTTTCGTCACTAATATCATATTGAATCGCGAGCTTTGGTAAACGAAGTGTGTGTGAATTATCAAGTTGCTCAACGAGCATATCACCACGAAATGCCATATTGAAATTACGTAATTGTTCTTCACGCTCAATACGCAGACCCGCTGTTAATGTTAATTCGCGGCTTAGGTTAAAGCTTGTTTCACCATAGACTGCGGTCGATTTACTGCTATCGTCGCCGTAATAGTTTGTTGCTCCCACACTTTCAAAGTCTTGGTCACGATCAAAGTAAGCAAGACCAATGAAGCCTGAGTAAAAATCATTGCTTAAACCAAAGTTAAGTTTAGAATCTACAGTGATATTACTCTCATCCATTGATACGTCAGATTCTGCGCTTTCAAGTGGCTCGTATGCTTCAAAGCCCCATTTGTAATCCATGTAAGCAACTAAAACATCTAACGATAAATCATCGTTAATCTTGTAATCAACATTTACTTGCGTGGTTTCAGATTCAGTATCCATAATACGTTGATATAGCGGCTCATAATCAAATGGCTCATCCGCTAAAAAGTATTTACGACCCGAATTACCTTCTTCACTGTAAGTTGAATAAGTTAGCTGTACAGCAAGATCTTCATTTGGTGTGTAAAGTAATTTAGCGCGTGTGCTGCTGGTATTTAGCTTGTTTAATTCACGATCAGTTGGATTTGTTTCGTATACCGGTGGATTCGAAAACGTTTCGCCATCAACATACTGAGTTGATAAACGAAATGCTAATACATCTTCAACTAACGCCCCTGATACCACTGCGGCAGTATCTAGGTAGCTATCTTGGTTACGATAACCGACACGTACTGCTCCTTCAAATTCTTGAGTAGGTGCTTTTGTTGTCATGTAGACAGCCCCCGCAATACTGTTACGACCATTACTGGTTGATTGCGGCCCTCGGTAAACTTCAATTTGTTCTACATCCCACAGACCCGTATCACCGGTTAAATCGGCTACAAACGGTTGGCTAACACCATCAATCAAGGTTGAAACACGAGCCTTTGAGCCACCACTAAATGAGTTAAAACCTGTTGCACCACCATTACCAGATACGCCTCGCATATCTGGCACCGAGCCTGTTAAAACTACAACGTTCGCCATTTCTGATAGTGCTTCAGATATCGACGCAAGTTGGCCGTTTTCTAAAAGCGACTTATCAACAACCGCCACTGACGACATGGTCTCTTTAAGTGACTTCTCTGTTTTTTCACCTGTAACAACAATGGTATCCATGGATTTTCGACTGCTTTGGTCGTCAGCCCATGCTGAGCCTTGCGTAACAAGTAATGATGTAAGCATAACTTTGGTGAGTGAATTAAGTTTAAATGCAGTAGCCAATGTCCTTTCCCCGTAAGAGATTATTAGAATTAAACAAATTAAGTTTGATAAAAAAGCGCTAGGAAATTAACACAAGCTTAATGATATTGCAATTGAGTTTAGTTATCATTTACAATGACATTTAACATCAACTACAACTATAATCTTATGCTCATTTTTACCGTTACCCTGCTTGTCGTTTTCGCTGTCAGTATTTTCTACTGCACCAGAAAGCAGCAGCGATTCTTAAAAAAACCAATTAAAAAACAATGGAGATTACTTTCAATTACGTTAACCGTTTGCGCACTAATACTTGCCCTTCAACAGTTTTCAACCACGGCAACCGTGTTCTTCATCATCTTTAGCATCATGCTAATGTTGATGCTGATCCCTTTTATTAGCCTGCTGCAAAGAAAAGGATAATTCATGACAAGCTCATCTAAACGCCAGCCGACTTGGTTAGGAAAAACCCTAGCAGGTACATTCTTAGGGCTGGCACTCTCATTTATTTTCGTTGCTTTTTTTGCTTGGTATGGCCCAGGAGGCATTGATGCTCGCGATAAAGTGCAATTTAACATGTGGATGATCACGCCTGTTTGGCTAACCATTTTTAGTTTTAGTTATTTATTCAACTCAGCAAAACAAGCGTGGCTTATCCTTGGCAGCTTAACTTTGCTGCTTTATGGCGTGTTTTTTATGCTAAGGAGTGCCTCATGAAAGTAAGATCGGATATTCTTCGCACCTATCAAGGTGTACACACATGGACAGGCATCATTGCAGGTTTAGTGCTGTTTATTGGTTTTTATGCGGGCAGTTTGACCATGTTCAAGCATGAAATCCAGCAATGGGCAGCACCTATACAAGCTCCTAAAATCACCAGCTCTAATTATGACTACCAAACGCTGGTAGATACTGCGATTAATGAGCGAGGCGAGCAACTTGCCAAAGGCTTTAACCTTGATTTACATACCCAAGGTGCACCTCTTTCGTGGTATATCAAAGGCAATGCCCGAGGCATGGAGCTTGATAAAAAACTTAACTTCGCACACCTAAATGCTGATGGCACATTAAACGTCAGCGCACAAACCGAAAACGAACTTGCCGATTTAGTTGATTATTTACACCGTACAGCAGGCTTTATAGGCGAAATTGGCCATGACCAATCTGGTGTTTATATTCTTGGTATTGCCTGTGTTTTGTACTTTTTAGCTTTGGTCTCAGGGGTAATTATTTTACTGCCGACATTAGTTAAAACCTTTTTTGCACTGCGAAAAGAAAAAGGACCTAGTCGATTTTGGCTAGATAGCCATAACCTTATTGGTATCGCCAGTTTACCATTTCACTTAGTCATTGCATTTACTGTGGTGGTGTTTGCGTTTCATGATTTTATTTATGGTGGTTTAGCGCAATTTTATGATGGTAAGCCATTGTTTCAGCGCCCTGCACCTGCCGCGCAAAGTTTTCATATTGAAAACTTACCACGTATTAATGAGCAAGTACTCGCAGCGAAAAACTATGCTCCCGGCTATGAGCCTATCCACATTCGCTATAGTAATTTAAATTCGTCATCACCTTCTGCGGTGTTTATGATGAGTAACAATAATGCGGTAGTACGTGGCCCGGATACCGATTACTTATTTATGAACCCATACACGCTAGAAGTGGTTAACTCAAGCTACCCGCAAGGCGAAGATGCGGTGTGGGGTAACATGGTTGCCAGTATTTTCTCACTCCATTTTGGCACCTATGGTGGAGATTGGGGTCGTTGGGGCTACTTTATTATGGGGTTACTAGGCGCCTTCTTATTCTATTCAGGTAACTTATTATGGATAGATAAACGCTTTAAAAAAGATCCCAATAAACGCAGTACCTTGTTTATGGCTAGGCTCACTATTGGTGTTTGTTTAGGGTCTATGATAGCCGTTGCTTTCACACTCGTTGCTGCCAAATGGCTACCTACTCTTGTGAGCAACACAAACTACGCCACCCTATACAGTTATTACGCAGCTTTCTTTGCTTTTGTAATATATAGCTTCTTAAAGCCTGTACAAAAGGCAACCACTGCTGGCTTTTACATGCTAGCGAGCCTGTGTGCGTTGATGGTGTTATCTACACTTTTAAAACTTGCCTCAAGTGACGTTAATTCGCTTTTTTACACAAGCTATATGGTTGATATTGTCGCTGCTATATTTGCTGCTATTTTCTTTAAAATGGCCAAACGCCAGCAACAAAAACAGACCACGCAAACCATCATGCCGACCTTTGAACAAGCAAGTCGAGCTTAAGCATTCTGAGTATGGGTATCAAAGCAATTTGATACCCATAATTTTGCTTTATCGAAAATCTGTGTCCGTTTAACGAAAAACATTTCTTCTCCTACAAAACATCAGTAGAATCGCCGCAAACTTGAGCTATTAACTTTCATAAGGACAGTGATGCAGCGCACCATTCCCCCGTTTTTTATTGCTGTTATTTGCGTGCTTCTCGCAATGGTTACCATTCAATCTGGAGCCTCTGTTGCAAAGCAATTATTCCCTTTAATTGGCCCTGAAGGCACCACAGCACTGCGCTTAGGTTTTTCAGCAGCTATTTTGTGCCTTGTGTTTAAACCTTGGCGCGCATTTCCACCTATTGGGCAACGTATGCCGATCATCGTTTATGGCTTGAGTTTAGGTGGCATGAATATTCTGTTTTATTACGCGATTGAACGTATTCCTTTAGGGATAGGTGTTGCGCTAGAGTTTACTGGCCCCCTTGCGGTTGCTTTGCTTTCGTCACGTAAAAAACGCGATCTATTTTGGGTAGCCTGCGCCATTGCTGGCATTATTTTATTATTACCCGATATGAAAGGCGAAGACAGCCTTGACCCTGTAGGTGTTATTTTAGCCCTGGCGGCGGGTGCCTGTTGGGCGTTTTATATATTGTTTGGCAAAAAGACCGGAAACCAAGGCTCAGGCGGAATGACCGTTGCCATGGGTATGAGCGTCGCCGCGATTGTACTTGTGCCTTACGGCGCAGCTTCTCAAGGAGTTGCACTATTGAGTTGGGAAGTATTACCGCTCGGTATTTTAGTGGCAGTCATGTCGAGTGCACTGCCCTATACCTTAGAAATGGTGGCACTACGTAATATGCCAGCGCAAGGCTTTAGCATTATGATGAGTTTAGAGCCCGCGATTGCAGCACTGGCTGGCTTTATAATCCTAGGTGAATTTTTAAGCGTGTGGCAATGGCTAGCTATTTTATTAGTGATTACCGCTTCGGTTGGCAGCTCAATGTCGAGTAATTCTGAGGATCAGAAAAGTCAGAAAAACAGCTAATTTAACATTAAATATGCATTTTTTAGTACTTAAAGATTAAGTTTCAGACTTAAAAACAGCTTTTATCGGCATTCGTAAAGTGAGGGTTCTCACTATAATGCTCACTATTAATACAAAGTGGTCTTATCTCTTTGTGTCGCAACAAACCTAATAGTGGGATTTACTTATGTCGATAAAAACTAACTTGTTACTTTCAAGCCTTGCAGTTGCAAGTACACTCGCTGCATCAAATGCTGTGGCAGCAAGCTGTCAGGGCGAAATTTTTGCAATGAACTCAGGCCGTGGTGAAACCGGTGTTGTATTTAGCCTAGACGAGCAAAACAAATCGGCTACGGCACATTCAATCGCCCAGTTTAGTTCTGCTGCGATTGCTTATGATGCCTCAACAAACCGTACTTATTATGCTTCATCACCTATTCCGTTAGAGTACAAAGTTGATGTAAGTCACCTTGATGTTAGTGATGAGCAGTATTCTCACCTACCAATTCGTGCCGATAAATTCAAATATAGTCGCTTGGCCTATTTAGATCATGCTACAGGTGAACATGTTGTGGTTGGTACAACTAAATCTGTAATTGGTATGACATATGATGCAAGCTCTGATTCACTACTTGCAGTAAGTTTTACCAAGCTTTATAGCATTGATAAAAACACTGGCGAAGCAACTGTTCTTGCAGATTTTAGCGACATTGATGGCTTAAGCCGCGCTGATTTAGTCGTTAAAAATGGCGAGCTTTTGCTAATAACCACAACCTCAGTTTACAGTATTGACCGCACAAGCTTTGCGGCTACCGAGCTTTCAAAACATGAGCTAATCGCGGTAGGTGGTGCGACAGTTAATAACAATGGCGACCTTGTGATCAGCCGCTCTGTCATCAATGACCATGGCGATAAAAACGAATCTAAGCTATACCGTTTAGATCCGTACTCAGGCGAAACCTGCCTTGTAGCAACACTACCAGTTCGCATTAACGACTTAACGACCAATACGCAAAATGCTGTAGCATGTGATGTAGAGCCTAGCTGCTCGTTACCGAGTGAACTAATCCCTTACTATTCAGAAGCAGTGATTAAACAGCTAGATAGCAACTGGAAAAGTTATGACTTTGGTGATCAAGAATTTACCGCACCAGCTGTATTTACCTCTGCGCCAACATTTAATGGTAAACACGGTGGTACAAACCGTTTAACTGACGTATCACCAACGGGATATTCTGTATCTTTTCAAGAGTGGCAATATCTGCAAGACGGCCAAGGTCACCCTAATATTGAGTCGTTTGACTTCTTAACAATGGACGAAGGTCGCTACACAATGAGCGATGGCACTATCGTTGAAATTGGCAGCTTTATTTTAAACGATACTAAAGCTTATAAAGCGGTAGAATTTAGCGAAGCATTTACAGCAAAACCACATATATTCTTGCAAACACAAACTTTTAATGGCCCTCATACAGTTTATACGCGCGTTGCAGGCTTAAATAATGCAGGTTTTAGTGCCGCATTTTATGAGCAAGATACTCTAAATGAAGGCCACCGTAATGAACGTGTTGCTTACTTTGCGATACTTCCTGGCTCAGGTACAACGGGTACTCTAGAAACTCGTGCAGGTAATAAGCAATACAGCTTACACCAAGCTGATATAGATCATAACGGGGGCCAAATTGGCGATCATTTCTACCTGATACACGAAGAGCAATCTTTAGATGCTGAGGTAGTTCACACTAAAGAGCGAGTACAAGTAATGGATATCGAGGAAGTGAGCCTTGCTCAATCTATTACAAGTAGAGGTCCAGATAACTTTAGTATCCGCAGAAAATAAATACTCCTAAATCTAGGCGCCTTAGGGCGCCTTTTTCATATCCTATTAGTAATACCATTCCGCAATAATACTTAATCATTTTGAGGGATTAAACCTGTCGCTACCTGCGTTAAAAATTTCTGATTTACGACTGCATGGATGCAGAAGGTAGAGCAATGCAGGAGCAATTGCCGAGCACAACTAAATAACGAAATTTTTGCCTTGTTACCAACGAGGTTTTATTGCCTCAAAATAGACCACTTAATTAAGCGAATTGGTATAAACTTGCCTTTTCATACAGACAAAACTCTCCGACATAATTTGTTACATTTATTTGTATTAACACATCACTTTTGCGGCGAATGGTGATGATAACTATTATCAGTTGTGATAACTTACCCGCCGATTGTTTCCTTATTAAAAACAATAATCCTATAAAAATTTGCTAATAACACGCGGAGATAAAAATGAAATTCACTCAGTTGCCTGTTGCAACCGCTATTCTTTGTGCACTTTACCCTCAAATCAGTTTTGCAGAACAAACAATTGACGTAGAAGCTAACCTCGAAAAAATCGAAATTCTTGGTATTCGACAAAACCGTATTAGTGAAGGCGCGACAGGTTTAGCACTAGAAATTGATGAAACGCCGCAATCAATCAGTGTGATCTCTGCTGAGCAATTAAAAAATTATTCTGCTTTTAACATTAATGATGCTTTACGTTTAGCGCCAGGTATCAATGTTGAAGAATGGGAAACTAACCGTACCAACTACACATCACGTGGTTTTGAAATTAAGAATACACAAATCGATGGGGTTGGCTTACCGAATGATTGGGGCATTGTTACCGGTGCAATGGAAGCATACGGCTACGAAAAAATTGAAGTTATTCGTGGTGCCAACGGCTTACTTACTGGTGTAGGTAATGCATCGGGCACGCTTAACTATGTACGCAAACGCCCTAAAAACGAAAACGGCGGCGAAATCGGTGTCTCTGTTGGATCATGGGATTTTAAACGTTTACAAGCTGACTACTCACTATTATTAACTGAATCAGGTAGTTGGGCTGCTCGTTTTGTGGCTGCCGCTGAAGATAAAGAATCATATCTAGATGGCCTTGAGAACAATCGCGAGTTTTTCTCTGCGGTGGTAGATGGTCAGCTTACAGATAACTCAACGGTTACTATCGGTTATTCATATCAAGACGCAGATACCGATGGCAATACTTGGGGCGGCCTTGTTTATAACTACACAGATGGCACGCAAGCTAAATGGGATGTCAGCGACACAACCACCCAAGAGTGGACAATGTGGGACACCATTAACACCTCTGCATTTATTGAATACAACTATGTTTTTGCAAACGCATGGCAGCTTCAAGCGAGCTACAACTTCCGTGGTTTTGAAGAGCAAGACAAACTATTTTATGCCAGTGGCAGCATTGATAAAGACACCAATCTTGGCCTAAGTGGTTGGCCGGGTCGTTACGACAGTGAAGTAGATGCTGATTTATTTGAAATCAAAGCATTTGGTGCCTTTGAGTTGTTTGGTAAAGAGCACCAAGCAAGCTTTGGGGTAAGCCATGCTAAAAGTGATGATGTGATGTATCAACACCCGTTTGATTTTGATAATACACCCGCTTATGGACCAACGCCTGCGTTTCCGTACGATTTAGATGCGATCCCTGAACCTGAATGGTTAACGCCGGTTCTGTATTCAGATATTGAACAAAAGCTAACTCGTTACTTTGGCTCTGCTCAGTTAAATATTACTGATAAATTATTTACCGTGGTTGGTTTTAACGCTATTGAGTTTGAACGCTCAGGCATGAATGCCGGTGCATCTATCGATAATGATGAGAGCGAGACAAGCCCATATGTCGGTTTTACCTATAAGTTAAACGATGATTTAAACTTATATGCTAGTTACTCAGATATTTATCAGCCGCAAGAGCAAGCTGATTACAACGGCCAATATTTAGCACCTACCAAAGGCACTAACTTTGAAACTGGTGTTAAGGCTTCTTGGTTTGATGATGCCTTAATGACAACATTTGCTTATTTTACTGCAGAGCAAGATAACTTTGCGCAATATGCGGGCCTCACTGAAGATGGTATTTATTACTATGAAGGCGTGTCTATTGAGTCAGAAGGTTATGAATTTGAAGTCACTGGTAAAATCACCGACGCTATGAATATCGTCGCATCTTATACGCATATTGATGTAACAGATGAAAATGGTGCCGACACCAATAAATGGGCACCTCGAGATGTTGTTGGTGTAACAGTGGATTATGAATTAACAGATGCAATGGTTGTGGGTTTAAATGGCCGTTGGCAATCTAAAATCGAAAGCACTGATTACAATGTTAAGCAAGGTAGTTACGCCCTGCTAAACGCCTTCGCGCGTTGGAATATTAATGACCAAGTTGCAGTACAGGCAAACGTTAATAATATTACTGATGAGCAATACATCAATAGCTTACAAACTGTAGGTTATTATGGCGCGCCAACAAACGGTAGCCTAACTCTGACTTATAAGTTCTAAACGCTGTTTAGAAAAAAGTGTCGCCCGAATGGGCGACACGCATCTATTAATTAGGGCAATTACCTAATTCATAATACCCAGCACTAGTTTGCGCTAAGGTACTGGTATAAAAGGTGTTATAAAGACCAAGGTTATCACCTGAGCCCACCGCATAGGCGTAAGAGCCATTCGTGGTTGCGCGGTTTGCTTGCACATGTGCATAGTTGCTTGATGTGGTTTCAGTGCATTGGTAATCACCATTCGGTGTTGAGTCACACGCATCACCCACACCATCTGCATCACTATCTAGCTGATCACTATTGGCCACCAGCGGGCAGTTATCTAGGCTATCACTGACACCATCGCTGTCGGAGTCACTCGTTTCACCATCAGGAGTGCTGTCACACACATTACCAACCCCGTCATTATCGTTATCGGCTTGATCAGCATTCGCCACATTCGGGCAATTATCTGCGCCGTCGAGCACACCGTCGTTGTCTGCGTCATTAGTCGGTTCTGTGGTGGTTTTGCATGCCTGTAATGGCCCTGCACAACTTGAGTCATCATCAGCAATCCACTGACATTGATTTGTGCCCGCTGAATATTCACGCATAGTAAATGGGGCAGTTCCAAACGCTAAATAACAGGCAGAGTAACCTTCGCCCCAGCTAATATGGTCTTCGTTGATATGAAGATTGTAATCGCCTGTCACGCCAGCATCGATAACAAAACTAATGCTATCTGTTGATGTCAGCGCAGTATCATCAGTTGCGGTGATCACTGCGCTATTATTGCCACCAGCCAAATTGCATTGCTCAGCAAAATACTCAAGGCCATTCACTGTAGCTGTCACATCACCATTGCTAAAACTGACCACGACAGTGCTTAAATTTTGATTATCATCAATCACCGTGCCGGTTACCGTAGCGCACTGCCCGTTTACACTAGCCGCAGTGTCACTCAGTAGCGGTGCTGCTGCCGCAGGCTCTGGTCCAACGCGTACCGTAAGATTAGCTTCATCACCTTGTTTCGCTTCATTATCTGTGGCACTGACACGCACTTCATAAAGTCCATCGCTGAGTGCACTTGTCACCCCGCTAAAAGTATTATTCGCATCGACTTGCACGTTCAGTGACTCAATTAAGCTTGCCGCGCCACCGGCTAGGCTATACACGTTAATATCAACATTCGTTACACCGCCTTCTGGGTCGACTGCACTGCCTGTAATGGTGAGCTGATTATTACTGTCTGTGGCAGTTAAATTACTAATTTCAGGGCCTGCATTACGATCAACTCGTTTATTATTAGCCGCAAAGTACTCACCGAGATAGGTTGCAAAATTAATACTGTTTGCCGCCACATAATCGCCAGACGCACCTTGCCCGCCCGACCACGAATGATCCAAATTATTAAACCACAGCATAGCAACCCGATTGTCTTGCCAAAGTGACTGCTCAGCGGTACGCGTTGCATCATCACTTATTGTTGTCGTACCTGAAAGTTGATTAACCGCATAAAGGGCAGCAAAGCCATCTGCGTTTTGCTGGTTATAACAGGTATTGACTGTAGTATCGGCAGTACCGTGACCAATCACCGCTATTTGTGTGGCAAAATGATCTTTATAACTGCCAGCATAGCTTTCACAGCGGGATACAAAGGTGTTTTCAGGCACTGTTTCACAGGTCGAAATTGCCCCACTTGAACTTGTGCCAATGGTCGGCCCGGCGCTGGGTGCAACCCCGGCAAATACATCAGGCGCTACACAAGCCGTTTGTGCAGCCATTGCAGCCCCAGATGATAAACCTGCAATATAAACTTGTTTGGGATCAATATTACGCGCTGCATCACCACTTAATGCATTGGCTAAATTAATCAAATTCTTATAATCGCCAGAGCTTCTATTGATTGCTCCTTGCCAATATGACCAGCAGCTATAGCCTGCTTTATTCATAGCATCAGGAACGGCTATTACCATGCCATGGGCTTCGGCTGCATCTTCAAGATTCGCAGTTAAGTAGTTATTAATGGGTTGTACGCAGCCATGTAATACCAGCATCAAAGAATGGCCATTGCCTATGCTTGATTGCGTATCAGGAGTGTAAATATGAACATTATTAAAACCGCCAATGCTGACATTTTGCTGCCAACTCCCTGCAAAACTTGGCTGTGAGAAAATAGCAGCACAGAACACTGCGAGCGGAGTAAACGACGCTGATTTTCGTTTACATAATTGTGTTACTTTTTGCATATATCGCCTTTATAGTCGTTATCATTGTTGTCTGTCAGTTGATGACTAACCCAATGTAGTAGAACTATTTAAAAAGCGAACTATAACTATAGTGCTACTCCCACAAGAAATCTTAACCCCAAATAACCACTTTTTATTAATGCACTTTAGTGGATTAAAACAAAAAAGCGCTGCAGGTTTCTGCAGCGCTTTTACTAAAACAAATGAGTCATTGTAAATTAATATATCGTTAGCTTGATATTGTTTATTCCTCTTTCTGCCACAGGTCGACCTTGTGGGCCAAGGTGGTGTGCAGCGTGGAACTTAGACCCTATTGCACTAATTCTGTGTAAGAAGCTAATTTCTTCATCATATTTAAGTGCTAATGTATTATCAGGACGCTCACCATCATCAGGCTGCATAACTCGCGCATATAGATCTGGAGTTGCAGTAGAGAAAGTGATTTCACTTTGCTCAGAGCTTAATGTAAGCCACTGAATATCCGAGAAGTACCCTTTAAACTCTGGTAATTCCCAGCGCTCGCCAGCAACGCCTTCATTATAATCATTTTCCCAAACAGAGTAGTTTACGCCCTCTAAGCGGTTAGCCCATACACGGTAAGGGCCATCACCTAACCAACGTTTATGCTCAATTTCTTTTTTCGGATAATTAAAACCAACGCCATGAAGGATGTATTCACCGTCAAGCCAGTAATCAACATCCATTGATAAATGACCTTCTGGGTGAACAGTCCAAGTTAGCTTTGTAATGCCTGCTGGCGGGTTCATCACTTCAATCACTAAATCATTAGCAATAATTTCAGACTTTAATTCTGTCGGTTTTTTATCTTGTTGCGCTTCTTTCTCAGCATTTGGATCATGAGTTAGCCATGAACCAATACCATTATAAACCCCTTTATTTAGTGAGTTATCAGAACGAAGTAGCTTAGGACCATTTGTCAACGCCGCAGTTTGACCTTGCTTACTGTATGACTTTAATAGACCTGTTGTTGCATCAAAAATAATTGTTCTATCAGCAGCCTTAACCGCTAACTCAGATTCGTTTTGACTAACAATTTGAGCTGGTTTAGTTGCTGATGCCTGATTTTCAAATTGCTCTTGAGTTAATTTTGCAAGTTTAGCCGCACTTTGGATAGGCCAAGCATCTGTCCAAATTGAATTCTGCTGCTGGTCAAAAAATTCAACCTCTAACCAACCATTTTGCTGCCAATTGTCAGGTAAGTTCAATTGTACTGTTCCTGTCGAGTCTGGCTTTATAGCAGGGAGTGTGGCTTTATTGCTCGCTACAAGCTGCTTCTTATCAGAAAACGCAGTCACTGGCTGATATAAACGCCATTCGAGCGACATAGTTGATAAATCAACAAAGTCATACAGGTTTTTAACTTGCAACTGACCGTCAAAAGAACCGGCAAGTAACTGGCCATTCTTTAAGTTTTCAACTTGGATTGGTGACCAAATCTCTTTAATTGTAAAAAAGCTCGCTTCTTTTTCACCATAAGGTCCAACAATACCATCTGGAGCATGGTTAAAGTCGGTATCAACACGGCCATTTTGATCTGTACGCTCAACACCTTCATCAGCAAACACCCACAGGAAACCACCGGCACCAACAGGAGTTGACATCATGAAGTCCCAAAAATCTCTCAAACCTGCACCATGGCCACCATCATACAAGCCATGTAAGAATTCGGTTGGGAAAAATACTTCATTACGGGCTTTTTTAGCTACTAGTTCCGAGTAAGTTGGGTAATGATCAGTATCGATATTACGGAACAACTCCCAAGGATGAAGAATTGGACGGTTTTGAATGTCATAAAGGTGATAATCATCATCAACATCGGTATTAAAACCGCCTTCATTACCGTTCGCCCAGAATAAAATACTTGGGTGTGCTTGGTCGCGTTTAACAAGCTGTGCAACTAGGCGTCTCGCTGATGGCGTATCAATAACTGGCTTTTGCCATGTGCCTAACTCATTAATAACATAAATACCAAGACGATCTGCCGCTTCTAAAAAGTGCACATCGGGTGGGTAATGCGACATTCTAACAGCATTCATGTTCATGCTTTTCATCGTCTTAATGTCATCGATGCTGGCTTGTTTAGTCATAGTACGTCCAGTTGCTGGACGGAAGCTGTGACGGTTAACCCCTTTAAGGATAATTTTTTCGCCATTTAAATATAAGCCGTCATGTGGGCGTAATTCAAAAGTTCTAAAGCCAAAGGTTTTATCGAACCTATGTAGAGTTTTAGAGCCTTCTTTTAAATCAATACGTACTTGATATAAATTAGGCGTCTCGGCGCTCCAAAGCTTAGGAGAGTCCACGTTAGTTGCTAAGTTAACCTTGTTACCATTAAGTGTGGCATTAAACGTTTCACTTACAGGGTTGCCATCTAAATCTAAAATTTGTGCTTCAATTGCAGAAGCATTTGATTTATCTAGCCCTTCGAGATAAACATCCATTTTAAATTCACCAGACGCTTTTGCATCTAATGAAACCCAATCAATATGAGATTGTGGCAAAGACTGTAAAAAGACTTGACGATAGATACCACCGAACACCCAGTAGTCTGCTGCGCGTTCTGCTGCTTCGATACTTTTGTTAGCCGAAACTTTATCTACCACAACCTTTAGCTCATTAGCTTCACCACTTTTTAAATATGGCGTTATGTCATAGCTGAATCGATAAAAACCACCTTGGTGGGTTGGGCCCACTTGTTGTTGGTTCACAAACACAGTGGCATCTGTCATCACACCATCAAAAACAATTTCAATTTTGCGACCAGACCAATCAGGAGGTAGGGTAAAATCACGACGATAAATACCTTGTTCACTATATTTATCTGGGATGTAGCCGTAATCATAGTTACCGAAGCCTTGTTGCTCCCAGTTAGAAGGAACATCTATTTTGCTCCATTGACCACAGTTTTGCCCTTCACTACAGTAAAAGTCCCATTTCACCGCATCATCACTGCCGGTGCCGCTTAACATCATGATGTCTGTTTTAGCTTGATCATTAGGCTGAACGTCAACACTTTGCTGACTATTACAGGCTACAAACAAGAAGCTTAAGCAAGCGATAAACGCATTTCTTATAATACTGGTTTCAAACCATGCAGGTTTGCTTATTAACCTTAACTTTTTTTCAAGCCGGCCAAAATAATCCTTCCTCATATGTGTTCCTCTAACTGTTGAAATTATAATGTTTTTAGAAAATTTTAAGTCTACACAAGCTTATATTAACACCAATTATATACATATCATAATACAATTGCCACCGGTAGCATTTTGAGCTTCATCCTCCTTGCGTGCTTGTTTTACGCATCATATTTGACACCACAAAACGTACTATCATATTAATTTTAATAAATAAATTAACAATTATGTCATTTATTACTTAGCTTGCACCAAAAAGAAATATAGCTTTGCACAACAACAGAACAAACTCTTCCTGAAGCAGAAAATAATACAAACCGCTATGCAACTACACATCTAAATTCTTTATTTGAAAATCATTAAAAATTAAACCGTTGATAATGAACGACTTATTTTTAAAATACACAGAAATAAGTAACAAATTATTAAAAAGAATATAATAATACTTAAACATCTAAATTTTCTGTGTTATAAAATTTAGGAGCGTGGTTAGGGGGATGAAGACAACACAACAAGCCTGGCATGCTTACTTGCGGTGCAACTATTTGGCTAAAAAATGCCACCGGTGGCAAAAATGCAGGAAAAATACACTTATTAAAAAAACACACGATATCAGCACCTTGTCGAACATTAGAGGTTTTTCTAATGATGCTGATTTAACACTGAATCAAATAACTTCTGTTATTGATTCGCATTAAAATAATTATGGAGGTTATTTTAAATGTTTAAGAAAACGACATTAGCCAGCACAATTTGTATGGCCCTTTTTGGGCAATGTGTTTATGCAGCAGATGAGGCTGCAGAGCAAACACAAAACGCTCAAGCAAATGACAACAATGATTCCCTTGAAATAATTGAGGTTGTTGGGATCCGAAGCAGCTTAAATAAAGCCGTTAATATCAAGCGCCAATCAATTCAGGTTGTTGATGCAATTGTTGCCGAAGATATTGGTAAGTTTCCTGATAATAACCTTGTTGAGGCGCTACAACGTGTAACGGGTGTACAGGTAACAGACCGCGCATCGGGTGAAGTAAATACTGTTACAATCCGTGGCTTAACCGATGTTACAACAACAATTAATGGCCGCGAAATGTTCACCGCAGCAGGGCGTCAACTTGCTGTTGCAGACATACCTGCAGCATTACTTGAAAGTGTAGAGGTATACAAAACACGCAACGCCAGCCAATTAGCGAGCGGTATTGCGGGTCAACTTAATGTTCGCACCCAACGCCCATTTAATTTTGAAGGCTCAAAGGTTGTGGTCAATGCCCGTGGCGTTTATCAAGACCAATCTGAAGAAACCGATCCTATAGTGAGTGTGCTTGCCAGCAATCGTTGGGAATCATCAGTTGGTGATGTCGGCGCATTAATTAACCTTTCATTTGCTAGCACCAGCTACCGAGATGAAAATAGTGCACCAGGTGGTTTCGTGCCATTTAGAGCTGATAACTTAAATCGCATTTACCCATGGCCAACTGGCCTTGAACACGGTATGGACAGAACGCCAGGGGCAACCATGTATGACCCAGCAACTGACAGTGAGGTTGAGTACTATCTAAGTCGTGACGCACTAAATCAGTCAGATCTAACTGGTAAACGTGAACGCCCGGCAGTAAACCTGTCATTTCAATGGGCACCAAATGATACATCAGAGTATATTTTCGAAGCATTTTACAATGGCTACCGCAACGAAAGTAATAACCACCTACTATTCTCATACGCAGATTCTTCACGGGTAGAAACCGTGACACAACCAGTGTTGTTTGAAGGCACAAATGTCATCAAATCTCGTGCCTGGGGTGACTCAGGTGCATTTACCAGCGGCGACTTTTCTAAGAGCCAAACTGATAGCTACATGTTTGCATTAGGTGGTAAATGGGCGCTATCAGAAGATGCGACACTAAAATCTGAGCTAGTTTATCAAACAAGTAAATATGAACGTGAGTTTGTTGCTATGCAGGCAAATACTCGTTTCCCATTTGTCATGGCAGACTTCAATCATGAAGACGGCATCATGGCATGGACTGTTTACGATGAAGAGTTTGGTACTCCACTTGATTTAACCGATCCAAGCTTATGGACCACCAGTACCATGTTCGACAACGGCGGTGAGGATAATGGTGATGGCTTAACATTCACGCTTGACCTCGACTTCTATGTTGACTGGGGTATCTTTACAAAAGCTAAAGCAGGTGTTCGTTATGATAAACGTACAGCTGATAGCAGTAGTCGTGATTCTAATCGATTTAACCCTATTCCATTAGCATCTCTAGGCTCAGAAGCGCACTACGTAAATAGTGATTTCTTTGATGGGAAAAGTGATTTGCCGAGATCATGGGTTGCCTTTAATGCAAAAAACTTATGGCAAAACCGTGCAGAGTATCGTGATACGTTTAATTTCTACGATAGCGCCGATGGCGAGCGTCGAATGACGCTACAAAAGAACTTCGATATCGATCAAACTTCATGGGCTGCATATGTGCAAAGCCAATTTGAAACACAACTTTTTGGTAATCGATTAGACGGTGATATTGGTCTTCGCTATACCTACGCAGGCGCTGACATGGACTTTTACCACTGGGATGGAGAAGTTGGTGGCATAGTACAAAGTACTGGCCGAAATAGTAGCGCAAAATTTTTACCTAACTTAACGCTACGCTATCATTTAAGCGATGATTTAATTACTCGTTTTGCTTATACGCAAACCTTACGCCGCCCAGAGTTTGGCCAATTAAATAGTTTTATTAATTTACGTCCAGACACTACAAATGTTGGCTATGGCAACGCAAGCGGTGGTAATCAAAGTCTACGCCCAGTTGAATCTACGAACTATGACTTCTCACTAGAATACTACTTTAATGAAGGTAGCTCAGCGTATGCGACCTACTTCTACAGAGATATAGAAGGATTTGTTTTTGATTCATTACGCCAAGCTCAATTTCCAAACCCAGAAACAGGCGAGATGGAAGATTATATACTTTCTCAACCCGGCAACACCTCCAATGGTGTTCTTAAAGGCGTTGAAGTTGGCTTAGTTTACTTCCCTGAATCTGTTCCACAGTGGTTAGATGGCATTGGCCTTCAAGCAAGTGGTACCTTCTTAGATTCGGATCAAGACATTCCAATCTTTAGCAACGAAGGTGAGTTAACAGGATACACAAACAGAAGCGTATTTGGTGTTTCAGATACATCTTACAGCGGTGTATTAATTTATGAACGAGAAAATTTCAGCACTCGCCTCTCTTACGTTTGGCGTGACTCATTCTTAAATCGCTATGGCTCAGGTCGTTTCGCGCATCCACGAGGAGTTTATCGTCGACCAGAACAAAGTTTAGACTTCCAAGTAAGTTACGATGTCACTGAAGACTTAGTTGTGACATTTGATGCAACAAACCTAACAGATGAGGTTTATCGTCAATACTACGAGCTACCAACTGTTCTGAACGACTCAGCGTCTATTTATAGCCGTACATTCGGCTTAGGGTTCCGCTATAGCTTCTAACTAAGTTTAGCAAAACCAAGGAAGGTTTATTTGATTTCCCCATCAAGTTAGAAAATAAAGCACTGTACCCTTAGGGCCAGTGCTTTTTTCATTTCAAATAGACTAGATTTTTCTACGTGCAACAACATTGCCACCGGTGGCAATGTTTGCTAAAGTTGATTGCATAAATAACAGTCTTAGGCCATTAAAAAACAACTAACGTGCCTAAGTTACTCACTGCTAATTAAGTTTAGTCATTACATATTTAAATTTTGCCACCGCTGGCAACGCAAGATTTTGAGGAACCTTATGTCAATTAAATCACAGCCGCTTTCACTTCACCCTGATAGGCTATTTTCGAGTGACCCGGCAATTGTTAGTGTTGCCCGAGAGCTTTATGAAGAAATAAAAGATCTTCCTATAGTCAGCCCACATGGCCATACAGACCCAAAGTGGTTTAATAAAAACCCTAACTTTGGCAACGCCACTGAACTCTTTATAAAACCAGATCACTATGTATTTAGAATGCTTTACAGCCAAGGTATTGATCTAACCGATCTTGGTATTCCTGAGCATGGTATTGATGGCGATTTAACACGATCAAAAAATGCAGATCCAAAAAAAGCTTGGCAGATTTTTGCAGATAACTATTACCTATTTGCAGGTACCCCAAGTGGCTACTGGTTAGATGCCGTTTTTTGTGATGTATTTGGTTTTAAAGAAAAGCTTAACTCTGAAAACGCACAACAATACTACGATAAAATCACCGCTGAACTTGCAACAGATGCTTATAAACCACAAGCATTAATGGATCGCTTTAATATAGAGCTCATAGCAACAACTGAAGGTGCATTAGATTCACTTGAACATCATAAAGAGATGGCTGAAACGGCCATGGCCAAACGAGTTATAACCACATTTAGGCCTGATGATGTTGTGGATGCGAGCCGAGAAGACTTTACTGACAATCTCGCTAAGCTTGGTGAGTTAACAGATCAAGATACCAGTACTTGGCAAGGTTATTTAGAAGCAGTTCGCATTCGTCGCGCTTACTTTAAAAAAGAAGGTCGAGCAACTGCAACCGACCATGGTCACCCAAGTGCGATTACTGCTGATTTATCACTATCTGAATGTGAAGCATTATTTAAAAAATGCCGCACAGGTAACGCGACAGAACAAGAACAAGAGCTATTTCGTGGCCAAATGCTAACGGAGCTGGCAGGTATGAGTATTGAAGATGGCCTTGTGATGCAAATTCATCCTGGCGCACATCGTAATCATAACCAGCCAATTTTCAATCAATTTGGGCGTGATAAAGGCGCAGATATTCCAAGCCAAACCGAGTATGTTAATGCGCTTAAGCCTCTTTTAACTAAATATGGTAATCATCCAAAGTTAAAAATCATTTTATTTACCCTAGATGAAACGACTTACAGTCGTGAGCTGGCACCGCTTGCTGGTCACTACCCTAGTTTAAAACTAGGTCCGGCATGGTGGTTTCATGATAGCCCTGCCGGTATGCTGCGTTTTCGTCAGCAAACAACTGAAACCGCAGGTTTCTATAATACGGTTGGTTTTAATGATGACACGCGAGCTTTTCTATCGATTCCAGCAAGGCATGATGTAGCACGTCGAGTTGATTGCCGCTACTTAGCAGAGCTTGTTACAAATCATCAAATAACGATTGAAACAGCCCACGAGCTTGCTTATCAACTAACTTATGGGTTGGTTAAAAAGGCGTATAACTTATAAAAATCTAGCACGGCATTACTGCCATAATGTCGTGCTTACTCAGGAACTCGAGATGTTGATTCGCGTGTCACCAAATGTGGCGTTACTGTTTTTGGCATAGGTAGTTTGTCTTGATTACCACGAGAGCGATTAATCAACTTTTGTACGGCTAAGCATGCCATATTAAATACAGGTCGGCGTATTGTTGTCAGCGATGGAATGATCCGAGATGCAAGAATATTGTCATCGAACCCCGCGACCGATAACTGTTCCGGCACTTTAATACCTTGGTTGTTAGCCACACGGAGCACAGCTGCGGCCATCTCATCATTATTAGCAACGATTGCTGTTGGCCTAGGTTGTTTGCTTAACAACTCCCTAGCGCACTCTAAACCACTGTCGTAACTATTTTTGCCTTCAACAATATATTCTGAGGGTAAATTTACATCATAAACCTGCAATTCAGCTAAAAAGCCAGCTAAACGCTCTATTGATGAACGATAATTTTGTGGGCCAGATATAAAGCCAATGTCCTGATGGCCTAATTCGACTAAATGGTCTGCCATATCACGCATTGCTGCACGCTCGTCAGATACAACAATATTATCAGCGTCATCCAAATCAACTGATGCAAGCCTTACGTATGGACAATCAACATCTCTTAAAGCTGCAGCGAGCTCTTTGTTTTCTGATACCGGAGGCAAGATAATGACGCCATCTAATTTTGAACGAGCGATAAAACGTAAGCAGTCATCAACAAAATCTTCGCGTTTTGCAGAACCTGGGTGTACCACTAACTCGTAGCCTAATTCAGCACAGACACTCAATGCACCTCGTTGCACTTCATCAATATAGAGTGCATCAGGGTTATCATAAATTAGCCCTAACAAATACGAACGGCTTGAGGCTAAACCCCTGGCTTGCTTATCTGGCGAGAAGCCCGTTTGCTTTATTATCTCAAGCACTTTTTCACGTGTTGCTTCACCTACCGCAGGGGAGCTATTTATTACACGAGAAACGGTACGTTTTGATACCCCCGATAAGCGGGCAATATCATTAATTGTCACTGACATAGAAGTTTCCGAAATAACTAACTTAGCTATAGTAGCACCAAGCTTTTATCCATAAAAGCTGTTAACTCTAGCAAAGCAATTGTTTTTATTAATCAATCAACCCTAGTAAGCGAGGTAAAAACTCACTTATGGCAGGTAAATAGGTCACCAACATAAGCACCATAAACATCACGCAATACAAAGGCAGCATTGGCTTAATGATTTTATGAAGCGATGTTTTTGCTACTGCGCAGCTAACAAACAATACACTACCAACCGGCGGCGATACCAAACCGATTGATAAATTAAGCACTATCATTACCCCAAATTGCACTGGTGACATGCCAAACTGTGCTGCAACGGGCAAAAAGATCGGAGTAAATATAAGCACAGCGGGTGTCATATCAATAAAAGCACCCACTAATATTAAAATGAGATTGATTAATAACAAAATCAGTAATGGGTTATCACTTAAGGTTAAGAAAAATTGACTCACCATTTGCGGAATGTGTGAATATGATAAAACCCACGACATCGCACTAGAAGCGGCAATAATGAGCATCACGATTGCCGTTGTCTCACAAGCTTTTAGCAGTATTTTAGGTAACTCATCTAGCGATAATTCTTTATATACAAAAACGGCTAAAACCAGTGCGTATAATACAGCGACAGCCCCAGCCTCTGTGGCTGTGAATACTCCCCCTATAATACCGCCAATAACGATTATTATGAGTAGCAAACTAGGGATGGCTGCAATCACTTTTTCTAAAACCAAAGCAAGTGGTAAACGTGCTGCTACGGGGTAGTTGTTTTTTAAAGAATAGATGGCACAAACCAACATCAGTGTTAAGCCCAGTAAAATACCTGGTAAATACCCAGCAACAAACAGTGCCGCGATCGACACACCACCACTTGCTATGGCATAAATGATTAAGATGTTACTTGGCGGTATTAGCATACCCGTGGTTGCTGCGCTGGCCGTGACCGCAGCGGCGAAGTTTTCACTATAACCGTGCTTTTTCATTTCTGGCAC
This sequence comes from Pseudoalteromonas sp. CO109Y, assembly GCF_004208935.1. Taxonomy (NCBI): domain Bacteria; kingdom Pseudomonadati; phylum Pseudomonadota; class Gammaproteobacteria; order Alteromonadales; family Pseudoalteromonadaceae; genus Pseudoalteromonas; species Pseudoalteromonas sp. CO109Y. Next base: position 254,650 of record NZ_SGPD01000042.1, read on the forward strand.
CATAAAGCTGCCTATCGCCGATGTGGCCGCCACTGCAGAACCAGAAATTGCGCCAAACATCATACAAGACATCACATTGACCAGCGCTAGACCGCCCGGTAAAAAACCGACCATAGCCATAGCAGATTCAATTAAACGCCTAGCTATGCCCCCCTGCCCCATGATCAGACCCGATAAAATAAAAAACGGAATGGCCAGTAGTGCAAAGCTATCTATTCCACCTATCATTTGCTGCGCAATGGTCGTTGCCGCTGGAGTAAAATCCATGTGTAAAACCAGTGCTAACAAGGTCGACAGAGCAATACTAATTGAGATCGGAACATTGATTAACAGTAGTGTGAAGAAGCAAACTAGCAACAAGATGGCTGTCATTTCCATTATTCTTGCTCCTGTGTTTGTCTAAAAAAATAAATGATATTTTCAATGCAATTAAGTGTGATAAGTACGCCGCTAATTGGCAAAGCAACGTAAATAAACCCCATATTGATCCCAAGAGCAGCTGAACGTTGATCTAATGCAAAGCTTAAGTTCATCAACATACCGCCTCCATAAACTAATAGGCTGAGCGCGGTAATCAGTACTGAAAACTCAATTAAAAATGAACACTTACGACGTATCGTTGGAATCATCTTCTGATAGAAAAGATCAAGCCCTAAGTGTGCTCGGGTACGATAGGCATACGAAGCACCTAAAACGCCAATCCACATAAGTAAAAAACGAGCAAGTTCTTCAGTGTAAGAGTTAGGGGACCGCAAAATAAAGCGTGAGAACACCTGCCAACTAACGACTGCAACAATGGCAAACATCGCAACAATTAATACCCATTCAATGAGCTGATTTATTTTCGCATTAAACTCTTTCATAACGCCTCCTGCATCGCTTTTATTGCCGCAATTTGTGCGGCGATAGGCGTGCCTTTAAATGAGGCATGAAAAGGGGCTACTTTCTCTTGAAACACTTGTTTATCTGGGTAAATAACCTCAACACCCGCATCAACAACGGCCTGTAATGCCTGATCAGATGCTGATTGCCACAAACTACGTTGATAGGTAACAGAATCTTGCATTGCTAACTTCAGCCAGTGTTGCTGCTGAGTCGTTAATTGCTGCCAAACTTTTTGACTAGCAACTACGATGTCAGGCACAAAAGTGTGTTCATCTAGGGTGTAGTATTTCGCAATTTCATAATGACGAGATAGGTAATAGCTAGGCGGGTTATTTTCTGCACCATCGACAACACCCTGTTGCAGCGCAGAATAAAGTTCACCCCACGCAATGGGAGTGGCAGCGCCACCTAAAGACTGCACAGTAGCAATAGCCATTGGGCTAGTTACGACTCTAATTTTGCTACCAATTAAGTCATCGGGCGTTCTAATAGCTGCATCTGTTGTGTAAAAACTGCGACTACCCGCATCATAATAGCCAAGCCCTTTAAGGCGAGCTACAGCTAGGTCATCAAGCAATTTTTGCCCAAGCTGACTATTGAGTACTTTCCAAAAGTGCTCACTATCGTTAAATAAATAAGGCACCCCAAATACTTTCATTTGAGGCACAAAGCCTTCAAGTGGGCTTGACGATACTTTTGTCATCGACAAACTACCGATTTGTAATAGCTCTATTAACTCTCTTTCCGTGCCTAATTGTGTTGCGGGATAAATCACAATTTCCATTTGATTATCAGAGTAATAAGCTAAACGCTCTGCCATATACTCCATGGCTTGATGGGTTACATGACGGGTATCTAATGTATGCGCCATTGTTAAGCGAATAACCTTGTTGTCGTCACTGCAAGCACTGATAGAAAGTAAACAGCAGCAGAGAAATAGCGTGCTCAGAAGATTTTTATGCATTGTTGTGTCTTCTTTGTGTGTTCAGTTGTGTGTTCATGTTGTCTTATATAATCCTTTATATTTCATTAAGGTACACAGCAATCCAAGCTATGACCTGCGTATCCATTTAAAAAATTTTGTGAGTTTTAAATGGAAAGCTATAAACAAACGTTAATTGTATTACTTATTTGTTAAAGGCCAGTTTTGACTACCGGTAGCAAATTGTCAAATCTTATTTGCCACCGGTGGCAAAATTAACTACTATGTTCTGCAATACACTGTAACAATGCTAAGAGCGGGCACAAAAATGCAAACTTTAAATCGTAAAAACTTTAATAAAAACAAATATCCAACGAGTATAATGCAGTTTGGAGAAGGCAATTTTTTACGTGCATTTGTCGATTGGCAAATAGATAAGCTTAACGAACAAACAGGTTTAAATGCTGGTGTTGCTATCATCAGACCCATCGACTACGACTCGCTGCCGCTTCTTAATACACAGGATGGTTTATATACCTGTATTATTCGTGGTATCAATGAGCAAAACAAAGCTGTTTCTGAGCAGCGTATTATCAGTTGCGTTAACGAAGAAATCCCAGTTTACAAAGAGTTTGATAACTATTTAAAGCTTGCTGAGAACAGTGACCTTAAAGTCATTTTTTCGAATACGACAGAAGCCGGCATTGAATACATTTCCGAGGACAAGTTATCTGATACACCTGCAAAGGCATTTCCTGCAAAACTAACGCAATGGTTATTTCACCGCTTCAAGCACTTTAATGGTGCAAGCAGTAGTGGCATGATCATAATTCCTTGTGAACTTATTGATTATAATGGCGAAAAGCTTAAAGAGATTGTATTGCAGTACAGTCAGTTATGGGATTTACCAAGCGAGTTTGTAAACTGGCTTAACGAGCACAATCATTTTTGTTCATCCCTCGTTGACCGTATTGTGACGGGTTTTCCGCGCGATGAACATCAAGCTTTACAGCAACAATGCGGTTATTACGACAACTTCATGGTAACAGCAGAATACTTTCATTTATTTGTGATCCAAGGACCACACCATTTAGCTGATGTATTACACCTTGAAGGAAGTGACTTAAACATTAAGGTTGTTGACGATATTGCGCCCTATAAGCAACGAAAAGTGGCTATTTTGAACGGTGCGCATACTGCTATGGTTCCACTTGCCTATATGGCAAATATTGATTCGGTTGGCGAGGCTCTCGCTTCACCTCTGCTTGAAAAATACGTTACTAAACTGATATTTGATGAAATCATCCCTACTCTATCCTTACCTAAAGAAGAGTTACAGATTTTCGCTAATGACGTATTAAAACGCTTTAGAAACCCTTATATATGTCACCTACTGATGTCTATTTCATTAAATAGTATGACTAAATTCAAAACACGCTTGTTACCTCAATTAGAGCAATATATTAGCGACAACGAAACTGTACCACCACTCATTGCAACAGCTTTAGCTGGGCAAATATTGTTTTATCGTGGCGAGCGAAATGGCGACAAAATAGAATTAGCCGACAATCCAAAGTGGTTGGCTTTATTCAACGAGCAATGGCAACAACATCAGCAAGGATCAATAACAACCTATGAGCTGGTTAGCTCAGTGTTAGCTGCAAAGTGGCATTGGGATAAAGACTTAAATGAAATTGCAGGCCTTACAGATAAAGTAACTGAGCAACTAAGTCTAATGCTATCAAGCTCAGTTGAACAAACGCTTGTTAACTTATTGGAGTCATAAGCATGAGCAGACTATTACGACTTCATAATACTGATGATGTGGCCATTGCCTTACAGCCAATCAATGCAAATGAAAGAATCGAATTTGAAGGCTTTTCTTTTACAACGTTAGAAGACATAGATAAGGGTCATAAAGTTGCGCTTAAGCCGATTGCTAAGGGTGAGCGAGTCATTAAATATGGCGCCCCAATTGGTTTTGCACTTGAAGATATTAATCCAGGCGCATGGGTACACACACATTGCATCAAAACAACATTGCATGATGAATTAACATACCAATATCAGCCAGAGTTCGTTACACAAGCCCCCGAAAAGCCATCACCTGAGGTTAATATTTACCGTCGTGCCAATGGTGAGATTGGTATTCGCAACGAGATATGGTTGATCCCAACCGTTGGCTGCGTGAATGGCATGATCAAACAAATGAAAGATGAGTTTTTACGTAACCATGCTGATCTTGAAATTGATGGCGTTCACATATTTCCACATCAATTTGGCTGCTCTCAATTAGGCGATGATTTAGAAACCACAAAAGTTTTATTGCAAGATATGGCCTTACACCCTAATGCCGGTGGTGCGTTAATCGTTGGCCTAGGTTGCGAAAACAACCAATTAGCTGCTTTTAAAGCGGGTTTAGGTGAAATAGACGAATCACGAATTAAGTTTTTAATTTCACAGCACTCTGATGATGAAGTTGAAGATGGCGTAGCTCTGCTAGAAGAAATCTACAGCGTCGTTAAACACGATAAGCGAGAAACCGGAAAGCTCAGTGAAGTAAAATTTGGTCTTGAGTGTGGAGGCAGTGATGGCCTATCAGGGATCACAGCCAACCCCATGCTTGGCTACTTCTCTGATTACTTAATTGCTCAAGGGGGCACGACAGTCCTGACGGAAGTCCCCGAAATGTTTGGTGCAGAGACATTACTCATGTCTCGCTGTAAAGATGAAGAAACCTTTAATCAACTTGTCAGCATGGTTAATAACTTTAAAGGTTATTACAAAGCACATAATCAGCCTATTTACGAAAACCCTTCTCCAGGCAATAAAAAAGGTGGAATTAGTACATTAGAAGATAAGTCGTTAGGTTGTACACAAAAGGCTGGCACAAGCAAAGTGCAGGCTGTGCTTGAGTATGGTGAACGCTTAAGTGTCGCTGGTTTAAATTTACTTAATGCACCGGGTAATGATCCCATTGCCACCAGCGCACTTGCCGCTGCAGGCTGTCATATTGTGCTATTCACAACTGGCCGAGGTACGCCTTATGGTGGCTTTGTGCCGACTTTAAAAATTGCTACTAACTCAGAGCTGGCAAATAAGAAAACGCGCTGGATAGACTTTGATGCCGGTGTGCTAGTCAGCGGTAAAAGCATGCCTGAAGTGCATCAGGAATTTGTCGATTTATTAGTTGAGATAGTAAATGGAAAGCCAACATGTAACGAAGTTAATGATATTCGTGAAGTCGCTATTTGGAAAAAAGGAGTCACTCTGTAATGCAGGCTAAAAAAGTCGCCATTATTGGAGAGTGTATGGTGGAATTGTCTGGCCAGCTATTCGCAACCATGCAACAAAACTTTGGTGGTGACACCATGAATACCGCAATTTACCTAAAGAAATTAGCGGGCGAAAGAATTGATGTTTGTTACTTCACTGCCATGGGTGAAGATGCATTAAGCCAAGCTATGATAGCTCGTTGGCAGGATTATCAAATAAATTGCGACTTTGTTCTCAAAGATAAGCAAAGACATGCTGGCCTTTATATGATTCAAACAGACCAACATGGCGAGCGTTCTTTTCAATATTGGCGCAATAATTCTGCAGCAAAGCACCTTGTTCAGCAGCCAACATTTTATAATATCATCAATAAATTAACTGAGTTTGATGCTGTTTATTTATCAGGCATTAGTTTGGCAATTTTGCCCCCAGAGGATTGCTATGCATTACTTAACGAGCTGACAAACTTAAAACGCGCAGGTGTAAAAATTATTTATGATAGCAATCACAGGCCTTCGTTATGGCACTCGATGCAATACTGTCAGGATATTAATAAGCGGATAGCGCAATTAGCCGACCTGGCTTTGGTAACGTTTGATGATGAAGCACTGATTTGGAATTGCAAAGATATTTCAGCTTGTAGAGAGTGGCTTCATGAATTAGGCGTTAAAGAACTTGTAATTAAAGATGGTGGAAATGGATGCCAATACAGTACATTAGAGCAGCAAAATGCAACGCATTATCCTACCAATAAAATTAATAAAGTCATTGATACAACAGCGGCAGGAGATGCATTTAATGCCGGTTTTTTATCGGCTTGGCTGCAGGATCAAGCTATTGAAGAATGCGCAAAACAAGGAAATTATATTGCAGGGCAAGTCATTCAGCACCAAGGTGCTATCGTTGAGATAACAACCTAAGTTTTACTAAAATAAGGTTTAACCACCAATTAACTTAGTGGTTAAACCTGCAAATACGAATAACTTAATAATTATTTAAAAGTTAAAGCCTAGAGAAACCCAATAACGTCGACCATCTTCAACATATCCGTATTCATCTTCGGTGATTTCTTTATCAAACAGATTATAAACACCAAATCCTAACTTAATGCTGCGGCTTAAATCGTAGTTACCGCCAATATCAGCCAAGGTGTAATCTGGCGCAATTAGGCTGTCTTGCGATGGGCCTGTTGTCGGCTGGCTTTCTTCGCCGCGGTAATGAACACGCAACCAGGTGCCTAGCTTATCAACCGGGCGCCAATTAACTGATGTTTGTAAAATATGCTTCGGTAATTGGTTAAGTGGGCTGCCTTTGTATTCACCGGTTTTTTGCTCAGAGTCGGTGTAGGTGTAGTTGGCACTGACATCAAGCTCACTGGTTATGTCGTAAGATACTGATAACTCAAAACCTTGTGTAACGGCTTCATCCACATTGACATAGGTTGTTGGCATCGAACCAAACTGATTTGGTCCATCCGTACACTGGGTGAGTGGGCACGAAATACGGGTAATTTTATCTTCAAATTCGTTGTAAAATACGGTGCTTGAAAGTGATAAATCACGGCTGGCATCATAGTAGATACCCATTTCGTAGTTTACTGATTTTTCAGGGCTTAAATCTGGGTTACCGTAAATATTACCACCTCGGCTCACTTGCCCCCAAGCTGCGGTAGATTGACGAATATTCGGCGCTCTAAAGCCTGTAGAGATACCACCTTTTACAGTCAACGATTTAGTTGCTGTATAAACACCATATAAACGCGGGCTGAAATGGCCTGAAAAATTGCCATCATGGTCATAACGAAGACCTGTAGTGAGTTTAAACTGCTTGGTTGCAGCCCATTCATCTTCTGCAAATACTGACCACTGCTCGTTCTCAACGTGCGTTAAATCACTAATGCGGTTACTGGTATAATCGTCCAGCTCTTCTTTTAAATATGACGCACCAAATGCTGCATTATGATTGGTAAACGGTAAAGTCCAACTTGTTTGCGCATCTGTATTTTCGACGTACATTTCACTAGAGGTATTATCGAATTTATCGTACTTTAAGTAACTGCGTGATGAGCCAAAATCATAAAAACCATTATGGCTTAGTGAGTAGCTTTCTTGGTCGTACTCTGTGGTTGATGACTCTGGGCAACCATTACGGCCACAACTTTCACCTTCTGCTAAAGGAGCAACTGTTTTACCTAATGTTTCGTCGAGTTTTTGTTTTGCAGAGCCTACTTCAAGCATAATTTCATGGCTATCAGAGGGCGTTAAGATAAACTTTGCTTTGATATTGCTTTGCTCTTTACCACGAAAACCGGCTTCGAAATCGTCTTCGTCACGCTTTGAAAACTGACCAGATAACTGCATACCTAATAACTCAGGAATTAAACCACCCGCAGTGAAGAAGCTGCCTTGGTTGATATTACCCGATTCACTTGATTCTTGAATCGTGCTGTCTAAGCGTAATTCACCGTACCATTTTTCAGGTGTTTTACGGGTAATAATATTGATAACACCACCAATTGCATCTGAGCCATATAGTGAAGACATAGGGCCGCGAATAACTTCAATACGCTCAATTGCTGAAATAGGTGGAGTCCATGCCCCCTCTACACCTGGGCCATCACTGTTTGGACGAGTTTCGCGTGAGGTTTGACGCTGGCCGTCAATTAAAATCAAAGTATATTGACTTGCCATCCCGCGCAGACTGATATCTTTTCTGTCGCCACCACCTGTGACAACCACACCAGGAACGTCGGTCATCGCATCGGTTAGATCTCGGTAAAAACGTTTTTCAAGCTGCTCACGGTCAATAACACTGATACTGGCTGGCGCCTCTTTAAGCATTTGCTCGTAACCGGAAGCCGATACAACTATTACTTCCATGTCTTGTTTTTTGTCATCAGCGTATGCAAAATGGGAAAGACCTGCTAACACAGCAGCGGTGAGTGGTAAAACAGAAGAAACAACCCTCGTCATAATAATACTCCGTGACTTTTTGTTTATAAATGATAATAATTAGCGTTTGCATACTAATGAGAAGTCCCGATTTTCACAATTTACGATTTCTTAAAACTGAATTAAGAAGGCCTGAACCATGAATTCCAAGCTGATAAAAACATTGCGTGTATTTTCTCGTACTGTTGAAACAGGCAACATGAGCAGTGCAGCTGCAGAGTTATCGATGACCACATCGGCTGTCAGTCAACACATTAAGCAATTAGAACAAGAAATCGGATTGAGCCTATTTAACCGCAGCCCGCGCGAACTGACTTTAACCGAAGCGGGCCATCTGTATTATCAAAGCTGTTTAAAAATACTGGCACTGGCGGATCAGGCCAGTACGCAATTGCAACAATTACAAAATAAGCCTAGTGGCGAGCTCAAATTAGTTGCGCCAGTGGGGTTTGGCGGTGGCCTATTAAGCGAGCCATTAGATCGCTTAATTAACGAGTTTGATGATTTACGTATTCAGTTAATTTTGACTGATGAGCCAATTGATATGATCAAATGCGGCGCTGACCTAGCGATTGCGATTGGCCCATTAACTGACTCAAACCTCGTTGCTCGTAAATTAGCAACTTGGCCGTTAAAGCTATGTGCTCATAAAGACCATGCAATTAGCAAACTCGATAAAGCCAATTGGGAAGACCTTGGCAACTTTGCCCGTATCGCCCACAGCAACGCCGACAGTAATGCGTTTAACCCGTCAACGCTGGCAAGCAAGCCGTTACCGAAAGCAAAGATCACCGTAAATAATATGCAAAGCTTAATTAAATTAGTGTGTGATGGTGTTGGCTATGGCGTATTACCAGAGCCAGAAGTCAGGCATTTACTAAAATCGAAAGAGCTGGTTGAAATCGCACCTGAGTGGGCAATGCCAAATTACACTGTTTATGCCGTAACACCAGCCAGAGACAGCTTAGCGGCAAAAACAAAAACTGCCATTGATACATTAAAACTGTGCTTTAACCATGTGTCTAAGCAAGTTGAGTTAGTTGATTAAGACGCTACAAGGATAATACCCATTTGCCGTATTCGGATGGGTATTATCCAAATTAGTATTAGCCTAGCGCCAGCCAAACGCCCACACACATCATTAACGCGCCAGCAATACGGTTTAACCACTTCACATTATCGCCTTTATCTAAAAACAGCCTTAAGCTCTTTCCGCCTGTTGCGTAAATCAACATACAGATAAATTCGCTCAGCATAATAATGCTCACTAATACCGCAAGCTGAGGAGCAACCGCTAAATCAACATTAATAAACGGAGGGAGTAAAGAAATCATAAATGCCCACCCTTTTGGGTTTGCAATGGCAGTGATATAACCCTGCGAAAATAATTGCCCACGACCAATTTGTTGCTGTGTATCATCGCTAGGTTTAAAGCTGGTTTTAGCGCGCCACATATTAACCCCTAGGTAAATTAAGTACGCACCACCTAAGTATTTTAAAAAGGCAAATAACTCAGGGTAATTAAGCATAATACTAGCAACCCCAATCACCGCAGCAATGGCTACCGTGGCAACGCCTAACACCTCGCCGACCATCATCCACAGCGTACGTCTAACGCCCACACTCATCCCTAACGTCATGGCAAGCGTCATACACATACCAGGTGTAATAGAAACAAAGAAAAAGGTCGGAATAAAAACCGCGAGTACTGCTAAATCGAGCATAAATGCAATCACATGTTTATTGCTTAAAAAGAGAAAGCGATTAAATCACATTCACTTAAATAAGCAAACAAACACGCGATTGCTAACAGGCTTATAAAAACATACCGCCCGATGCTTCTATTCGTTGCCCGGTTACCCAACGGTTTTCATCACCGAGTAATTGCGCAATCATAGGGCCAATATCATCAGCTTGACCAACGCGCCCCATGGCTGTAGATGAACTCACTAATTGAGCTACATGCTCATTATCACGGACAGCACCGCCACCAAAATCAGTGGCAATTGCGCCTGGAGCGACGATATTCACGGCAATATTGCGACCAGCCAGTTCTTTTGCCATGTATTTGGTTAATACCTCAACGGCCCCTTTCATGGTGGCGTAGACCGCTTTTCCTGGTAATGCAAAACGTGTCAGCCCTGAAGATAAGTTAATAATACGCCCACCATCATTGATCATCTCATGCAGTGTTTGCGTTAAGAAAAACACCCCTTTTACATGTACATTCATCAAATTATCAAACATAGCTTCACTGGTATCAGCAAATGCACTATCACTGCCATGGCCTGCGTTATTAATTAAATAATCAAATCGAGATGTTTGCCATTGTGTTGCCAAGGTACTTTCAAGTGTTTGTTTAAATTCAGCAAAACCTAAAATATCGCTCACATCAAGTTGAATGGCGACGGCTTTTGCCCCCAGTGCAGCTACTTCTTCTACAACCTGCTGTGCTTCATCTTTATGGCTTCTGTAAGTAAATACGCAATCAATGCTCTTACGTGCCAAACTTAAAACTGTATTTTTACCTAAACCGCGATTACCACCTGTGATCACTGCAATTCTATTGCTCATCATGTTTACCTTTTGCTTTGAAGTAATTGTGAGCAACCAGTATATTTACACTGCAAAACCAGATAAACCATGTAAAATTGAATTAACTGTTCGTAAATAACAAACAATCATGAATGAACTAAATGCCATGAAAACCTTTGTTCAGGTTGCAGAGCTAAAAAGCTTTTCAGCTGCAGCACTTGCACTGAGCATGCCTAAATCATCTGTCTCGCAGTTGGTCAAACAACTCGAAGATACGTTAGGTGCTCGGCTTCTAAACCGCACAACAAGACGAGTTACGCTGACCAACGAAGGCACGGTTTTTTATCAGCGCTGCAAAGATATGCTTGCTGATATAGACGAACTACAAACCCTATTTCATAAAAAAGACGAAGCGTTATCAGGGCGTCTTAGAGTAGATATGCCACAGCCAATTAGCAGACGTTTAGTGCTACCGAATCTAGACAGCTTTTTATCTGCACACCCGCAATTAGAGATTGAACTGAGTAGTTCTGACAGACGAGTTAACCTAATTGAAGAAGGCTTTGATTGTGTAGTGCGAGTCGGTAATTTAGAAGACTCATCGCTGATTGCGAAAAAAATTGGCCACTGCCCGATGATTAACTGTGTAAGCCCAGGTTATATTAAAAAACACGGCAACATCACAGAACTTAGCGATTTAGCCGAGCACTACATTGTTCGCTATAGCCAAACACTCGGCCAACTTGACCCCGGCTTTGAATACCAAGATACACAAGGCGATTGGCAAACCCTGACCATGAAATCACAACTTACAGTTAACAACACGGATGCCTACAAAGCAGCGTGCTTAGCAGGGCTTGGCCTTATTCAAGTGCCTCGTCATGGAGTTCTTGACGAGCTCAGCCGTGGTGAACTTATCCAAGTTTTACCTGACTATAATTTGCCGCCCATGCCTATGAATATCGTCTACCCAAATCGACGCCATTTACCAAGGCGTACCCGAGTGTTTATTGATTGGTTAAGCGAGCAATTAAAACCGATAACAAAAAGCTAGTGAGCTTATTAAAATAATGTAAGGAATAGTAATATTTCCAAAAAACACTCTTTTCCTAACGCTGAGAGTTATAGCTCAGCTATGTGCGAAAGAGTTTCAGGATGACGCTGAACCAACTTTAGAAGAGTTACTGCTTGCCCATTTGGTGCGCTTCGCCCCTGCTCCCAGTTTTCTAAGGTACGAGATGATGTGTGCAGCAAACGAGCGAAGACACCCCGTGACATATTAAATTGCTCACGAATACTTACAATTTCATCAGGTGAGATGTCTAACTCACTAATGTCGTTAATTTGATGCGTTTTAAGAGTTAGCTTGCCCTCTGAATGCTCTTTAGCCTCAACAAGTGCAGAACTTAACTCTGCAAATAAATCACGACTGCTCATTACGCCAAATCTCCATAAAAGCCTTTAAATGTTTCTTTTGATCTGCTGTTAAATCAGACATTTCACTCTTACCATAAATGGTCAATAAGTAGAAACGATGTTTTTCATCAAGGAAATAATAAATAACACGAAAGCCACCGCGCTTGCCCTTACCTTTGCCAGCAACTCGCACCTTACGTAAACCACCTGTACCTTGAATAACATCCCCCTGTTTAGGTTTAGACATTAATTCAGCTTGGAAAACCCTAAACTCTTCATCGCTAAGATACTCGTTACGGTACTTTTCAAATATAGTTGATTCAACAAATACACTTTTCATTGGCAAAGTATACGCAAACAACGTATAGATGGCAAACCTGTACGTGATTAACGTAGTTTTAGTATTTATAGCTAGATATCTTTGCTCGAATTTTCTTGTCGGTATCTGGAATTATAAACATGAACAACATTTCCTCTTATTTGCTAACCGTTTATCTACGAATAGGAATATGCAAGTAGGCAATACAAAAATCCCCGCTATAAGGCGGGGATTTTTAATATTTAACAAATTACTGAGTAACACCGTCAACGGCAACTGGCTCTGCGGGTTTTTCGTCTCTTAATAAGTATCTATCTAACCACTGCTCTTGCTCCCAAAGTACATGCAGCAAGCTCTTACGAGCGCGATAGCCATGCGCCTCATAAGGTAACATCACTAAGCGAGCTTCTTTACCTAAGCCTTTTAATGCAGCGTACATACGCTCACTTTGCATTGGAAAAGTACCCGAATTAGGATCTTCTTGACCATGGATCATCAGCATAGGCTCATTGATTTTCTCAGCGTGGAAAAACGGTGACATAGCCGCGTACACATCTTGCGCTTGCCAAAAATCACGCTCTTCACCTTGGAAACCAAATGGCGTTAGGGTGCGGTTGTAAGCACCACTGCGGGCAATACCGGTTTTAAATAAGTCGCTGTGCGCTAATAAATTCGCCACCATAAAGGCACCATAAGAGTGACCAGCAATGGCAATTTTGTTTTTATCTGCCACACCTTTTTCAACAAGTACATCAACCGCTGCCTTAGCACTTGCCACCAGCTGCTTACGGAATAAATCGTTTGGCTCTTTACCATCAACACCCACAATTGGCATCTTCGGGTCGTCAAATACAGCAATACCTTTTGCAAGATAAGGCATTGGCCCCCAATAACCGATATAAGTAAACTCATACGGCGACTCGCGCATTTGTGACGCAACGGCTTTATCTTTATATTCAAGCGGATAAGCCCACATTAGAACCGGTAACGGGCCTTGAGTTGAATCATAACCAGGCGGAAAATAAAGCGTACCACTAAGCTCAACGCCGTCATCACGCTTGTATCGAATTAGCTCTTTAGTCACCCCTTTAAATTCTGGGTAAGGGTGCTCAAAAGTCGTAAGTTGAGTCAGGGTTTTATCGTCTAGGTCGCGAATAAAAAAGTTAGGTTGCTCAGTTTTAGATTCGCGAATAGTAATTAAACGCTCGCCTTCATCATCAAGCATGGCACGCACACGCTCATAGTATGGCGCTTCTGATTGCCAAATGCGTGTTGTGGTATTAGTTTTTACATCATAACGGTCTAAAAACGGAATATTCCCCTGCTCAGATGCACCATTACCGCGTAAGAAAAGATAACGCCCGCCAACAACTTTTAATACATCAGCGCCCAAATCATTTTTTTCATAAATTGGGTAACCTGGGTTTTTGTAGGCATCGTTATAGCTGCGCTCAGAAAATAACACGCGATTTTTATCTGCATTACGTGGTTGAATAACAAATGTGCGAACTTGTCGGTCGCTAAAGCGCCATTCAGATAACAGAGCAACATTACCGTTGCCCCAAGTAATTGAATCAAAACGGCGTTCAACTTTAGCAAATAACTTAGCATCACGTTTAAATGGTGCTCTTAGGCTATAAAGGTAATCGTGATGAGGAACGTCGGTTTTCATATCACCGCCGTCTTGTGCTTCAGCCCAAATTACTTCAGCGCCTTGATCTGCTCGCCATTGAAATTCGCGGCGACCAGTACGCACACTGTCATAACCTTGTGGAATGTTATCTGCTAAAGGCTGCTTCGCAAGCTCTGCAAGCGTATAGCCACGCATTCCCCAAATTTGCCAAGTCGCAGCAAATCGGCTGTAAGGCACTTGATAAGAAAAAGGCTCATCAATCATGCCAACCAAAATATTGGTTGAATCAGGTGAGACCGAAAACGATTTAATTAAGCCCGGTTGACCAATTGGTTGGCCTTGACCACTAAGCGGAATATAAGTCAGCTGGCTTTGCGCAAAAAACTTAAATTGTGCTTCATCATATGGGCTAGTTAACAAGTTTTGATAAGTACGCGCAGGCGCTTTTTCACCACTACTTTGCTGAATAACTGGCACAATCTGCGAGCTGTCGTTGCTGATACGTGCTTTACCAATATTAACCGCTGCATTAGCTACAATGGCGCTGCTATCTGGCAACCAAGTATAAGGCGTGCGCGTTAGCACTGAATTAAGTGGTGTATCACTTAACTGGCGGGCTTGCTTAGTACTTACATTATAAACCCATAAGTTAGCACTCGATTCTTGCTCAACCACAAACGCCAAGTATTGACTATCGCTTGACCAACTTGGTGAGCGTAAAATGCCATTTGGCAAACCAGATACAACAATTTCAGAACCGGTTTCAACATGCTTAAGCACTAAAGATGTGAACTTATTACGCACTCTTGAGCGCGAAAAATTAGCAGGATTAAGCTTAATACCCGCAAGTTTCAACTCTTCTTTGGCTAAGTCTTGTAAGGTATCGATGCGTTTTCTATCAAATAACGCCAGCCACTGGCCATCATTCGATAAATAACTACTTGGTGCAAGCTTAGCATCAACCACAGCAGCCAGTGCAGGCGATGGAGTTTGATAACCTTGATTAGCAAAACTGGGTGTGCAAACAGCTGCGCCAATAACTAGCGCAAAAAGCAGTTTAAATGCTTTCATGTTCGTTCCTTTTTCGTTTTTATTTTCGATTCTGTAAACAAGTAGAACATGTTTGCAGCATTTCATAAAGAGTTTAGGCCCTTTTGGCAGCCAATCAGTGACTTAAACAGCTAAATTACGCTAAAATAAAAGCACTCTATTCGCCACTTTTTGCTAATAAAAATGAAAAAATCGACAGGCAAAGTCACAATTTGGGATGTTGCTGAACAAGCACAGGTTTCAAAATCAACGGTGTCTTTGGTCCTTACCAACAGTGATAAGGTCAGTAAAAAAAGTAAAGAAAAAGTACTGGCTGCCATTGATAAGCTTGGCTATGTGTATAACCGCGACGCTGCAGCACTACGCAGCAAGCGCTCAAACCTAGTCGCGTTGGTTATAAATGACTTAACCAACCCGTATTCAGCTCAGCTTGCTGTTGGTCTCGAAAAACACATCTTTGAGCTTGGCATGCTGCCAATGCTGGTGAATATTGCGGAGTGTGTCGAAAGGCAAACTCAAGTGGTGAAAACCCTAAAAGAATACAACGTATCGGCGTTTATTATGTGTCCGGCTCCGGGCACACAGCAGCAGTGGCAAGATGATTTAATAAATAGTGGTTTTCCGGTTATTAATATCATGCGTGAAATTCCCTTTTCAGCAGCGCCGTGTATTTTGCCTGATAACAAAAAAGGCACACATATTTCGACCAGCCATATTTTATCGCAAGGCATAGAAGAGGTAGCCTTTTTAGGTGGTACGGCAGAAATATCTGATTACCATGAACGTTTGAGTGGTTTTTTAGCTGCGCTTGAGCAATTTAATATCACTGACGAAAAACCCGTTATTCAAGCACCAACAAACCGCCAAGGTGGCCGAGAAGCCTTTAATACCCTTATAAAACAAGCGCCAAATACCAAAGCCATTGTCTGTTTTAATGATGTGATTGCTTACGGCGCGATTGAAGCTATGCGCCAACACGGCCTAGAGCCGGGTAAAGACATCAAAGTTATTGGCTTTGATGACTTAGAAGATTCGCGCTTAATGTTGCCTTCCCTTTCAACCATCGCCATTAATGCCGATGAAATCGGTAAACGCACCTGTCAGGTGCTAAAAGAACTATTAGATAAATCAACACCCCCAGTTCGCACCTTGGTGGATGTTAACTTAAAAATACGAGATTCAAGTCAATGAAAAAAGTGTTAGTGATCGGCTATGTATGGCCTGAGCCTAATTCGTCGGCAGCCGGCACCCACATGATGTCACTCCTGCGCACCTTTCGCGCAGAAAACTGGCAAGTCGAATTTGCAAGCCCTGCGCAAAAAACCGAACACATGGTGGATCTCAGCGAGGATGGCATTACCACACGGGTCATTGCATTAAACTGCTCAAGCTTTGATGAGTACGTGCAAGCGTATAACCCAGACATTGTGATGTTTGATCGCTTTATGATGGAAGAGCAGTTCGGTTGGCGAGTCGACAAATACTGCCCTAACGCTCTTAAAGTTCTCGATACCGAAGATTTACAGTGTCTAAGAAATGCCCGTCACGACGCTCATAAAGCAGGCCGAGAATTCAGCCATAGTGATTTACACAGCGATATTGCCAAGCGAGAAATCGCCGCTATTTTACGCTCAGACATCAGCTTAATTATCTCGCATTACGAGATGCAGCTACTCAATGACGTTTTCAAAGTCGATAACGCCCTACTTCACCACTTACCATTTTTGGTTGATTTACAGCATATCCCCACCAGCACCAAAGCATTTTCAGAGCGTAAACACTTTATGACCATAGGTAATTTTCGTCATGCGCCAAACTGGGATGCAGTATTGTACTTACAACAGATTTGGCCGCTGATCCGCAAACAATTACCCGATGCCGAACTCCACATTTATGGCTCTTACCCGCCACCAAAGGCAACAGCACTTAACAATCCAAAAACCGGCTTCTTGATCAAAGGCTGGGCTGATGATGCTTATCAAGTGATGGAAGATGCCCGAGTATGTTTATCGCCACTGCGTTTTGGGGCTGGTATTAAGGGTAAGTTACTCGAAGCGATGATCATGCAAACGCCGAGCGTAACAACTCCTATTGGCAGTGAAGGCATGCATCAAAATGAGCCTTGGTCAGGCGCAATCTGTGAAGATGCACAGCAATTTGCAGATGCAGCAGTGGCACTTTATCAAGATGAAGCGTTATTTACTCAGGCACAGCAAAATGGCCAGCAGTTATTGCAAAAATATTATGATAAATCAAAACTTCAGTCGCAGTTAATCGCTAAAATCACCGCCATTAGTGAGTCATTAGCGCAGCATAGACAGCAAAATTTTACCGGCCAAATGCTCAAACATCACACCATGCGTTCAACCCAATACATGGCGCAGTGGATTGAAGCAAAAAATAAGTAATTTTGCCGTAAATAACACTAGACATAGCAGCTTTTGTCGCTAAAATCGCGCTGGTCAATTTAAGCGATATAGTCTAGCGATTAGACTATATCTTATTGAATTTTGGTCTATCCTTAACTGAACAATTTAACCTTTGGTTCAAAACGCCTTTGAAAACCGCAACGTTTACTGAAAAACGAAAATTTATCGTGAAGCTTGGCAAAATGCTTCATAAATACGGTACACCTGCATACCGACTAGAAGCGCACTTAATGGAAGTTGCGACTTACCTCGGTTTGAAATCATCTTTTGTTATGTCGCCAACATCAGTGACATTTGTTATTTGGACAGATGGGCACGAAGAAGAGTACACCCATGTTGCGCGTGTTGATCCGGGCGATCATGACTTAGGCTCGCTGGCAGATACCGATGACTTAGTAAACAAAATGCTTAATGGCGAGCTGACGCTACAAGAGGTCGATAAACAGCTCGATATTATTTACACCATGCCAAACCCATATAATAAATTTATGACTGGCGTTGCGTTTGCGACTTCGGGTGGTGCATTTGCCATGTTGATGGGTACTAGCTGGAATGATGTATTTTGGTCAGCGCTTATTACCTTAGTGGTGTATTTATTTGTACTTTGGTCAACACGCTCTAAACGTGTTGCCCATATGCTTGAACCATTAGTTGCCATCGTATCGGCGATTATAGCCTGTGCTATTAGTGTCTATATTGACGCCCAAATTAACATACGACTAGTGGTACTTTCTGCCATCATTGTGTTTATACCCGGCTTAGCATTAGCCCTAGGTTTGGCAGAGTTAGCGGCAAGGCATTTAGTATCTGGTACAGCTCGGGTGATGGACTCATTCATGCTGCTGTTTAAGCTGTATTTTGGCGCCTTTATTGGTATTGGTATTGGTTTTGCTATTTTTGGCCAAAGTGACTTTGTGCAACCTGAGCCTTTACCCAAATGGACAGCTTGGCTAGCTATATTCATGCTATGTAGCAGCCTAATCGTGATTTTTAGAACCAAGCTAAAGCATGCAGTTTGGTCTATTGCATCTGGCTTTATCGCGTATGGTACAAGTATTGGTTCAGCCATGTACCTAGACTACACATTAGGTACATTTGTAGGCGCATTAGCCGTGGGCGTTTTTAGCAACTTATTCAACCGCGTTGTCAATGCTCCAGCCTCTATTGTAGCTATGCAAGGACTGATCGTATTGGTACCTGGTAGTAAAACCTATATTGGCTTGAACTCACTTATTGAAGGCCAAGATTTCGTTTATGCAGACCATATTGGCCAGCAAACATTTTTGATTTTCATGTCATTAGTAGCGGGGCTTATCTTTGCTAACGTCGCGCTGCCACCGAAGAAAAGTTTATAACTTACTAAGCCCGAGTTTCTCGGGCTTTTTTACATCCTCGTTTTAATAAGCCGACTTTGCTTATCAGCAACAAACTGATATAACTCTAAGTGCATGTGGTAAAAATAAAAAGGATTTATTCAGTGATAAGATTGGCTTGGCTGTTATGCAGCTTTTTCGCATTCAATGCGTTTGCAGAACCCCAGTGTATTAACTGTCATCAAAGCCAAGTTGAAGATTGGCAAACATCCCATCATTTTCATGCTATGGAAAAAGCCACTCCCACTACAGTGCTTGGTAATTTCAATGAGCAAACCCTTGACTACCAAGGTCAGCGAGCACGCTTTTATCAACAAGACCAACAACTTTTTATAAGCATGCCAAACCTTGATGGCAAGCTGACTGACTACCCTGTTTTATACACATTTGGCTATGAGCCATTGCAGCAATACATGTTTGATATGGGCCAAGGCCACATTCAGCTGTTTCCATTTGCATGGGACTCACGCAGTAAAGCACAAGGCGGTCAGCGCTGGTTTGTACTGCACCCGGAACAAAAAAAACACGACCTATTTCATTGGTCGCAAAAAGGCCAAAACTGGAATCACATGTGTGCCGATTGCCACTCAACTGATTTCAAAAAGCAATTTGACCTTAAAACGAATAGCTTTGATTCGAGTTATTCAAGCATTAACGTGAGCTGTAAAGCGTGTCATGGCGATCCACAAGCTCATTTAAAATGGGCTGATGGCGATAGCAGTATTGCCGATAAGGGCTTTACTCATAATATTAAAAAGCAAACTCCGCTTTTTACCCAAAAAGCCGATGGCAGTATGCAAAGCGTGCAGCCACTGGTAAAAAGCGAGCAAGTGCAAGTGTGTGCAACCTGTCATGCTCGCCGCTCACAGCTTGATGACCGCAAAGACCCTCATAGTTTTTTACAAAGCTTTCAAGGCTCTTTACTCACTCCTGAGCTTTATCATGTTGATGGTCAAGTGTGGGATGAAGACTATGTATGGGGTTCATTTTTACAAAGTAAAATGTTCAATGCAGGGGTTACCTGTAGTAACTGTCATAACCCTCATTCGGGTAAATTAAAGCTACCGGGCAATCAAACCTGTACGCAATGTCATAGCCAAGAGGTGTTCGATACGCCGAAACATCACGGTCATAAAGTGGCAAGTGAAGGTAGCCAATGTGTTGATTGTCATATGCCTGCCACCACCTATATGCAAGTTGATGCAAGGCGCGACCACAGCTTCCGGGTACCACGCCCAGATTTAACATTAAAAACAAATGCTCCAAATGCCTGTAATAGCTGCCATGAAGACAAGACGCCGCAGTGGGCGGTTAGCAAAATAAAAGACTGGCATCCAAATTCAAAACACCTTGGCACTGCGCATTTTTCTGAAGCGTTTTATGCCGCCGATAACCGTTTACCAAATGCCTCAACCATGCTGACCAAAATCGTGCAAGATAAAAGCTTTCCTGAGATTATTCGCGCATCAGCATTAAGCCGTTTAGCCACAAGCCCAGATAACAACGCTGTCGTTGCGATTGCTCGCTCAGTAAAAGACAGCGAACCATTAAAACGCCAAGCCGCCATTGAAGCGGCGATGCCATTTGATATCAATCAGCGCTGGCGCTTATTAAACCCGCTTTTAGATGATGAGCATTTACCCATCAGAGCCGAAGCTGC
Source organism: Pseudoalteromonas sp. CO109Y (assembly GCF_004208935.1). Taxonomy (NCBI): domain Bacteria; kingdom Pseudomonadati; phylum Pseudomonadota; class Gammaproteobacteria; order Alteromonadales; family Pseudoalteromonadaceae; genus Pseudoalteromonas; species Pseudoalteromonas sp. CO109Y. The sequence continues at coordinate 275,099 of NZ_SGPD01000042.1, forward strand.
AAGAGCACTGGCGGCCATGTTAACTCAGCCGTTCCCTACTGGGCTCAACGAGCAAGACAGCAAACGCTTAAATGCAGCCCTTGATGAGTACAAAGGCATTCAACAATACCAAGCAGAGCGTGGCTATTCCCATACCAATTTAGGTAATCTGGCACTCACACTACAAAAGCCAGCGCAAGCCAAAACACATTACCTACAAGCAATTAGTGTTGAGCCTATTTTTGCTCCTGCTTATGTCAATTTAGCTGATTTATACCGAAACCAAGGCGATGAAAAAGCAGCGCAAGCTATCTTAAAACAAGGCTTAGACGTTAACGCAGAAAGCGGCGATATTCATTATGCTCTGGCAATGAGCCTTATTCGCACAAAACAAAAAGACACCGCCCTTACTCATTTACAAAAAGCAGTACAGTTTGCACAAGAAAATGCAAACTATCAGTTTACCTACGCCCTGCTATTACAAGATTTAGGCAATATGCCAGCTGCAATATCAGCCCTTGAGCGCGCTTTTAATCTAACACCAAATAACCCAGATATCAGCTACAGTTTGGCGCAGTGGTATGTGGCAGAAGAAAACTACAGCCAAGCGCTGTTTTATGCTAGAAACCTAGCCCGTTTGGTACCGGGTAACCAGCAAATTGAGCAGTTTGTGAAACAGCTCGAAATGATGAATAGTATTAATCATTAAGCATTAAAAAAGGGCCAAGTAGGCCCTTTTCAACTTAACTTATGGTCAATAATTAATGACCATAGTTTAGTGATTTTGCTTTTTCGATTGCTTCATTCACGTTAAGAGACGCTGACTCTTGACGCGGTGGGAACTCTACAAAAGATTGTACATGTTCGTTTAACTTAGCAATGATTGGCTGTAGCAACCAGCTCTTACGCATGATTTGGTGAAATCCTGTTACTCCATCATAGTGCTCTAATGGATCTTTACGTAAGTTAAATAGTTTAGGCATGCTATGAGTTACCATGTCTTCGTAATATAAGCCATTTGGTTTAGTCGCAAAGTGCATTTTCCATGGACCAAAACGCACTGCTGTAAGCTGTGACTCATAGTAATAGAAGAAATAGTTACGCGCAGACTTATCAGCCTTACCAGTCCAGTATGCTAGGTTGTTTTCACCATCAATATACACTTTGTCTGACTTTTTAAGCTTTTCACGTAAGTTCTTTTCGCCTAATGCAGCCGCAATTGTAGGGAAAACATCTTCATGCGATGAAATACCATTTAGCTTTAAGCCTTTTGGTATTTTGTTTGGCCAACGAACTAAGAAAGGCACACGTACGCCACCTTCCCAGGTTGTCATTTTTTCACCGCGGAATTCAGTTGTACCTGCATCTGGCCAGCTTGATTGCTCAGGGCCATTATCACTGGTGTAAATAACAATGGTGTTATCGGCAATTTTTAGCTCATCAAGTTTATCAAGCAGCTTGCCAACATGGCCATCATGTTCAATCAGGCCACTACCAAATACGTCTTCTTCAGAGCTAATACCCGTCGCTAAATGACGGCTTTCTGGTTTTAAGTGTGTGTAAACGTGCATACGACTAGACGCATGCCAAATAAAGAATGGCTTTTTCGCCTTAACTGCACGTTCCATAAAGTTAAGTGAGCGCTCTAACACTTCTTCGTCAAAGGTTTCCATACGTTTGCGAGTAAGCGGGCCGGTATCAATGATTTTGCCATTAGCGTAAGATTCGATAACACCACGTGGACCAAACTTTTTCACAAACTCAGGATCTTTTGGGTAATCCGCTTGCTCTGGCTCTTCAGATACATTGAGGTGGTACAAGTTACCGTAAAATTCGTCAAAGCCATGCTTTGTTGGTAAGTGCTCATCTAAGTCACCTAGGTGGTTTTTACCATATTGCGCAGTCATATAACCGCGATCTTTTAAAAATTCAGCTAACGTAGGATCGGCTTCTTTTATGCCAAGTGGGTTACCTGGTTGGCCCACTGTTGTTAAGCCTGTTCGAATTGGTAATTGCCCCATTAAAAACGCAGCACGACCCGCTGTACAACTAGGTTGTGCATAGTGATCTGTAAACAATGCACCTTCGTTAGCAATGCGATCAATATTAGGGGTTGGGTAGGTCATACCGTGCGAGTATGCACTGAGTGAGATTGGCGCAACGTCATCAACCATAATGGCTAATACGTTCGGTTTATCTGCAGCAAGGCTTACCGTTGAAACCAAGCCACAGATAGCCGCCGCTATTAGTTTTTTCATAAATCATCCCTTTTCATTAATAGTACTTTTTACTCTAGATGAGCAGCTTTCAGTATAGATTAAAAAACAAACCAGTCTAGTCTCTAAAAGCGGCAAAAACGATTTAAATCAAATTTCCACAAAAATCACACATTTTTATTAAGCCACTGAAAAACAATAGCAAAACAATACTTAAGTGCTTTTTGATTGCCTCGTTTTATTTACTGAGGCTTGTTCGATTTTTGTTCTCGCATTTGTCACTATTTTTATGCTATTTTTATTTTAGAAAGGAATAAATTGATGCCTCTTTAGATAGAGGCTGAAGTCGAGAATTTATTAAGCTAAAAGTATCTAATTTCAACTTATATAAACTAAAAAAACATTAATTTTTCAAACTTTTGTGTAAGGAAAACACATGACTTCTCTTCGATTCCCCTCTTTACTAACGCTTATGATTGCAGCTTCGAGCCATGCGGCTGAGCAAAAAGAAGTACAAGACATGTCAGACCCTCTGGCCGTTTATACTCAAGTAGGAGTTGGCGCTACAAATAAAGGGCTCAATTTCAAAGTTGGCCAAGCATACGATACGGGCATAGCAACAACTGCCGGCATGAATGTGTTTGAAGTAAAAGGCATATATGGCGATGCGCTAGGCTGGGAGAGCGATAGCAAAACGACAGATTCAATTGACTCATTCCGCTTTCGAAACTTCTCAGTTGACTTAAGCACTATGAGTGCAACACAGATTGATGCCAACTATAACCTAAATGCCAACCTTGTTGCTGACGAAAGTATGGATGTTTCGTATAGCTATATAAAAGCACTAAAACCTATGGGGCGTTTTACCTTTTACCCGTTAGCTGGTGTGGGTGCATCGCTCGGTGAAAATACGTTAGAAGATGATGGTAGTCGTGACAGTGGTTATTCCATTATGGGAGCCTATGGTTTAGTGGGTATGTATGCAAAAATTACTATTAACGATAAAATTTGGCTTAACTACAATCCATTTTGGCTAACAACTATCGGCGGTAGCGATAACTATAAAGACCACTACTACGGTCTAAACCAAAGCCATATTTTGACTCATGAATTTGCAGCAAGTTACCAAATTAACCCGCGTATGAATCTACGCTATTTCGCAAACTGGAATGAAAACGTTGATTTTATGGATGGCGATCATCGTCTCGAATTTAATTATCAGCTATAAATTAAAATTTGAAATATCAAGAAACAACAAGGTAAGGGATTAAGTGAAAAAAGTTGTACTAATAAATATGCTTACAGCAAGTTTGCTAAGCACGCAAAGTTTTGCATCAAGTTACGATGAATATGCAATAAAACCTGCAGAGCAGCAGTTAAGTAATCAACAGCAAAAAGTTGATGAGCCCATTTCATTTTTACCCATACCGACTTTTATTACAGAGCCAGCTGTAGGGCCTGGGCTTGGTGTTGTTGGCCTTTTTTTTCATGATAACGAAAAGAAGGCCAAAAAGAAGAAAAAAGAAGGCTCTACCTTACCACAAAGCATTAGTTTAGTGGGCCTGATGGGCACTAAAAATGGTACCAAAGGCGGTGCTGTTGGCCACATTACCTTTTGGGATGAAGACCGAATTCGCTATCAAGGGATTGTTGGCTGGGCGAGTATAAACCTTGATTTTTATACCTTCGACGAGATCAAGCTACTCACACCATTATCGTTGAATATTGAAGGCCCAGCGGTGTTTCAAAACCTTAAGTTACGCTATGACGACAGTAACTTCTTTTACGGCTTTAAACAGATTTATCGTAAAGTAGAAATAAGCTTAGCCGAAAACCCTATCGAAGATTTTCTGCTCGAAAACAATATAATCAAGGACCACCTTTCACTTGATGTAAATACGTCAGGTATTGGTCCATTAATAGAATACGATAGCCGAGATAACCCCCTTAACCCTGAGCGCGGTTTTAATTATAAGGCCGAATATTTATATTATGATGAGGCTATTGGCAGTAAAGTTGATTACACGAGCTTAAAGCTTACCGCCTTAAATTACTGGCGTTACACCGATAAATTCAACTTTGCTCTGCGCATGCAGTATGACTCAGTTAACAACCGTGGTGAAAAACGCTTACCGGTTTATATTCCGCCAAGTATTAGCCTTCGCGGTGTGTCTGCAACTCGCTATCAAGGCCTTGATGTATTTGTTACCGAAGCAGAAGCGAGCTATAAAATCACTCACAAAATAAAGCTCAATGTGTTTACTGGTATGGGCTGGGCAGCCGATAACTTTTCTGACTTATCGAAAGCTGAAACCATAGATACTGTAGGTGCAGGCTTTCGCTATTTAATTGATGAACATTACGGTATTAGTATTGGCTTAGATGTAGCCCATGGCCCTGAGCAGAATGCAATTTACATTCAGGCGGGGTCTACTTGGTAATCCAAACTAATACTTTTGTTATTATTTTAACGACCAATTAAACCTAAAGATTGAATTAATTTATTTCACTGCTATCATCAATAGCTCAATAAATATTCAGGGATTGAACGGATGCATAAAAAAGTATCAACCAATCATTATCCATTCAAAGATTTTAAACCCCATGGTCTCGTAGAGTTTTATCAACGTGAGCATGTGCTTTTAACTACTGCCACAGGGCCTTTCAACGAAGAGATTATTGACGCGCACTCTTTTATGCAAAAAGATTACATCAACAAACTCAGCGCTGATTATGGTCAATGGTTTGAATTGGTTGAGTTTGAAAATTCATGCATGGCAACCCCCGGGGCACTTGAAAAACTAATGGTGTATTTTGTTGAGCTTCGACGTAAAGGTATTGCGCCAGCCAAAACAGCCTTAGTGATAAAAGAAGGGCTTGAAGGCGGTAGCTTGTTGAGTGATACCTACTGCAATTTGTATAAACGAGCCGGCATGGTAATGAGTGTATTTAAGTCAAAAACGGCGGCTCTAAACTGGTTAGCAGAAGAGCCTGCTACAGAATTAGCTTGTTAATATACAATTTAATTTAAAAAGTGTTGCTCTTCTTCACGTAAGGTCAACACTTCAACTCCCCTCAGGGGTCTACCAAACGCTTTGCTAAAGATACTGCTGAATTACAACTCAGCAATCATTTTAACAAGCGCTTGTGTGGTCCATTCAAGTTCATTGAATTTAATATCAGGTTGATAGTAAAAGCCTTTTTTTCTGGGTCTATTTACATAGACCTTTATCGGCAGAATCACTTTAGCAAAGCCTGAAGGTAAGGTTTCGAGCCTCACTTCCATGTAGGTAGAGTCTGTACTACTTGGTGCGCCAACTAATTGTGTGTTTGCAAAAAGCTTAAAACTATCCAGCGCATCTAAACAAGCACTGGCACATTGTCCTGGCACAATCACATAAACAGGTGTAGTAAACTGACTGGCGCTTTTTGGCATTGCTTGTTGCTCTGCTGAGACTATCTCGACATAAAATTGTTCACCCTTTTCATAAGCAGCTTGCATACTTTTGTGGGTTGTCTTTAACCATTGATGCCAAGGGCTAGCTTTATCATAGCTTGCGACTACATCGCCAAAATAGTCAGTATTACCTTTAGAAGTTCGCCACCACACTTGGGTATTTTTGTGTAACTCATAGCGACCATATTTAAACTGTTCACTGCCCCAAAGTGCTGAGGCTATTTGTTCACTCCACATTGATGAGCCACCTTGATTATGGCGAAGATCAAGCACCACAGCTTTAGCTTGCATTAACTTACTATGTTGCTGTTCAATGGCGCTCAGCATTGTTTGATAATCTGCTTGCTGCTGCTCATTGGGTGCATAAGTTGGCATGCTGATCCAAGCAATATCCTCTAAAGGCCAATTGAGCTCAATTGGTAACTTATCGCCGTTGTAAGCATTTTTAAGTTTTTCTTTGACACTATCAGGCCTAATACGCCAGTTTAACTTTAAGCTGTAAGTAGAGCCGTCGGCTTTTTCAAACGTGCAGCTTTCAAGTGGCGACAAAAACGGGTTTCCATCATCAACCGTTAGTCGCCAGCCATGGTTCCACCAACTACCGGGTTGTTCTACTTCGCCGTAATAGCGAAAAACACGCTCAACGAGCAAAGTATTAATTGCAGTATTATCACAGCTTACGAGCTTATCGCCTTTGGCAACCGTATCTAATTCACTGTAATACACTTTCAACGCATCACCCCGCCAAACTGTTGAAAAGCCCGGCCAACTTCTTTGTGGCTTTAGTTCTCTAGGTAGAGTATCAACCGCTCCAGCATGACCATCTTGTAGAACAGTTCTAAAACGTGCAATAGCCGCAGCAAAACCTTGTGAACTATGCGCTTTTACAGCCAGCTTTAAGCCTTCTTGCTTTGCTTTTTCGAGCTGTTTTGCAAAACCTGGGTTACGTACATCATGCATCCCTGGGTGATTGATAACCGACAACTGATAAGCCGCATCAACATCTTTTATAGCAAGTTCAGACCAATTAATTTCAGAGTGAGTGACTGTACTGCCCTCATCGGCGCGAGATAAGTTCACACCAAAACTAAAGTTTAGAGCTGTAAAGATGAGTGATGAGTAAAGCGTCAAGCGTTTCATAAAAATCCATTTTAAATAGTTATTATGTTTAAAAAACACCCTATTTAATCACTAAGGCATTGTTGTGGCAATAAAAAACAATTCACATGCTAATAGATTAAAAAAATTCATCTATCAGGTTTATTTTAATCGTTTGTCGGTTTAGAAGGATTACTCTAAAGTTAACCCATCAGCGCTTTTACGCTAAACAGCTTCACACCATTGAGAGTGTTTGCGCTAACCGAATTGTTGTCACAAAAAGTCTAGCTTGTGTGTTCTCTGGGCTTTTTATATACCGAGTTACTGCACACGCGGTAACTCAACCAAATTGTTGTCAAAAGCTTAGCTTGTGTGTTCTCTAAGCTTTTTTATTCCGAGTTATTGCACTTGCGGTGACTCAACCAAATTGTTGTCAAAAGCTTAGTTTGTGTGTTCTCTAAGCTTTTTTATTCCGAGTCATTGCACACGCGGTGACTCAACCAAATTGTTGTCAAAAGCTTAGTTTTTGTGTTCTCTAAGCTTTTTTATTCCGAGTCATTGCACTTGCGGTGACTCAACCAAATTGTTGTCGAAAAGCCTGGCTTGTGTGTTCGCCGGGCTTTTTTATGCCCGCTATAAAATAAAAACGCCACTAGATGTGGCGTTTGGGTAGTTTCGACAACAATAAGAAATTGCTTTTAAAAGAAGCCCAGTGGATTCTCACTGTAACTTACTAATAGGTTTTTAGTTTGTTGGTAATGATCAAGGGCAAGTTTATGTGTTTCGCGGCCTATACCTGACTTTTTATAGCCGCCAAACGCAGCGTGTGCTGGGTACATATGGTAGCAGTTAGTCCAAACACGGCCCGCTTCAATCTTACGACCAAAGTGATAAGCACGGTTCATGTTTCGACTCCACACACCAGCACCTAAACCAAATTCTGAGCTATTAGCAAGGGCTAATGCTTCGTCTTCATCTTTAAAAGTCGACATTGAAATTACCGGCCCAAAAATCTCTTCTTGGAACACGCGCATGTCGTTAGTGCCTTTTAATAGTGTAGGTTGAATGTAGTAACCGCCGTTAAACTCATCAGACAGTTGCTCCACTTCGCCGCCAGCGAGGACTTCGGCCCCTTCTTTTTTACCAATTTCGATGTAGCTTAGAATCTTATCAAACTGAGCTTGTGATGCTTGAGCACCCACCATGGTTTCAGTATCAAGTGGGTTACCCCGTTTAATTTGTAAAGTTCGAGCAAGAACACGCTCAATAAATTGCTCGTAAATATCTTCTTGAATAAATAAACGCGATGGACACGTACACACTTCACCTTGGTTAAAGTACGCAAGTACGGCTCCTTCAATCGCTTTACTCAAAAATTCATCGTCTTTTTCCATTACATCGTTGAAGAAGATATTTGGCGATTTACCACCTAGCTCGACCGTCGAAGGAATAATATTATCAGCAGCACATTTTAAGATATGTGAACCCACTGGCGTTGAACCAGTAAAGGCAATCTTCGCGATTCGAGTACTGGTTGCCAGCGCTTCGCCCGCTTCTTTACCATAGCCGTTTACCACATTTAGAACACCTGCAGGCAATAAGTCACCAATCACTTCAAGTAGCACTAATATAGATGCTGGCGTTTGTTCAGCTGGTTTTAAAACAATACAGTTACCCGCAGCAAGGGCTGGTGCAAGTTTCCATGCAGCCATCAACAATGGAAAGTTCCAAGGAATAATTTGCCCTACTACACCTAGTGGCTCATGAAAATGATAAGCCACCGTGGTTTCGTCTATCTCACCGATTGAACCTTCTTGCGCGCGTACACAACCTGCGAAATAGCGAAAGTGATCAGCCGCGAGTGGCACATCTGCCGCAAGTGTTTCACGAATTGCTTTACCGTTATCCCAGGTTTCGGCCACTGCCAGCATTTCTAGGTTTTGTTCAATACGATCGGCAATTTTTAATAAGATATTGCTACGCTCGGTGACCGACGTTGTTCCCCATGCCGCTTTTGCATCGTGGGCTTTATCAAGTGCCAGTTCGATATCTTCTTTTGATGAACGAGGTACTTTACAAAACACTTTACCGTTTACTGGGCTAATGTTTTCAAAGTATTCTCCTTTTACAGGGGCAACCCATTGGCCACCAATATAATTCTCATACTGCGCTTTAAAGTTAACTTTTGCGCCTTCACTACCTGGATTTTCATAAATCATAATGTGTTCTCTCTTCAAATTGTTGTGTTTTATTTAGCATTGACTAAATCATGCGGTAGGTTATTGTTTAATGAACCGCTAACAATTGAAGTTAGCTCAGTTACTGAAAACACACTTGATTCCTAGTCCAGACTTTTTGACTATTTGTCCAGAATTTAGGACGACAGCGAGGCAACAATGAACACATCAGTTAGCAATAGAAGTTTAGATAAAAAACGACAACGTATTGATGTGCTTATTGAAAATAAAGTCAGTTTTGCGGGCGAACATGCTGAATTAAGTATTTACGACACCTATTTAGATGCCCAAAAAGTGGCGTTACATTCCACTGAATTATTATTTTGCGGCATGATCAGCGGTAAAAAAATCATGCATGTCGCCGACAGTGATTATCATGAAGAGTTTTTACCAAACCAGTCATTTGTACTTGCCCCAGAGCAAGGGGTGCTAATCGATTTTCCCAATGCATCTCTTAATCAACCAACAACCTGTTTAGCGATTGAAATCAGTACCGACAAAATAAGCCAAGTAGTTGATGCTCTTAATTTTAACCAGAAAATTACCCAAGATGACTTTTTTCAATATCAAGCCAAGTTAGTGCACGCACAGCATAACCTGCAAACTCAACAACTGCTGGAGCGCATGATCACCCTGTTTAGCGAAAATGAGCAACACCGCGATTACTTAATTGATCTATCACTCAATGAACTCATAACCCGTCTGTTACAGCAGCAAAGCCGAGACTTAATGATAGCAAGTTGTAAGCAAGGCAAGCTCGCAACCCCATTAAGCCATGTAGTAAGTTATATAGAACAGCACCTTGCTGAGAATATTGATATTGATGTGTTATGTAAGATAGCCTGTATGAGCCGCAGTAAATTTTATCAGCAATTTAAGTTAGCCTTTGGTGTTACGCCCGCTCTTTGGCAACAACAATTACGCTTACAAAAAGCGTATAAATTGCTCGAAAAAGGCGAGGCGATTAGCCAAGTTTGTTACCAATTAGGCTTTAATAACCCAAGCCATTTTAGCCGTGTATTTAAACAAGCCTTTGGCGCAACACCTAAAAGTATCGCTAACCATTAAGTTCTGGTTTGCGATGAGAATAAACACGATAGGTCAAGGCAAGTAAAATACAAATAGCACTAGGCACATAAAGCGCCGCAAAGCTCATTTTTGCAAATAACCATGCCCCTGCTAAGCCGCCAAAAATAAACCCTAAAATGATTAGGCCGAACAGTTTAGCCTTACGTTTATCAAGTGCCTCGCCACGTAAAACGCGACCAAACATAATACCTAAATCAGTGAAGATACCCGTTACATGGGTGGTACGAACAATTGCACCACTGTAAGTTGTTGCTAAGGCGTTTTGTAAACCACATGCCGCAGAGGCCAAAAAGTGCCCGTAACCCGAGCCATTAAACAATAACCAAAGTGCGCCCAGTAAAAGCCCTGCTTCAATCAATAATGCCGTGTCGTAATGACGACCTAGTTTAAGTGCTGAACTATGCAACAAGAACCCAGCAATACCAGACCCAACTAAAAATGACAGTAATACACCTAATAAATGTAAAGCATCAAGGCTATTGCCATGCATGAGGTCTGCGCCAAGCAAGGTTGCAGTTCCTGATAAATGGGATACCGCTTGATGCTCAAAGCTAAGTAAACCAACCGCATTCACACACCCAGCCACCAGCGCCAAAATAAATGCGCCAATCTCAACCCATTTTGGTAACTTAGAAATCACTCACTATTCGCCTTTTTCTCACACTCGTACTCATTCTTTTATGGTACGCCTATTTTTATGACTAAAAACACTTTTTTTCGACTCTTTATATGGTAATTTACCATTAAGTAAATCGATTAAGAACCTACAATGACAAAGCCAAAAACTTGGACGCTAAAAAGTATTGCCAAAGAGTTAGGCGTTTCAAATGCCACCGTATCAAATGCGTTTAATCGTCCTGATCAATTATCGAAAGCACGCCGCGAAGAAATTTTGGCGGCCTGTAAAAAGCTCGGCTATTATGGCCCAAACAAGGCGGCGCAATCATTACGCCGAGGCACCTTTAATATTGTTGCCCTAGTGCTACCAGACAGCGTGGAATATATGGTCTCAGATCCGGTTGCTAGCAGCTTTATGCGCGGTGTATCGGCGGTGCTCGAAAAAAATGGCATTAATCTTTTATTATTTTCAGGTAACAACGATAACCTAAATAGCGTAGTCGATTTTGTTGATGGCTTTATTTGTTATGGTCGCCCACGCAATAAACAACTTGTTGAACAGTTAAAACAGGTTGCCAAACATGTGGTAACGGTTGATTTTAACATCGGTCGTGATGCCTCTGTAAACGTAAATAACCAACAAGCCAGTTTCGATATTGCCAAGCATGCACTACAAAAAAATGATGATCGGGTTGCTATTTTAGGCCTGCGCTTACTCGATAACGACGTATTATGCCGAGTATACGAACATCATGAATTTGAAGCCGGCCAGTCGATTGCTCATCAACGGCTGCGTGGTTATCACCAAGCAATCAGCGATGCTGACATCACCCTGGGTGATGATAGAACATGGAATATTCCTGAAAGCAGCGAGCGCTATGCCAGCATTGCCGCCAAAGAAGCGCTTAGCAGCACACCAAGACCAAACGTACTGTTGTGCATGAGTGATTTAATCGCCCTTGCCGCCATGCGCGAAGCATTAAAAATGGGCTTATCGATTCCTGAAGATGTCAGAATTGTTGGTTTTGATGGCATAGATGAAGGCCAACGATTTGTGCCAAAACTCACAACTGTCCATCAAAATAGCGAAGAAAAAGGCCGCATTGCTGCGACCTTGTTTCTATCGAAAGAGCAGCAAACAGCCGAAATCGACTATCAACTGCAATTGGGTCAAAGTAGTTAAGCTAAAAAGTCAGCCAAATTAACAATGCTTTGTTCGCCGTCTCGGTGATCGACAATGATCACTTCGCGGCTAGCAAAGTCAACTTTTAACTCGATTGAGCTGGTATCATCATGCCAGCTTAAACGACACACACTGCCTTCACCTTTCGCAATAAACTCACCGTTAAATGCTGGGTGCTCATTACGTAATTGAATTAGCTTGATTAAACCTTTCACCACAGGTTTAGCAAGCGCAGCATCAATGTCTTGCGCATTTAAATAAGGGCGATTGATATCACGACCTACATTGGTGCGAGCTAATAATTCCATATCGTTTTCACAAGCGAACAGGCCACCATAATAAACTTGTGGAATACCTGGCGCGAAGAACTGAATCGCACGCGCTAATAAGTAATCAAAGTCATCTGCGCCCAATGCATTGTAATATGTGCAGTTAACTTGATATAAATCGACATTACTTGCTGCTGCACCAGTTGCTAAGCGGCTTTGCCCTTCACTCTTTTCGTGAATGGTTTCAACCAAGTTATCAATTTGCGCTGCGTTTAATAGACCCGGTTTATCACCCATTGGGCCTGCGTCAATGATGCCAATGCCATCATGGGTATCGAGTACCGTTAAACAGTTTCGCGGCGAAATAGTTAACCAATTCAGTAAAGCTTGCGCATCATTGCTAAACAAGCTGTGTAAAATAAGGGGTGGTAAAGCAAAGTCATAAACCATATTTACACGCTTTGCTACTTCAACCTGAGTCTGGAAATGGCTGTGGATCTCGGCAATGGTTTCCATACCCGCTTCATTAGCTTGTGCCGAAAGCTTATTTAAATACTCAAATGTTTCATCCAACATAAAGCAGTTTGTGCCAGCTTCTTTAATCGCATAGCCTGCCGCATCTAAACGAATAATGTTGACATTATTATCAGCAAACTTGCCAAGCACCGTATTTAAATACTCGATACCCGCTGTTGATTTCACATTAATATCAATTTGGTTATCGGTAAATGTAGTCCAAAAATCATAGGTTTGGCCATCACCACACGCAATAGGTGTAAAGCAGCTACCCGGACGCGGACGGTAAATCGCTTGTTGCTCAACCTCAGACATGCCATTTGGGAATACATCGTCTTTAGTTAAAAATAAATCCCAAAATTCAGATTGCTTGCCTTTAGCGAGTACATCTTTAAATTGGAAAGATTGTGCTGAAACGTGGTTAACAATTAAGTCAGCCATAAGGTCATAGTTTGCACCAAGCACGTTAATATCGTCCCAGCCACCAAGACGCGAGTCTACTTCACTATGATCAATAGGATCAAAGCCAGCATCACTGCCATCAATCGGATTATAAAATGGCAACAAATGTACACCTGCAAACACATTGTTAAGTGGGCCATTTAATAAATTACTTAATTCATCAATACCTTGACCAGTAATACGGTCTGCGTAGGTGATTAATTGCACTTTATTGTTGATCATAATTGTTAATACCAAGTTGAAACTTAATCGATTAAGATATATCTTTAACCACGACAGCAAATTATTCAAGCAGTTTTTATAGTTTTTATACACTAATATACATAGTAAAGGCGCAGACCTTTCGGTGGGGACACAACAATGAATAGAACACACGATCCTTTGCAAACCATTAGATGGCTGACATACATGATGTTTTTTATGTTTGCGATGACCTCTGATGCGGTTGGTATGATCATTCCTGAGCTTATCGAAGAATTTAATTTAAGCATGACCCAAGCCAGTGCTTTCCATTATGCACCTATGGCACTTATTGCATTCAGCGGCCTATTTTTAGGATTTCTTGCCGACAGTTTTGGTCGCAAGCAAACCATCATGCTGGGACTCGGCATATTCACCATTTGTTGTTTTCTGTTCGCCGTTAGCAGTAGTTTTAGTATATTTGTAGTGCTGCTTAGCTGTATTGGTCTTGCAATTGGGTTATTTAAAACCGGTGCTTTGGCGCTGTTAGGTGATATTTCTAAAAACAATTTAGAGCACACAAAAACCATGAATTTGGTCGAAGGCTTTTTTGGTGTTGGCGCCATTGTAGGCCCTGCACTTGTCAGCTTTTTAATCACCCAACAGGTAAGCTGGACCTACCTTTACGTTATCGCTGGGGTTTTATGCTTAATTTTAACCTTAATTGCTTGGCGTGCAGATTACCCTAAACCTAAAAAGCTTGAAGAACACGCAAAACCGGCCTCTCTTGCAACCACCATGAGTATGATGAAAAACCCATATGCACTGGGTTTTTCATTAGCGATTGCCCTTTATGTTGCAACCGAAGTGGCTATTTACGTGTGGATGCCTACTCTACTTGGCGATTACAACGGCCCTTGGCAATTACTGGCAACCTATGCACTGACTTTATTTTTCATATTACGCGCTGCTGGGCGTTTCTTAGCGGTGTGGCTGCTGAACCACTTCAGCTGGCAAGCAGCAATGCTGTATTTAAGCTTAGGAATTGCACTGTGTTATTTAGGCTTAATCTTCGGTGGTGTTGACTGGGCGGTATTCTTACTCCCTTTATCAGGGCTATTCATGTCGATGATCTACCCAACCTTAAACTCAAAAGGTATTTCTTGCTTTGCGGTGCAACAGCACGGTGCAGTTGCTGGGGTTATTTTGTTTTTTACTGCCCTTTCTGCGGCAGCAGGCCCATTATTAATGGGTGTGATCAGTGACTACTTTGGCCACATTCGTTACGGCTTTTATCTCGCAACAGGTTTCGCATGTATACTGTTTTTAGCCATGCTATATAACTACTTACGAAACCCTGCTGAGCAAGCTTTAGCGCAGCACAGTGCATTAAGCCACTAAATAAAAATCGTTAAAAATCAATTATCGAACATAAATTGTGCAAGTTTTTCGCTAAAAAGACTTGCACTGTGTAAAATTATTGTTATCTTTACTTAATCGATTAAGATAGCAATTTAGACAACAAACCATCTGGGATTGAGACGAGGCACATTATGACAACACACAAACATGCCCTTTATACATTAAGCGCGCTTGCATTAGCAGTAAGCCAAAACTTACACGCAGAAGAGCAAGCACAACCTGAGGCTAAAAAAAGCGGCCTTGAAACTATCGTTGTAACCGGTGTACCACGCCGAACAACCATCATGGCATCAAGCTCATCGGTTAGCAGTGTTACATTAGCTGAAATTGAAGTATCAACACCTCGTTCTACTGCAGAAGCATTTAGAACAATCCCGGGTGTTCGTTCAGAATCAACTGGTGGTGAAGGTAACGCAAATATCGCGGTACGTGGTTTACCGGTTGCATCGGGCGGTGCTAAATTCTTGCAACTACAAGAAGATGGCTTACCTGTAATGCAGTTTGGCGATATTGCCTTTGGTAATGCAGACATTTTCATGCGCTTAGATTCAACAGTGCAAAGTGTTGAATCAATCCGTGGTGGCTCAGCATCAACAGCAGCAAGTGATGCCCCAGGTGGTATCATCAACTTTATTTCAAAAACGGGTGAGAACGAATCAGGCAGTGTATCGACCACGGTAGGCCTTGATTATGATTCAATTCGTACAGACTTTGAGTATGGTACTTACCTAAACGACAGTGTGCGCTATCACATTGGTGGCTTTGTTCGCCAAGGTGAAGGCCCACGTGAAACCGGATATACATCAAATAAAGGTGGCCAAATTAAGGCAAACCTAACCAAAGAATTTGATGCTGGTTATGTTCGTGTTTACTTTAAACACCTCGATGATAAGAGCGTAGGTTACCTACCTATGCCTATGTACTCAGATGGTGATTCAATCCCAGGTTTCGATGCACAATCAGATACGCCGCATTCAGCGCTTTTCACACAAACTCTACGTTTAAATGGTGATAACCAAATCAGCACAGGCGATATGACCGACGGTATGAACCCAGTTGTTACCTCAGTGGGTTTTGAAGCAGCATTTGATTTAGAGAACGACTGGCGCATCGAAAACCGCTTTAGAACATCATCAGTAAGCGGTAACTTTATTTCTCTTATTCCAGCTGAAGTCGCATCTGCAAGCTCTATCGCTTCTAGTATTGCTGGTGATGGTGCATCGCTTGTTTATGCAAATGGTGGCTCAGCAGGCGAAGCTTACGGCGATGACGATTTAGCAATGCGTATTCACACATTCGATGTAACGCTAAATGACATGGGTTCAATTGTTAATGATCTTAAGTTAACTAAGTCGTTCTCTGATGAAACTAGCGTTACCTTTGGTTACTTTGCATCAAGCCAATCGATTGATATGTCGTGGCTTTGGAACTCATATGTTATGGAGCTAAAAGGCGACAACGCTGCATTACTTGACGTTTACGCTTCGAATGGCGACAGCTATTCAGATAATGGCTTGTACGCTTATGGTACACCTTACTGGGGTAACTGCTGTCAACGTAACTACGATACAGAGTACGAAACTCGCGCACCTTACATTAACTTAGCCACTAAGTTTGGCGATTTAAGCATTGATGCAAGTGCTCGCTATGATTCAGGTGAAGCGCGTGGTAACTACGCAGGTGCAGTAACATCAACAATTGATATGAATGGCGACGGTACCATCTCAATTCCTGAACAAAATGTTGTTGGTATTGATAACGCTAACCCAAGCATTGTTAACTACGACTGGCACTACAGCTCATACTCAATTGGTGCAAACTACCAAATTGATCCAAGCTTTGCGACTTTTGCCCGTTTAAGTAAAGGCGGCCGCGCAAATGCAGACCGCTTACTATTCGGTAAAGTTGAAGCAGATGGTTCGGTTGCCGAAGCCGATGCAATTGATGAAGTAAACCAATACGAAATCGGTGTGAAAAAACGTTTTGATTCGCTATCAGTATTTGCAACAGCATTCTACGCAGAAACTGAAGAGCAAAACTTCGAAGCAACATCACAAAAATTCTTCGACCGCGAGTACGAAGCAAAAGGTATTGAGGTTGAATCAACCTACTACGTAGGTGATTGGGATTTCCGTGGTAACTTTACTTGGACAGACGCAGAAATTGCTAAAGATGCGTTATCACCAGAGTTAGTCGGTAATACACCTCGTCGTCAAGCTGACCTTATTTACTCATTAATGGCAACTTACAACTTTGACAAAGGTGCTGCTGGTCTGAGCTTTATTGGTACAACAGATGCTTACGCACAAGACAGTAACGACCTTGAGTTTGATGGCTACACACAAGTGAATGGTTTTGTAAGTTACAATCTATCTGAAAACTTAAGTCTATCGCTTAACGTGAACAACCTGTTCGACACCGTAGGTATCACCGAAGCAGAAGAAGGCTCAGTACCTGATAACGACATTATCCGTGCCCGTACTATTAACGGCCGTACAACGTCGCTTACTTTAAAATATTCTTTCTTTTAACTCTCCTCCCTCGTTTTAGCCCAGTTTTTACTGGGCTTTTTCGGCTTTAATAACCAGCTTTTCTACTACACTTAATTAAATAGTCGTAATTACCACCATTCTAATAAAAAACACTGATAATAAGTTAATACTTTGATCTATAATCAGCATGGGTAGGTATTAACCATATAAATTAGGAACATACATGTTTGTCTCTAGCAAAAGCCACTCTTTACTCCAAGATCAATACAACGCGCTATTAGCTGAAGTTGAGGCACTTAAAGCCGACAATCACGTATTACGTGACGAAAACGAACGCTTAGAAGCAAAATTACATCAGCAAGCTGATGATGCAGACCAACTGTTCCTTGCCAACTTATTGAATAGTTCGATTGAATGTATCACGCAAATTGAGGGGGTACGCCAAACTGTACTCGACTCATACCTTGTTATCGAAGAAGAAAGCCAAGTTACTTTACAAATAAGCCAACTATTAAACGACTCAAATAATGCCCTGCAACATATTGTCAGTGAAATGGCGAGTATGGCAGGCAAAATGGGCAGCATGACCAGTAACATTACGGGTCTGTCTGATATGGCCGATAGCATCAACACCTTTGTATCAACCATCTCTAAAATCTCTGATCAAACCAACTTACTTGCGCTAAATGCCGCAATCGAAGCTGCCCGTGCTGGCGAGGCAGGTCGTGGGTTTAGCGTTGTTGCCGACGAAGTTCGTACACTTGCAACCAACACCAATAAATCAGCCCAAGAAGTATCTGATCTAGTAAAAGAGATCATCAATAAAACTGGCGAAACGGTGACCTCTGTTGAAGATATCCAGCAAAATAACACTCAGCTTTCAACCAGTTTTGATACGCTAAACAATGACTATGGTTCTATCATGAATCACTGTAGCTCAATGAAAGAAACCATTATTAATGCAGCTACACGCTCATTTGTGCAAACCGTAAAACTAGATCATATTGTTTGGAAAGGTGAAGTTTACTCAGTTGCCAATGGCACAAGTAATAAGTCGATTGATGACTTTTCAGATCACACCATGTGCCGATTAGGTAAATGGTATAATTCAGAGCAATCAAATGGCTTCAAACAACACAATGCTTATCGTCAATTAGAAGAGCCACATCGTGAAGTTCATCGCAATGGTGTTGAAGCGTTAGTCATGCTGCAAACTGGCAATAAAGACGCAGCGATTAATCACATTAATAAGATGGAAGCAGCCAGTGAACGAGTCATGCATTTACTAGATCAAATCGCTAATGGCTAATAGCTAATGATTAGTTACTCATAATCAAAAAACCGAGCTACGATGCTCGGTTTTTTATCTATTTAAGCTAGTTATTCAACTAGGCCTTCTTGCAGTACTGGCATAACAGCTCCTTGCTGCTCTTGGCGCTTTACATAGCTAAACAACATTAAGCAGCCAAGGGCTAAACTTGCAGCTAGCATAGAGCCAAGGGTTGCAAACCTAAAACTATAAAACTGTGCAACAACCCCTGCTGCCCCTGCCCCGCACATAACACCCAGTTTAATGGCGTTCGTATAAAACGCTGAGGTAAACCCTATTCGCTCGGGAAGCTGATCTTGTAAGACGGTTAAGCCAATGCCCGCAAAAATACCGTAAAATAGCCCATTTAAAACTTGCAACGCGATTAAGTGCCATACTTGGCTGGCAAAAAACACCCCTAAATAAAATACAATTGCACAACAAAATGCCACTGCAAGCATCGCAACTTTATTGTATTTTTTAGCAAGCTTTGCCCCATACAGCATGATAGGAATTTCTAACAGTGCCACTACCCCCATAAACAGCCCGGGTGTATGTTCAGCAAACCCTAGTTCTGTAATGCTATAAAGCGGCAGTGCCGATGAATACATAATATTACCCGTTGAACCAAGCATAATAGCTAAGCCCAGCAACCAAAATGATAAACTCGTTGCGGCTGCAGGCTCTCTGCCATTTTGCGATTTTTGAGCGCTGTAGTCAGGAATAAACTTAAATGCAAAGATAAGTGCAACCAAGGCACACACCGCAGCAAAGTAAAACGAGCGGCTAAACTCGCCTCCAGCGGCTAATAAATAACCAAGCGGCGGGCCGCCGACCCAAGCAAAGGAAATAGCAGCACGTAAACGGGAATTAAAACTGGTAATGTCGATGTTCTGTTGACGCCCAGCCCATTGTCTTGCCACGGTCATCATTTGCGGAATTGCCGCATTGCCCATCGCAAGAAACAACACGCCTGCGAGCAATACTTGCCAAAATGCAGTGGCATTCGCAAAGGTCACTAACGCACACACCATACCTGATACAGCCACCATAAATAACTTTCGCGCACTGGTGCCTTGATCAGCCATGCCACCTAACCACTGACTAATAACTAACCCAGTAATGGTGACCGCCACCATATAAACACCTAAATACACGGGCGGTGTTTGCAACCCTTCGACAATGAATAAGCTCATCAATGGGTTAACAAATGCCCCCATTAACCCGGTTAGCATACTTAGAAGAATAAAAATTACACCATGCTGTTTCAGCAATGCTTTCACTCACAACCCCACATTAATACGACACGTGAACAGATATTTAAAGGGCGCAAATTATACACAGTTTTAGCGAAAACTTCATTTTGTAATACAAATAAAAAAAGCCCAGTGGGGAAACTGGGCTTTGAGCAGTGAAACAATGTTAGTCGAAGGACACTGTCACTGGGTTAGAACAAACAGTATCAGATACACAAACTTGATATTCATAGCTTGGTAACTCAGCTTTACGCTCTACATCGCGATAGAAACCACGATCAGCTACTGTTTCAAGTAGTTCACCATTACGGTAGATGCTTACTTGATCAGCCACAGTTTGCCAGCTTAAATCAACACGCATAGTACCTAAACGTGTTTTGTTAGCACGTTTAACCGATAGCTCAATTTCAACATCAGATACCACAACCGTTTGCGTGAACGTATCTGTTTGACCTTCGCTATCTGTCGCAGTTAGCGTCACTTCATAGCTGCCTGCTTGTGCGTAAGTATGCATAGGATCAGCATCTGTTGATGAAGCACCGTCACCAAAATCCCACGCCCAAGCAACAATATCGTCATTGCTATCTGTGCTGGTATTAGTGAAAGTGACATCTAAACCTGATGTTTCAAATGCAAAGCCAGCTTGTGGAGGCTGCGAGCTCACTTCACCAATAGCGCTAAACGTCAGTGACCAGCTGTTTAAAGTACCGGTATCAGCAGACAGTACATCTTTGACATTGAGTACCCAATCACCTGTCGCAACTTCGCCATTAAAGTTAGCCAGCGAGTAGCTTTGTACTAGATCATCAGCACCACCGCCAGATTGGCTGTGAAGTGTTGCAGTTGTTCCTTGCGGCGACGTTAATGTGACGATTAAATCACCAATGTAAGTATGAGTAATATCAATACTTGCATCCGTTGAGAACACAGTAAGTTCATCAGCTACAGTAATCACCGAATCAATACCCGTGTCATTGTTATCAGGAATAGACACTGGTGTTTCATTTGAGAAAGTAAAGTCATTTAAGCCAACAGGGTTAACAAACAGTGACGCACTGCTTTGTTTAGCTAACTCACCTGATGTTGCATCAACAACAAAACTATAACTGCCCCATGCTGTTGCTTCTTGTGTTGGCACCGTTAGTGTAACTACATCTCCAGGTACAGCTTCTGTTTGCGATAGTGTTGCGCCCGCTAAATCAGCTTGAAGTGCTAGGCTAACGACACCATCCCACTGGGCGATTGAACCAATTTCAAAGGTATATGTTGCAGTTTCACCAGCAGTAATTTGCTGTGAACTTGGCGACACTGAGATTTTGAAGCTTGGAGTTGGATCTGCTTGCTCAAGTGCTTGATTCACATTTAAGCGATTGCCAGACACTGTTTTGCCTTGCAGCGCTTCATTTTGGTCGCCGCTATTCATTAGCAACTCTTTAAGTTCAAGCGCTGATAAATCAGGGTTGATCGAAAGCACTAATGCAGCTGCACCAGCAACATGCGGTGTTGCCATTGATGTACCAGAATAGCTAGCGTAACCATTGCCCGGTATCGTTGATAAAATTGCACTACCTGGTGCGCCTAAATCAACACTTGTTAAACCCCATTGTGAAAAGCTCGACATGTTATCTCTGTTGTCAGTACTGGCAACTGATAATACGCTGTCATGCTCGTAGTTAGACGGATAATGAGGGTTTTGATCGTTATCAACCGCATCGTTACCCGCTGCTGCTACAAATAGAATATCGGCTTGTTCACTTGCCGTAATAGCATCTGCCAGTGCTTGGCTAAAGCCACCGCCACCCCAGCTGTTATTTAAAACACGTACATTTACGCCTTGGTTTTTAAGATCAACCATATAATCGATACACTTAATTGCATCAGAAGTTGAACCTGTACCATCTGCACTTAAGAACTTACAGCCCGCAATTGATACCTCATGGTTCACACCAACAACACCGGTGCCATTGTTACCTGACGCACCTATTGTGCCCGATACGTGAGTACCATGGCCTTGGTCATCCATTGGATCACCTGAGTCGGTAATCGCATTAATACCGTGCACGTCATCGATGTAACCATTACCGTCATTATCGATACCATCACCCGGAATTTCGCCAGGGTTGATCCATGCGTTATCAGCTAAATCTTCGTGGCTGTAATCAACACCGGTATCAATTACACCAACAACAACTTCGCGGCTACCGGTTGAGATTGACCATGCTTCAACTGCATCAATGTCAGCATCGGCGACACCACCTGTTTGACCTTCGTTGTGTAAACCCCACAACGAAGAAAAATCAGGATCATTAGGTACACTGGCAATCGATACACGGTAGTCAGGCTCTACATATTCAATAGCAGCATGGTTTTGTAGACGCTTGATAGCTTCTTTGCTGCTCATACCTGCAATTTTAAATTTAGCTAAACGGCCAGACAAAATGGCTGAATAGTTATCATCGACACCATCTTTGTTGATATCGCTGATGGTGGCTTTAACTAAGCTACGAGCATGGGCACGCATTGCAGCAGAGGTGCCTTTTTTATACATAACAAGTACAGAGTCTTCACTTGCACCAACGACGGTTGTTTTTGCTGGTGTGCTGATTTGTGCAGCACCTAAACATGGTAATAAGGCTAGGCTTAATACAGATAATTTAGTTTTCATATTTACTATCCATAATTTGTTGAACTGATCGAATCACTATGATCCGACCACCAAAGCTCATTACTTCTGAATGATGAATATCACGTGGCATAGTTCATAAATGGCAAATTGCAGATAACAGGCAAGAAAAAAAATGATGCTAAGTTTAAATCCATACTTTTTTGCTGATTGAATCAATAAAAATACGTCCAATTCACACTTTTTTGTGAAAAAAGAACCCTTAATGATCCATTAATATTTCCCCAACTTTTTTACTGCTTTTAAATCAAAACCCATACTAAAACCTAAACAAACACACATAACTAATTGAAAATAAGTAATTTATAAAAACCACAAAAACTGATGATTTTATATTATTCCAAATCTGTCTAAAGTAATTTTCTTGTTATTTGTACGACCTCAGAGTCACAACTAACAAAGTTGCTTCATTCACTTCTGATTGTTAGCTAACAGTTAAATATCACATAAATTAACCCGGCAAGGCATGCTGGTACATGGTTCTAAAAGAGAAAATAATAATTTTAGAGCTTTGATTAATAATAATTTAAAGGAAATAATCATGAAGTTAAGAAAGTCTCTACTTACCTGTGCAATTACTATTGCGTTAGGTTCAAGCTTTGCAGCAAGTGCAAACACAGATGATAAAACACAATCTAGCACTGAGCTTGCAAGCCAAGTTTCAACACTGGGTGTATCAAACTCAATTACCCTAGATCAAGTATCGGTTACCGGTGTTGGTAACGATGCGGTTATTGCTCAACAAGGTACAGGTCATCGTGCAGAAACTGTCAGTGTAGGTGATGGCAACATGGTTGAAGTAAGTCAAGCACAAACATCTAACTTATCTCTTATCTACAACACAGGTGACGATAATACTGTTTCGCACAGCCAAAACGGCACCATGAATGGCGCATTGTCTGAAACCGTTGGTGTTGGCAATGCTATTCGCGTTGAGCAAGAAGGTGCAGGATTCTTTGGTGTTAACAACGAAGCTATCAACGTCATGGTTGGTGATGAAAATAGCGCAACTGTAACGCAAGGTGATGGTGGCCATTGGTTCTACAACTTTGATTTACAGGGTAACAGCAACACAATCAGCGCAGAGCAAAGCGGCTTACTAAATGAAGCAACGTTCAATGTAATTAGAGGTGATGACAACAGCATCGAAGTAATGCAAGAGGGTGTTTTCAATGCGTTTACCTCTGATGAAGTAATTGGCAACGGCAATGAAATTACTATTGACCAAACAGGTTTCTTCAACAGCGCTGAGCTTACTTCGCTGCATGGTGATTATAACGAAGTTGAGTTTGAGCAAGATGGTGACTCTAACAGCGCATTAGTTGCAGAAATCACAGGCAATGACAACGAGGTTAAGTCTGATCAAGAAGGCAACAGCAACAGCTTTGAGTCAGGCGTGATTGTTGGTGATGGCAATACATTATTGGTCAATCAAAAGCATGACAGCAATACCGCTGGCTTAGATGCTATTGGCAACGACAACGAACTCACTGCATTTCAAAATGGTAACGGTAATGATGTGTACTTAGGTGCTATTGGCGATAGCAATGAGTTTGTTGCTAACCAAATTGGTGACGCAAACAGTGCTCACGTTGCTAACTTCAATGGTAGCGACAACAACGTTGATATTGCTCAAGGCGGCAATGAAAACACTGTACTAGTTCAGTCTTCATACCCAGACGACTCACTCTCTTCAAACGATAATGACATTGCAGTTAATCAGCTGGGTGACCTTAACGAAGCGGCACTAACATTCGCAAGCGTGCTTGATAGCAACAACAACCAAGTTGCTTTCACACAAGTTGGTGAACTCAATGCCATCGACCTGATTATGGAAGGTAGCAACAACTCTGTTGATATTAGCCAAACAGGCTCAGAAAACTTTGTTGTAGGTATCGGTGAAAGTGCATTCTTGCTAGGCGGTGAGGGTAACTCACTGGTCGTTGTACAAGACGGCAACGCAAACCTTGTTGAAGGCTCAATGATTGGCTCTAACAGCACAGTTGTTATCACTCAACTAGGTGATGGCAATACCGCAACTGTAACCCAAGAATAATCGCTTAAGAGGGAGCCTTGCTCCCTCATTCCATTATGAAAATAAAAAACTTACTACGCATATGTTGCATCGTGCTTGCAGCTCAAAGTACGGCTAGTTATGGCGAAGACCTCGAAATCGATGGCTTAGTACTCGATAGAAGTATTAGCCGATTTGGCCATCAATTTTATTTTGAGTTTGCCAACCTATGGCGCGATTTACCTTCAACAGCAGGTTTTAATATCGAAATAAAAGAAACGGTATTACCCCGAGCGGGGACTCGACTTGTCTTAAAAATGAATAACCAAATAGTGTACGTCACCTATCTAGGACGTCGCTTAGAGCCATTAGATGAACGTGTAAAACAAGCCATGTATAGCGTGATGGATGCCATGGCACGCAGTCAAATGCAGCAATCAACACCCGATATGGCAAAAAATGGATGGTAAAATGAAATACTTAACAACACTAATAATAATCCTCTGCCCTCTTTCTAGTTGGGCAACCGAACTCGTTTATACCCCAATTAACCCAAGCTTTGGTGGCAGCCCATTAAATGCCAGCATGCTACTTAATAAAGCGCAATCACAAAACAAGCACAAAGCGCCGGTTATCGAACAAACCTACGGGGAAAAATTTCAAGATTCGTTAGAGCGTACCTACTTAAATAGAATGGTACGAGAAATCACAGATATGGCATTTGGTGACGAAATCGACGACAGCATCTTTAATGGTGACTCGACCTTTATGACGGGTGATTATGAAATTCAAATTATCACCAGTACCAGTGACACAATCACCGTTAGAATTACCAACACCTCTGATGGCACAGTGACAGTAATTGAAGTACCGAGGTTTGGATAATGAAGACACTCACATTAGCAGCAATGGTATTACTTCTGTCGGGTTGTTCATCAATGGGCAATTTAATCCCGCCGACCAAACAACTAGCAGACTCTCTTGAGCCAACCGAAACTTTCCAGGCTTTGCAGGCCCTTCCTCAACCAATGGGAAGCATTCCTGTGTCAGTGTACTCATTTCGTGACCAAACTGGGCAATACAAACCACAGGCAAATGTAAGCTCATTTTCTACCGCAGTAACACAAGGTGCTAACTCTATTTTAGTGCAAGCATTGCATGAATCTGATTGGTTTATTCCGGTAGAACGCGAAGGTCTACAAAATATCTTAACTGAGCGTAAAATAATTCGCGCTGCGCAAGCCGAAAACGATAAGCTACCTGAATTACCACCGCTCACAACAGCAAAAATAATCTTAGAAGGCGGTATTATTAGTTACGACACAAATATCAAAACCGGCGGGATTGGTATGGAATACTTCGGGATTGGCGCATCAGAGTTATATCGTGAAGATGCAATCTCAATTTATTTACGCGCTGTCGATGTTCGCACAGGCCAAGTTTTGTTATCCGTCGCGACAAGTAAAAAAGTGCTCAGTCAAGAAATGCGCGCAGGCTTCTTTCGCTATGTGAGCTACAAGCGTCTTGCAGAAGCAGAAGCCGGATTCACCGACAATGAACCTATGAGTATTTGCGTAACACAAGCAATTGAAAAAGCGCTTAGCGACCTTGTATTAAAAGGTATCAACAAAGGCATTTGGTCTGCAAAAGCGGTCTAATTTAATGAGTATATTAGTGTGGCGCTGAACATCACAGCGCCCAATTTGAACTTTCTGCTTAATTATCCATCGAAATAAATACTTATAGCATTCAGTCAATTAAGTTTTATTTATGAAATGGATTACTTTCTCCAAATGCGCTTATTCTCTTATTGTTTTAGCCGCACTGATTACCCTAGTCATCACAATTGATAATTTTGACAGTTCAAAAAGCCTGCCAATTGGCTTTGTTTTATGGGGTATTTCGCCTTATTTATTAATGGCATGGATGGTTGAACACAGTAAAACAAGAGTGGCACAAATCGCCACGTTTATTGTCACTATTATGTGTGTCTTATTTGGTACTGTGACCATAGGTTCAATCTATTTTTCTCATGATGCACAATCAGCGCTGGTGTTTCTTTTTGCGCCATTATGGCAATGGCTGGGATTATTAATACTCTGTATTCCACTGTACTTTATGAATAAGCTCACATCTAAATCGAACCGAGGCTCGAATAATGGAAGCTAAACGGAAACACGATTTTGAAGGATACTTGCTCGAAGCTGGATTTTTAAGCATCGAGCAAGTGCTAAACGAGCTTTAATAGCAAACACTACCACAGGGATTAAACTGGTTATAGTTTGTTACTGTGTATTTTGCAAAGACAAACTCACTGCCATGTAATTTTGTGCCCAATTAGCCAGCTCCACGCGGTTACGCGATGCCGTTTTCTTGAATGCACTGTACAGGTGGGTTTTAACTGTATGATCGCTGATATTTAAACGCTCTGCGATATCTCGATTACTCGCACCTTGGGCAAGTAAGTGAATCACTGATTTTTCTCGTTTAGTCAGTAAGCTGAGGTCAATATCCGTATTTACCGAATCGTTACTAGCATTGAATTGGCTGCGAGACATTGCAGATAGCATATGGTTAAAGGTAGAAGAAATACTTTTACGGCTAAAAAACAGCTCGCCATTGATCACTCTGACCAGCCCTGCAAAAATATCTTCAGGTGATTGATCTGCAAAAAACACCCCTTTAATACCATTTAAAAGTAAGTTTTTTTCGCAAATTGCATTAGCGTCCGCATTAAAAATAACCACTAAATGTTGCTTAGCAAGTTGCACTAACTCTGCAGGTAGTAAGTCTTTCCAATGTGCGTCAGTGCTATCAATCAAATAAAGGTTAAACTCTTCGCGCATAGACTCTTGAGGCAAGCTTGCATCAACTTTCACACGCATAAAAAACGCATCGAGTATTTTAATTAAATATTGATAATTTTGACTGCGGTTTTGTAACCTTGGCTGTGTTTTTAGAAATACAGAAGTTGGTTGAATCATCTCATTTCTTCCTTGAAACATTTTATTCACAATACCTAATTTAGATACATGATTCAACCGTTCATAAGCCTTTATTTTGGCAATTTACAACATTGCTAACCCATTTGGATGGCCAGACACCAAAGTTAACAAAATGTAAACCAACAATACTCGCATCTCCCCTTTTACAGTGAGTCATTAAGTAGTTTGTAAAAACGTGATGTTACACCGTTCGTCCAACCAAATCCTTGCTGTACTGTGTATTCGCCACCACCTGCACGGCTAACTAATTCGCACACATTGTACTTTTCAAGGAGGCACTTATCCTCTGCAAAACGCATTTCGATCATACTCAGCCAGTTTTTCATGATCGCCTGTGCCTCGCTGACAAAGCCATACTCTGTTAAACCTTTTACAGCGAACCATTGTAGCGGCGCCCAACCATTAGGACTATCCCATTGTTGTGATGTACTACACAATGTTGTCACTAAACCACCGGGCTTTAAAAACTCATTCATCAGTTTTTGCTTCACTTGTTGAGCTTGTTGTACAGATGCAGCGCCTACAAACAAAGGAACAGCCATTGCCATCGAATCGACACTACTTTGCTGATTGAGTCTAATGTTGTAATCACGATAAACACCCGCCTCAGAATTCCAACAATAGGTATTAATTGCATCTAAGCGCAGTGTAGCCAGCTCAGCAATCGACTGGCTCTTTTGTTCTTTACCAAGTAAACGGTAAAAACGAGATAACGTATGCTCTAAGTTATACAGTAAGCTATTCAAATCAACCGGTATGATATTGGTTGTTTCAATACTTTTTAGGTCACTATGATCGCTTAGCCAACGGCTACTAAAGTCCCAGCCAGACTCGCATGCAGCGCGAATATGTTGAAAATAACTTTGTTGCTGCTCAGTTGTTAGCCCTTCAGCGTCATGTAAATCTTCTTTTAATGACTCTGGACGAGGTGTTGCCGCACTATCCCAATATCGGTTTAAAATAGCCTTATTAGGCACTTTTACAACGCGCCTAATAGCAGGCGTTTCACTGCTAAGGTCGTTACAGCCTTGCATCCAAAATTGATACTCAGCTTCAAGTGCTTTTACCGCGTTTGCTAGCCAAGTTAAATCTGCTTCTTGTTTATATTTTGCGTCCCATAGCATCGCTATCATTAACGCCAAAACAGGTGGTTGCGAGCGAGAGCTATAATAAACTCGGTTACCATTTGGAATACAGCCATTACGTTCTTGTAGGTCTATAAAGTTATTAACCATGGCTTCAATGGTGGCTAGGTCGCCACAATCTTCTAGACCCAAGGCTGTAAAATAACTATCCCAATAATAAATTTCTTGAAAACGACCACCCGGTACAATGTAGTCAAACTGCAAGGGCATTAGTGAGCTTGCTAAATCTGTATCTGCATTGCGATGCAAGTGTGGCCATAAATCAAGAATATACTGTTTAACCGAAGTGGTATCTAATTTCGCAGTCGGAATAGTCTGATCAGCAAACAAAAAGTTCGACATAACAAATTCGCGCAGCTCATCACCTTTTAAAGGGCCTACAAGTTGATACAACTCACAAGCACTTTGCCAAGATAAATTTGGCACTGCATCGGCAAACATTTTTGAATCAGCAAACACTTCTGCTAGCTGTACGTCTTTAAATAATTGGCTATTAACGAAGTTCATGACAATCCCTTATTCTGCGCTTGAAGCCGCTTGATACTGTGGTTTTAGGGTAATTTTCTTAAAGATTGAAACGGTGATTAATAGCAAGGCTATTGGCACTAATGTGAGATAAAACGCATGCTGACCGCTAAATTTATCGAATACAAAGCCCGTAATAATTGAGCCTGTTGTTCCACCTAATGCTGAAAAAACCACAATTAAGCCTGTCATAGCCGCATGCTTGTGCTTAGCAAGTGAACTCAGCATGACAGAGTTAAGTAACGGGTAAATCGGTGCCATAAAAAAGCCAATCAACGGCAGCATGTATGCTGCAAAAGGCACATCAAACACACTTTTCACTTGGCTACCATCAACATCGTGAGTCAAAGGCAGCACCAATAATACGAGCATACCCATAGCGACCAAGCAGCCCATTAATAAACTAAACCAACTAATAAACCTAAGTACTTGCCCTGCTACCAAACGACCAAGCGCTAACGCAGCTGCAAACAAACTAGCAAGTTGGATACTGACATCAACAGGCAATTTTAAAACTTGGTTATTAAAGGTCGGCAGCCAAGTGCCCACGCCTTGCTCAATTAGTACATACATAAATGCACTAACAACAAAAATAAGCACAAGGGGTTGGTAAGTCAGCTTTAACATGTCAATAAAATCATGAAGCTGCGATTGCTGATTAGTTTTTAACTCTGGCGATTTTATTGGTGCCGCAAGCACAGAAACAAACGCCACCGCAACAATCGCTGCGAGCAAGTAATAAACATTCAACCAGTGGCTACTTTGCGGGTCATCAGCGTCTATAAATAACGCAAAAATCCAATAACCCGACAGCACGCCAAGCATAAACACCCCTTCAATGGTGTTTAATAACGCTGAATGTTTATTAGCATTATCAGTCACTTGACCAATAACAGAGTAAACAGAGATTTTCATTACTGCAAAGCTGCAACCAATTGCGGCAAAGAGCGCTTTTAATACCCAAAAGTCGGCAATGCTCGGAACAACCAAGCACATCACCGCAACCAGTAATAAAGCGCCAAGCATGGCAATTTTATAGCCTATACGAGGGATAAATGACGCCACTAAAAATGACACAATGGCAATACTAAGATCCTTAAATCCTTCAAGAACAGACGCCTGAGTTTTGCTTACATCTAAGCTATTGATTGCTTGTAAAATAACAGTGCCCACACTATTAAGCATAATAGCAAAGACAAAATAGCTGCATGCCAGCGCGATAGTTATTCTTATAGGATTCATTCACTTCAACCTATGATTATTTTTATTCAGTCTAGTTTAGCGCAAAACAAAATGCAAACGTTTGCATTTAAAATTACACATATTGCTAACATTCAAAAGGCTTAGCGCTGGCTCGACTGCCTATTTACTAGTTCTATTTCAACAACTTGAGATTCTACCGACTGCCCTGTTAACTGGGCTAACAACTTTTCAACAAGAATAACTGAAGCGCGTTGAGTATTTTGTTTAATACTCGACAAAGAAGGATGACTGATATCTGCCATGGCAATATCATCAAAGCCCACGAGGGCAACGTCGTTTGGAATACTAATGTAACGCTCTTTCAGGGCTTTCATCGCACCAAAAGCCACCATGTCACTACATGCCATAATGCCATCAAAGCATAGCCCTTTTTCTACCAACAATTGGTTAATTCCTTTATAAGCAGCACTACTAGTAATATCGATAGAAACCACGTGAGGAGTGGCTTTGGCTTCATTAATAGCATCTAAATAACCACGGTGGCGTTCACTAATTTCAGCGTGCCCAGGGTCACCTAAAAACAATATGTTTTTAGCGCCATTTGCCAATAAGTGCTCAGTCGCTAGGCGACCCCCTAAATAATTATCGCTGCCAACAATTGGGTAACTGCTGGGTGTTTTTGGATCGCCCCACACAACCAAAGGAACACCAGCACTCGCTGCAGCTTCAATATTTGCTTGGCTTTTACCTTGGCCGACCACAATAATGCCATCGGCACGGCGGCTATTAATAAAGTAATTTGCCCAATCATCGCTGGCCATAAACGAATTAGAAAGTAATAACTCTAAGCCAAATTTATTTAGCGCTAAATTTATTTCACCAACAATTTTAAGTAAGAAAGGGTCGTTAATAGACTGTTCTGTATCACCATCGAGGTTAATAATAACCGCAACAACATTGGTTTTTTGGGTGCGAAGGCGGCTAGCAGCCGTGTTTAAACTAAAGTTATGTTTTTTTGCTAACTGTTGAAGCTTGTCGCGAGTTTCCTGTTTTATCAATGGGTTATCATTGAGCGCACGGGAAACTGTCGACGTAGAAACACCGGCTAATTTCGCAAGATCAGCTAACTTTAATTTTCTATCATTCATGATACTGAAACACTGCTTTCCTTTAAAACATATGCTGGCAATATACCACCATTTCGACCAAATCGCTGCGCCAAAGAGCATAATATTTTTTCAGTAAGCAAAACAGACCAACTCACCCTGTGGGTAAAAAAAGGACAAAAAATTGAAAAAACAAATTGCAAACGTTTGCATAAATCTTTATGGTTTATAAAAGCAAGGTGTTAACAATTGCAAAATATTCGCTAATACATTGCTTTCAACAACATAAAAAATGGGAACACACAATGACAACTACATACACACGCAGTGCGCTAGCCTCTGCAATTTTGCTAGCTTTGAGTGGCCAAACAGTTATGGCCGAAGAGCAAACTGAGCAACCAGCTAAAGAAAAAGTAGAACGAATTATTGTATCTGGTACACCTGCAGGTATTGGCGTACGTAAAATTGATGCTGGCTATGCAGTAACCAATATAGATGCAGATCAAATTGTTAAATTATCGCCAAAAAGTACAGCTGATTTATTCAAAGCCGTGCCGGGTGTGTGGGTAGAAAGCTCGGGTGGTGAGTCTGGCGCGAACGTATTTGTACGTGGTTTCCCTGGTGGTGGTGATGCACCATTTTTAACATTAAGCCTTGAAGGTTCGCCAATTTATCCTGCGCCTACTTTGTCATTTTTAGAAAACTCGTCGTTATTCCGTTTAGATGAAACAATCGAAACGATGGAAGCACTGCGCGGCGGTCCAAACCCTGTTGTATCAAATGGTCAACCTGGTTTAACAACTAACTTCCGCCTTAAACGTGGTAGTGAAGATACCGAAGGTGTATTCAAATACACAACTTCAGATTACAACTTACAACGCATTGACGCTATGGTAAGTGGTGAGATTTCTGATGACTTATTCTTCATGGTGGGTGGTTATGTTAAAAGCTCTCCAGGTATTCGTGATGCTGGATTCACATCAGAAAAAGGCAGCCAGTTCACAATTAATATCACTAAAGAATTAGAAAACGGCACCATTAATTTATACACCCGTCAAACCGACGACCACGGTGCTTGGTACTTACCAACACCACTTAATGTTGACGGCGTTGACGCAAGCTACACGCAGCTGGGTACTTTAAATCGCCAAGCGACTATCTACACAGGCGCAAATAATGACGAGCAACAGATCGACTTAGGTGAAGGCCGTGGTTGGAAAGGTCATGTTTCTGGCGGTAGCATCAAACTTGAATTCGATAACGGTTGGAGCTTCACAGATCGCTTCAACATCACTAAAGGTGATGCAAACACGTACGGCTTAGTACCGGCAGGCTCTGCAACAACCGTTGGTGCGGTGGCTGATAACGGTGAAACAGCAACAGGTGCAGTAACTGGCACAGAATACGATGCAGACACAGCGGTTCAACAACTTGGTCGTTGGGTGGTATTAAAAGAAATTAGCGCATTCACTAATGATTTAGCATTCGCTAAAAAGCTTGATAACTTATCACTGGCCTTTGGTTATTACACAGCAAGCACATCAGCAAATGACTGGTGGAGCTTAGGTAACACAGCGTATCACGTGCTTGAAGCAGGCGGCGAAATGCTAGACGGCATTGAGTGTAATGCAAGTGTTGATGGTTGTGACTTCAACTACGATATCAACTCTACAGGTGATGCACGTACCAATGCCTTTTACACAACGGCTCAATATAAATTCAACGATGACTTTACACTAGATGCCGGTGTTCGTTTTGAAAACCACGAAGTGGAATACTCGGTTGATGAAGGCCTTGATGGCGTAATCGATAAGTCTGTTCAATATGACGAAAGCAAAACATCGTGGACAACGGGTATCAACTACTCAATTAACGATGACATGGGTGTGTTTGCCCGCGTAAACCGTGGTTACAAAATGCCTTACTTTGACGACTTCCGCGATAACTTTAGCGCATACGAAGGTGGCGAAAAGTTAATTAAAGAAGTAACACAAGCCGAGTTTGGTTATAAGCTATTAACTGATAGCACCGATTTCTATGCAACATTCTTCACTAACGAAGTAAAAGGTGACACTTTTGTTCGTCGCCCAGGTGTACCAGCTGAAATCTTAACCAACGAAGCATACGGTATTGAGCTTGATTATAACTACAACCACGAATCTGGTTTCTCAGTTAACTTAAACTCAACGCTTCAAGAAACAGAAATCACAGAAAGCCCAAGCAACGAAGGTAACGAAAGCCAACGTCAGCCAAAATGGCAAGTACGTGTAACACCAAGCTATGACTTTGAAGTAAGCGATATGTATGCAACCTTATACGGCACAATCTCAGCGGTTGATGATCGTTGGGGCGACAACGAAAACACGGTTGTGTTAGAAGGTTACGAAAAAGTAGACATAGGTTTAATTGTTGAGCCTATGGAAGGTATTAAAGTGCAATTAGCAGTTGATAACTTAACTGACGAGCAAGGTATCACTGAAGGTGACCCTCGTAATGCTGATGCACCGAATGGTCGTTACATTATGCCTCGTACTACACGCTTAAGCATTAGCTACGAGTTTTAAGCGATTCTCCCAAACCCCTT
Organism: Pseudoalteromonas sp. CO109Y; assembly: GCF_004208935.1. Taxonomy (NCBI): domain Bacteria; kingdom Pseudomonadati; phylum Pseudomonadota; class Gammaproteobacteria; order Alteromonadales; family Pseudoalteromonadaceae; genus Pseudoalteromonas; species Pseudoalteromonas sp. CO109Y. The sequence continues at coordinate 309,147 of NZ_SGPD01000042.1, forward strand.
GATTGAAAGAATCAATACCCAAGCCACAGTGTTTTATAACCTGTGGCTTTTTTGTTTTACAATCAAGAACTGTAAATGCTCTGCTAAAGACTTATGTGATTCAAGAATTAAATGCACACCTTCTTGCTGGCAAGGCGTAGCGATTGCTGTGATATCCAAAAACAGAGTTTGCTGTTTCACACACACTTCAGAAAAAGCCTCAACTAGCTCGCTAGACTTAGCAGCCGCTCCAGCATAAATAGATTTATAGGAGCCTACCTCATACACCGCCGGCGGGCTTAGTATCATTATTTTGGGCAATTCGCGGTGCAAATAGTAGTTTTTTATATCTAAAATAAGTGCTTCGAGGGCATTGGCAATATCAGCAGCCGACAGTGCAAAACGGCGCTTTAAATCATTCGTGCCGAGCTGAATAACAATCACATCTAAATGATAAGCCGCTAAGTAAGGTTCTAAGTATTTAATGCCCAGTTTATCACCACTGAAAGGCGGGTCGTTCACCAGTGTACGATTGGGCTGGCCGGCTTCAATAACTTGGTAGCCGGCACCTAATTTAATACCCAGTAAACTAGGCCAGCGCTCATCTGCTGCAAAGCGCTTACCATCGACGGGCGAAATACCATAGGTGTTTGAATCACCGAAGCATAAGATATTCATTAGAATGGATTCAGTGTGTAACCTTGCTGTTGCAACTGTGCATGCGCCGTCATTGCCGATAACGCCATTTGCACACCAGGAATAAGCTGCTGCTGTTTTACCTTCATGTGCGTTGCAGACTGCCGACACACATACACAACGGTATTATGTGCCAACAATTGTGAGATCAATTGCTGATTTTTATTGTCACTGTCAAAGCGCTGTTTATAAAAACTGTTTTCCAGTACATCAACACTCGCGCCACCATGCACAACTAAAGCGAGTTGAATGTTCTCAGGCTTCACACCATGGGCTATATGCATATTAATGAACCTTGCTAATGAGTTCATTTTGTTATTCTGCGCCCCTTTTTTTGCCGCATCAGCAACATCAAATGCCACTTTGAAAACCGTTTGATCAGAGATTTCTGCATGGTTTGGCACATCATAATAAAAACCAAAACCTTTAATAGCTGGCTCAGCTTGCTCTGCATGACTAAACGAAGATAATAAGGCTAAAGATAAACCTAACAGTGTTGATTTCATAAAAGTTCCTGTTGTTTTTTACTCTAGCCTACCTTGTTTAAACCCGTTTAACTAGCATCAATATGTTGGTGCGCTTTAAAGGTCATGCCTAAGTAATTAAAGGTGTTTTTAAACATCTCGATAAACGCGTTAGGTGCGTGTGCAGATCCTGCATTTGAGAGCAATGAAAACTGCTTTTCACGCAGTGTTCTCAGTTTTGGCCTAAGTGTTTCATCATCCATGTAATCAGTGATCCGGTCTAAAAATGCTTTAAACTGCGGTGTGGTGTTATACCAATACACAGGTGATGCCAGCACCCAGTGTTGATAATTCAACAGCGCTTCAAATACCGCATAAAAATCATCATTTTTATATTGCTTATCGTAGCAATAAGGCGAGATAACATAGTCATCTAGACATACCACATCACCACCATATTGCGCTTTATAATCATTAACTTGTAAACTCGTATTACCCTTTTTTCGCGCACTTGAATAAATAATTACCGTATTTGTTATTGGTTTTTGTTGCATGACTATCACTCCTTTTTTATGATGTGCGCAGCGTAAAACCTCAAGCTAACTTTAGGTCAACACCTTGGAGCAAATTATGTCAGATAAGAAACTTATTGATGCAAACCTAGCGGTTGGCTTTGTGGCAAAACGCAGTGGCGTAAAAGTTTCAACCTTGCATTTTTATGAGTCTAAAGGACTTATTCGCAGCTGGCGTAATAACGGTAACCAGCGCCGCTATAAACCCGATGTATTGCGCCGAATTGCCGTAATAAAAGCTGCGCAAACCATGGGTATAACTCTTGAAGACATTAAACAAACGTTAAGCACCCTACCCGAGCAACGCACACCCACTAAACAAGATTGGGCAGCTCTTTCAAAGGTATGGCAAACTCAACTAGATGAACGAATTCAATACATGCAGCGTTTACGCGAGCGCGTTAACGGTTGTATTGGCTGCGGCTGTTTATCAATGGCAAAATGCCCTATCTACAACAAAGACGACTATTTAGGTGAAGAGCACAGCGGCGCTGTGCTTTTAGAAAGAGATTAATACACAACTGTTTGTGCTCTTAAATTAACTGCAAATAATACAGTGACGACAGTGCACTGCCATTAACAATAATTGTTAACCAAAGTACGGCAATAAAACTGCGTTTTTTAGATTTATGTCTTAACCATTGCTGTGCAATTAATGAACCTGGCCAGCCGCCGATTAACCCTAAAATATGCAGTGTACGCTCAGGTACTCTTATCACATGCTCGCCATGTTGCATCGCTAAACGTTTATCCCAGCCGTATACCAAAAAGCTTATTAAGCTCGCTACGCTGTAAGTGCCTGCAATAAAGTAGGTAATATTAAGTTGCCACGATATCAGCCATAGCAGCGCTAGAAACAACAATGAAAATGTAATTAATGTTTTCTTAATCAACGAATTATCACCTATACTCTGCAAAACAAATTAATTTTATCGGGGCGCTATTATGGCATACCTAAAATCACTTTTACTATCAATCTGCTTATGTTCGCTTTCTGTTATGGCGGCGGAGCAACAACTTGATGACAAGCTAAAAGTGTTTGAGCCTTACTTAGGCACGTGGCAGTCAGACTTTAATGTCGCAGCAGGTAAACCTGCGGTGCAAGATGTGAGTACCTGGCAACGCGCGCTCAATGGCACGGCGATTAAAACCATTCACTCTATCAATGAAGGTGAATATGGTGGTGAGTCGATGATTTTTTGGGACAATAAAAAGCAGTCTTTGGTGTTTTATTACTTCACTACGGCAGGTTTTTATACCCAAGGCACTATGAATGTACTTAGCCCTACTCAATTTGTTGCTTATGAAAATGTAACGGGTAATAAAGAAGGGATCACTAAGGTGAAATCGACAAGCGAGTTTAAAAACAACAGCTTTGTAGTGTCAACCTCTTACCTTAAAAAAGGTCAATGGACAAAACCCGATACCCGAACTTACACCCGCAGCGAAAAAACAGTTAAGTTTAAATAAAAGCTTTAAAAAAGGGTAAGGCGTTTATCACCTTACCCTTATATATTAATGTCTAAAGTCTGCCATTAATGCTGGGATCCCTGGCAACATACCCACCATTGCCATCACGCTTGTTAAAATAACAAACATTACTAATGGAATGATCCAGCGGCTCATTGGGGATAGTTCAGAGCTTCGTTCTTTACAACCAATTAAGCCCAGATTGTCGAGCAACATAGTTAATGACCAGCCAAATGCAGGATTCACTAAAGTCGATGAAAACACCACAATAGCAGCCGATTGCGTAGTTTTACCTTCGCGAGTCATTTCCATACCCGCTTCTAGAAGCGGGATAAACACACCAACTATTAGCGCGACGCATAACACGGGTTGCCAAATAGCTAAATCCATTGGGTAGCCCCAAATACTGGCAATAATACAAAATAATGCCGTTAACACCGCTCCGGCAGGAATTGGGCGTTTAGCGATGGCTGCTGGCACGATGTAGGTTCCCCATGACGAGGTAAAATTAGAGCCGCCTAACAAGGAACCAAATGTCTGGCGGATTGAAGCGCTGAACATGGTATCGTCAATGTTCATTTGTACTTTTTCTGTGCGCTCAGGATAACTAATTTTTTGGAATACTTGATGCCCTAAAAAGTCAGGTGACCACATGGCAACCGCAAGCACCGCGAATGGCAATACCACCACAAAGCTCTCTAGGGTTGGTAAACCCAGCATCCAACCGGTGTTTTCACCCCACCAATACATTGGGTTCATATTTGGTAAACCCGGTGCGGTCTTAAACTCAAACGGCGCTCCCAGTAAAAATGCAATTAAACCGCCAAGTAAACAGCTTAATGGCACGGCTAACCAACGTTTTTTGTAGTGCTCAAGTAATGCATACAACACGATAGTCGACAAAATCACAATGAAAGCGATATGGGTCATATCAATGCCTTCAGCCCATGCAAATAGCTTTTTAACCTGCGAAATCGTGCCAATAAAACCAAGGTAAAGCAGTAAACCGCCACACACGCCTCGGCTGGTTAACCCCGCCAGTAAACTCCCGCCTTTACTAAGCGCCAGTAATAGGCCAAACGCCCCTATCAGTAAACCGAAGGCCATTGGGTGACCACCCGCAGCAACCACAATCGGGATCAAAGGAATAAGCGGCCCATGCGTACCCGCTAAGTTTGCTGTTGGTAAAAAGAAGCCTGAAAATAATAAAATGAAGATCGATACAATTAACAGCTCATAGCGCACGTTTTCTAGAATAAAACCTTCACCTAAGCCCAGTGGCGCTGCAAACGTTGCAGCAATTGCACCCACCATAACCACCTTGCCTATGGTCCCTGCCATGGCAGGGATAGAGTCTTCTAATTCAAACCGATAATCACGAAATGGTAAGTTAGGACGCCAGCGCTTAGGCTGCATAATTTGTAATTCGTGTTCAAGGTATTCGTCACGACTCGAAAATTCACTGCTGGGTTTATGAAGAGCTTGATAGCTTTGCTGGTCGGTATGAGTATCCGATCCTTGTTCAGCAGGCGTTATTGACGCTGATTGCTGCCTCGTATTCATGAGTTCTCCTACTACCTATCTTGAAAAATTATGTGAGTTTTTATTATGCAGTTAGGGTAAAGCAGTCAGATACAAAACACGATTAGGCAAAAGGTCGGGTATGAATTTATAAAATAGGTGTTTTTAATAAGTTGAGAGCATCAGAAAACAAACTTAACACATTGATATGTATAGCCTTACTTATAAAAAACGTTTTTAAAGAATAAGCTTTGGGTTGTTTTTTAAGCACATTAACTATTAGTCTAATAAATTGTATGAATAGCAAACAGTGTTATAAAAACTACTTTTAAATTAATCGAATTTGCCTATTCCCTAACTACTAATATACTAATTTACTAGTAGTTTGATTAATGCTAACTCGCCAGTCGGTGGCTTTCTTACATAAGCACATAAAGGGATGTATGGACACACAGCTCAAGCCTTGGCAATTTAATATCATTGTTTGCTCTGTTTATCTGCTGTTTGGCTTGTTTACTATGCAAGTGTTAAAAACACTGGCGGTATGGCCTCCAGCAGGAGTCGCATTGGCAGGCTTGATGTTATTTGGTCGTAAAGCCTGGTTGGGCGTTGCATCAGGCACCTGTTTAGTTGTGCTTTGTTACTTTTATCTTAGCGACTTAAATCCATTCACGTTTAAACACATCGCAATAAATGCCGCAACAACCACAGGTAATACTCTCGCTGCTTTAACAGCATTTTGGCTAATTAACCGAAAACTTAAACAACACACACTGCTGACAAGCGTCACCAGTTTAGCCAGAGTGTTTATTGTTGCTTGCATTGCGATTGGCGTGATTTCTGCGCTTTTCGGTGTGGGCATATACTCACTAGTTGGTATCGAGTGGTTTAATGGCTTGTATGTAGGCATATTAAATTGGAGTATTAGCAATGCCTTAGCAGCAATTGTGTTCACCCCTGCCCTTTACTTTTTATGGCGAAATTGGCCGCACCCGGTCACCCCTAGTGAATTTTCTAAACTTTTGTTGCTTACTTTGACCGTGGTTTTGTTGTGTTATTTTATTTTTGGCCCCGCATACACAACCATGACATTACCATTTTTACAACCTGCATTACTGTTGTTTCCGCTGCTTTATGCAGCTACGCGGTTATCACCAACTGCCACCAGCTGCATGAATATGTTGGTGTTTTTTGCAGCTTGGGTCGGAAGTAATCAAGGCTGGGGCTATTTTTATTATCATCATCCTAAAACAGCAGAAGTGACTATGCAGTTTTTCTTTTTATTTACTCTTTCAGCGGTATTACTCATTCAAGCCGTGTTTATTCAACGCAAGAAAGAACAACAAAAGCTGACCACCATGCTCGAACAAAAAGTAGAAGAACGAACCTATGAGCTAGAACGTGCTAAGCATGAAGCATTAGCCTTATCTGTGACAGATCATTTAACACAACTTTATAATCGTCGCGGCTTCTTCGAAAAGGTTAATCAGCAGTTTGCAAAATATCATGACGCGCAATGTACCTGCTCTCTTTTACTGCTAGATTTAGACCAATTTAAAGCTATAAACGATAAATTTGGCCACGCTACTGGCGATGAAGTAATACGAACCACAGCGCATAAGCTCATCCAACATAGCAAAGCATCAGATATTGCGGGACGCATTGGTGGTGAAGAATTTGTCTTATTTTTACCTATGGCAAATAACCACACAGCCTTTGCAATCGCAGAAAAGATCAGAGCCGATATCGAACAGCAAGACATCATCGCCGACAACAAACACGTTAAATTCACCGTGAGTATTGGCGTAAGCACCTTACAAGCAGGCGATCAGCATATAGAATCGATGTTAAAACGCGCCGATAAAGCATTGTACCAAGCCAAAAACCAAGGCCGTAATCAAGCGCAGTGTAGTTAGAATGAGTTACGAGTTGCTAGTTACGAGAGTAAAGTTACGAGAGACAAGGTGCGAGAATCGAGGTACGAGTCTGTAACAGCTATTTTACATCGCGTATTTATCGCGTATTTCTCTTACCTCACCAATGACGCGGCATAAAGCCGCTGCTACCTGTAGGCTTGGCGCGCGAAACAAGTTTCACGCCTACGTCCAAGGGTTTAACTTTTGTGTGGTGGTTAATTATTCATGACGAGAGTAAAGATGCGAGATGCGAGATGCGAGATGCGAGATGCGAGATGCGAGATGCGAGCATGAGCTTAAGTTTCTTTGCACTATACGACTAGTAATTAATTAACGGCTCTGATAAAAATACAATGGATATGGAAGAAAACGAGCTATAAGCCCGTTAAGTTTAATGGAATTACTATCCTTGTGAGGTTCAAATGGAAATTGAAGTAAACAGACCAAAACAATATCATGATAAAATTAGAGATTACACTTTATGGGCCGACTCTAAAAAAATCGGCAAAGTCAAACCCAACTCTTTAGCCAACTACACAATACCTGATGACGCTGAATTTATCTGGTTCTCCATTGATTGGTGCTCTAGCCCTAAACTTTCTGTCAAAGATATTCAATCAAATAAAGTAACTGTTTCAAACACTATGAGCAGGAACTTACTATCGGGTCTATTTTTACCCATTTATTACGTTACTTTTGGTAAAAATAAATATCTAACAATTACGAGCGATGTATAACCATCCTTAATCGATTTTCAGATCCGATTACTTCACCGCATAACGATATTTTTACCCTTTGTCGCGGCATAAAGCCGCTGCTACCTTGTAGGCGTCACGCTTGCTTGGCGCGCGAAACGAAGTATTAGATACGAGTAACGAGATGCGAGCATGTAGCAGCGATTTTACATCGCGTTTTTCTCGAACCTCGTATCTCGTATCTCGCAACTAGCGCCTAGCGCCTAGCTCCTAGCTCCTAGCGCCTAGTTCCTTAAAACTATTTCGTCTTTAACTTATTCAACTCATCATCCTGTTGAGCAACGAGCGCATTGAGGGTTTGGCTACCATCTCCGGCTTGGGTAGATAACTCAGCTAGTTGCGATGCGGCATCTGAAATTAACGTCAGGTTGCGGTTTATCTCTTCTGTGACTGAGCTTTGCTCTTCTGCGGCCGTTGCAATATGGGTAATTTGCTGCGTGATTTCGTCCACTTTGACGACAACTTCGTGTAATGCATCAAATGCAACGGAGGTTTCATCTACCGCGGTTTGTGCACGCACAACACCTTGTTCAATTACTTTAGAAGCGTTACCTACTTCTAGCTGTAAGCTGTCGATTAGGCCACTGATGTCATCGGTTGATGAACGTGTTTTTGAAGCAAGTGCCCTTACTTCATCAGCCACTACCGCAAAGCCACGGCCTTGTTCACCGGCCCTTGCCGCTTCAATTGCTGCATTCAGTGCAAGTAAGTTAGTTTGCTCTGCAATTGTTCTGATCACATCTAAAATTTGTGTAATGTCGTTACTGCGAGCCGCGACTTTTTCAACCGCTTGATTGGCCTCTTTGATTTCATCTGACATGGTTTTAACTTGGGTAACCGCAGACGACAAGCTCGATTCACTGCTCACCACAAGGCTGTTTATTTCATCAGCTTGTTGCGCTGACTGCTCTGAGGCTCTTGCCACTTCAAGGGCTGTTGCGCTCATTTCATTCATGGCGGTCACAACACTCTCAATCTCTTGGAACTGCGCTTGAACGTTGTGCTTAGTATCAACAGCAACACTAGTTGCTAAGTGGGCCTGCTCTTTGGTTTGCGTTGATACATTTTTAAGCTCACCAATTAAATCTCGTAATTTAGCAAGAAACGCATTAAAGCCAGTTGCCAATGCGATTAGCTCAGCGTGAGTATCAACATGCAAGGTTTGAGTTAAGTCACCTTCAGCACTGGCAAGGTTATCAACGCGCTGTTGAATTTGCTGTAGTGGTGCCACAATTGTGCGGATCACTAAGGTCATGATAACAAAGGCTGCACCAGCAATAATAATACCTGTAACCAAGATTAAACCGCCTAGTGTATTGGCATTTTCACTCATGCTATTTGCCAGTGCATGCGGCCCTTCAAGGGCAAGCTCAGCGGGTACTTCAATCAATAAGTTCCACTGTGTTTTCGCAAGCTTAATGCTAATTGGGTAGTTAACTAAATACTCATCACCAACTTTAAATACACCACTTTGTTTTTTCGCTTTTACGTAATTGTCTAAAATGCTTTTAGTCACCGCCTCTTTTAACGGTCTGCCTAGCTTATCTTTGTAATGGCTACTACCAACCACTAAATCGAGTGAACTTAGCAAGGTAACGCGGGCTTTACCGTTATACAGCTCTTTTGAGAGCTTTTCGGTCATGCTTTGAAATACAGGCAATGTTAAATCAACCCCAGCAACACCTATAAATTCGTTATCACGAAGAATGGGCACAGTTAGAGAGGTCATCATTTCAGAGTAACCCGGGGTGATTTCGTATAAGTAGGGCTCCATTATACAAGGCACTTTGGTGTCTTTTACACACAAGTACCACTCAGCTTCCCGCTGGCCAAATTCATTGAGCGTATCCACATATTTTTCAGCTACATCGTCAACCACTTGTTGCTCAATTACGCCGTCTCGGTTGCGCGTGAAATAAATTTCTAGTGTGCCAACGCCTGCTACAGAATGATCATACCCGCTGATAAAATTAGCATCACGGCCATCAAACGCATTTGCTTCAAATTGCGAGTAGATAGATGAAAGAATATCATTTTTTTGTAATAGAGAGCGATTCAACTCAACCACAGCATCGCGGGTTAAGGTAGCTGCCGCATCGTTGTCACCTAAGATAGCGGCAAATGAATAAGGCACTCGGTACGCTTCATTAATAAACCCAGCAACTTGTTCACCATATGCGGCGGCATTTGAAGCGAGTTTATCCTCCACCTCTGCAACAATCAACTTTTCTGATTGCGCAGCTAACTGCTGGTTGCTGCTTGACAGCTGCCACCATAAAACACTTGATAAAACAAACACAGTAATAAAAATACTGCCTACCGTAAGCCATAATAACTTTTTCGCTAATGCTAACTGCCGCATCGACATTTCCTGTTTTTATTGTAGGTTTGCTAATAGTTTAGACCATTTGCATGACTACACAGGGACAATTAGAAAAAAAGTATGAAGTTTTGCTGTAATTAAGCTGCTTTGTTAAGTTAGCGCAAGTTATGCTGCCATTCGGTGGGTGACATACCAAACCATAACTTAAAGCGACGACTAAAAATCGACAGCTCCGCATAGCCTAAACGCAGTGCTAAGTCGGTCATATTGATATGCTTTTGTTGTAATAGCCGCATTGCCTCTGACTTTCGTACTTCGTCCAACAATTGCCGATAACTGGTGTTATGCTCAGTTAATATTCGCTGCAGCTTTTTGGGGTGTAGCCCTACACTTTTCGCGGTATTTTCTTTATTACACTCACCGGTTGCTAGCAACATTTTCATCGCACTTTCTATTTGCAGCATTTCATCGGGGAGTTTATTAAGGCGTTGTAGCTCAAGTTGGTCGGCTATTAGGGTGTCTAAAATGGCATCATTGAGCTGGGGTTTATAGGATAAAAATGCGCTTGAAAAGTAAATCGCATCAACGTCACTGTTAAACTCAACCTCGCAATTAAGCACTTTATTAAATAATGGCCGCTGTTTCACCGCCACAGATTGCCGTAAACACACTTTATCGGCGCGCCATTTCGGGCCAACTAATTCTTTTAATATTTTATTGACCAAACACACTGCCAACTGAGATTTTTGCTCAAACTCGTGTTTTTCGTCAGAGAGTCGGACAAAACGTACCTCACAACTCGTTTGCCCAAGCAGGGCAAGGTTTAGCACAATACCTTCAGCATGCAGGTATATGTATTTTTGGGCAACATTAAGGGCATCAAGAATCGTAGGTTGGCGCGACATGTAAGCACCAATCAAGCCTACCGTACTCATACTTTGTGATGCGCCAAGCTTTAAGCCAAAACATGGCTCATCACACGCTTGAGCAGCAAGCTCAAGTAATTCAAGGTAATGAGCGTAAACAACAAAGCTGTCTGGGTCGCGTAACTGTGCGGGTAAAATACCTGCTTTCTCCAACAAAGTAATTGGATTTACACCATATTGCCTCACTAAATTCTCAAACCCAGCTAAACTAGAAGAGCGAATTAAACTTTCCACGCAGTGTGCCTTTTGTCCTAAAGAGTCATTTCAGTGTCCTAAAAAGTCAAATCAACTGCAAGCGATTTATTTATGCTAGAACAAACTCTGACAAACAGAACTTACAGATGAACATTGCCACAAAACCAGTAAGCATCGATAGCATTTTAATGGCCGACTTAGTTGCGCAGCGCAGCCATGCCAAAGCAGCAGGTATTGAAAACTACCAGCAAAGACGTGAACACTTACTTGCGTTAAAAGCCATGATTACTGAGAACCAAGCACGTATTATCGAGGCCATTAATCAAGACTATGGTAATCGCTCTCGCCATGAAACCTTACTTGCCGAAATCATTAATGCCTGTGCAGATATCAATAGCACTTTAAAGCACCTTAAAAAGTGGATGAAAGTGCAAAAGCGACATGTTGATCACCGTATGTATTTAGGGGCAAAGAACCGAGTTATTCCCCAGCCGCTTGGTGTTGTAGGGTTAATTGTGCCATGGAATTTCCCGATAAATTTAGCCTTTAGTCAATTAGCCGCAGCATTTGCAGCAGGTAACAAGGCGATGGTTAAAATGTCTGAAAACTCTCGGCATTTAAGCGCGCTTTTAGGCGAGCTAGTGGGCAATTATTTTAAGCCCGAAAAGCTGCAATTTTACTGTGAGACTGGTGAAGTAGGCATAGCCTTTTCAAAGCTTCCCTTTGATCATTTAATGTTCACAGGCTCAGGTGAAACCGGCAAAAAAGTGATGGCTGCAGCGGCGCAAAACCTAACGCCTGTAACCCTTGAGTTAGGAGGTAAATCTCCTGCTGTGATTGCTACTGATTACCCGATGCAAAAAGCTGTTGAGCGCATCATGTATGTAAAGCAAATGAACGCTGGGCAAATTTGTACCAATGTTGATTACGTATTTGTGCATCAGTCTCAACTTGCGCTATTTATCGATACAGCAACTCGCTGGGCGAAGAAACATGTGCCAGATATCAATAGCCAAGATTACACAGCCATTATTGATGACCGCGCATTTAAACGCCTTACAAACTGTATTGAAGAAGCCAAACAACTTGGCGCTGACGTCATCACTCTCAGCGACCAAGTGGCAGATGCCAACACGCGAAAACTGCCTCTGACATTAATTTTAAACAGCAATGACAGTATGAGCATTGATACCCGCGAGACTTTTGGACCTATTTTAATGGTAAAAACCTATCAAGACTCGCAGCAGGTCGTTGATTATATTGCAGAGCGAGATAGACCTTTAGCGTTTTACCCGTTTAGCTACAACAAACAGCTTATTAACTTTTATATTGAGCAGGTGATGTCGGGGGGTGTAAGCGTTAACGATGCCCTGTTTCATGTCGGTCAGCACGACTTACCTTTTGGTGGCGTAGGTGCCAGTGGTATGGGGCATTACCATGGCTATGAAGGCTTTTTAACCTTTTCAAAATTACGTCCGGTGTTTTATCAAGCCAAGTTTTCGAGCGTGAAATTTTTAATGCCGCCTTACGGCAGGTTTGCCGATAAGCTTTTAGCCTTTTTAAGTAAATTAAATTCATAATAATAAACACCAACAGGTGATAATAATGCAGCAACACACATTTGATTTTGACCAAATTATTATAGGCTCTGGATTTGGCGGCTCTGTGAGTGCGCTTCGCCTAAGCGAAAAAGGCAACCGAGTTTTAGTACTCGAAAAAGGCCTACGCCGCGACGATAAAGAGTTTCCAAAAACCAACCTAGATATCAAAAACTATATGTGGCAGCCAGAAATTGGCCTAAAAGGCTGCATTCAATTTTCGTTTACCAGCAAAGTCACTGTGCTGCATGGTGTGGGTGTGGGTGGTGGTTCACAAATTTATGCCAATGTGCACCTTATTCCTGATGATGAGGTCTTTCAATCTCCAGCCTGGACACGAATAAAATCAGACTGGAAAGAAAGCCTAATGCCCTACTATGGCCTTGCACAGCGCATGTTAGGCAGTGCCAAAAATACCTATACCAATGTTGCCGATCACACATTAAAAGAGATTGCAGAGCAGATGGGTCAAGGTGACTCGTTCAAAACCGTGAATACCGGGGTGCTTTTTGCAAAACCCGGCGAAGCCTATAACAAAGAGCTACCCGACCCATACTTTAATGGCGATGGTCCAAGGCGAAATACCTGCCATTACTGTGGTAGCTGCATGATTGGTTGTCGCCATAATGCCAAAAACACCTTGATGAAAAACTATTTGTACTTTGCCGAACGCAATGGCGTAGAGATAAGACCCAGCTCTGAAGTAATCAAAATCACCCCGCTCAATGCGGATGGCAGCGCCGGATACAAAATTAAGATTAAAGATACCAGTCATCGCAACAGCCATATTTATACGCTAACAACACGTGGCGTTGTGCTAAGCGCAGGGGTCATGGGCACCGTGCCTTTGCTTTTAAAAATGCGCGATAAAGACAAAACATTGCCCAATATTTCAGCTTGGCTTGGTCAGCAAATTCGCACTAATTCAGAAACCCTCACCACCGCGAACAACACTACTAAAAAAGTTGATGATGGCGTTGCGATCAGCTCATTTATTTCGGTCGACAAAGACACCAATATTGAAATTTGCCGGTTTAGAGAAGGCGCCGATGGCACATGGCTTTATTTACCTTACGTTCCTATGGTGACTGGAAAAGGCCTCAAGCGTATTGTTAAGTTCTTAGTGAATACACTGCGCCATCCAATAAAAACAGCTAAAGTATTGCGGCCAAAAGGTAAAGCCCGCAGCTCGATTCTATTTTTGGTGATGCAAAAATCCGAGGCGTTTATTCACCTAGAATGGCGACGTAAATGGTATCGCTTATTTAAAAACGGCATTACTGCGGTGCAAAAAGACAATGACACGCCGCTTAGCGTTAGTTTTCCAAAAGCAGAAGAAGCAACCAAACTCTACGCCGAAAAACTCGGTGGCGTGCCGGGGTCTGCCTTATCTGAAGTGCTATTTGGAGCACCGATGACGGCGCATATAATGAGTGGAGTCGCCATGGGAACTGATGCCTCTAACGGCGTAGTTGATAGCTCCGGAGAAGTGTTCGGCTATCAAAACCTACGAGTTATTGACGGCTCAATCATACCGGGTAATTTAGGGGTAAACCCATCATTAACCATTACCGCATTGTCGGAATATGCAATGAGCCAAGTGCCGGTATTCGATGCAGCCCGAGCAAGCAAGATAAAACCAATAGAATTTAGTGAACCACGCGAAGGCCTAGTATCTGCGCTTACGGGTTCAGGTGATTTAGCAAAATCGATTGCTGAAAAACAAAAAAGCCGTGCATAAAGCACGGCCTATTTTGATAAATAGCGATTAGATAACTGATAACTCTACAGCAATGTTACCGCGTGTAGCGTTTGAGTATGGGCATACTTCGTGCGCTTTATTAACAAGTGCAAGAGCGGTGTCTTTATCAAGATCACCTACCGATACCGCAAGCTTAACAGCAATACCAAAACCACCTTCAATAGGACCAATAGATACTTCAGAGTTAATATGAGTATCAGCTGGTAATTTAACTTTTGCTTGGCCAGCCACTAACTTTAATGCACCGATAAAACAAGCCGCGTAACCTGCAGCAAATAATTGCTCAGGGTTTGTACCTTGACCATCATCACCACCTAACCCCTTAGGAGTTGATAGTGCCACATCTAAACGACCATCATCTGATTTTGCTGTGCCTTCACGGCCACCTGTTGCTGTTGCTTTTGCTGTGTATGCGACGCTTTGTAGTTCTTTCATGATTACTCTCCTAATTGAGTGAAAATATATTTTGCATGCAAAATATATTAGATCAGCTTTTTCGTGATTGCAAATACTTTGCATGCAAATTAAAATACTCGTATTGAATTTTGAGGATCGAGTATGAAATACCCACAACTAAAATTAGATAACCAGCTATGCCATCGCTTATATATGGCATCGAATGGGATTGCCCGTGCGTATCGAGATTCTCTCAATCAATTAGATTTAACCTACCCGCAATACGTAGTGATGATGGCGCTGTGGGAAAAAGATCAGATCAGCATTGCTGAATTACTTGAAAAAACTGCCATTGATGGGGGTGCGATGACGCAAATTTTGAAAAAAATGAGCGATAAAGCATTGTTGTCGATCACCAAAGATAGCCAAGATAAACGCAAACGACTCGTGCAGCTCGAAGCCAAAGGCAAGGCGATGCAAGATCAAGCTGCCGATATACCGTCGCAAATTCGTTGTCGCTTCCCAAGCATTAACGAACAACAAGCACTGCAACTGATTGAATTACTCGATTTAGTAAATAGTGACCTCAATTAACAAAAATTATTTGAAAGTGAATTTGGATTACACCGCTTTTTAATAAAACAAGATGCGCTATAGTGTTCAAAACTCATCAATACGGACACCATCATGAAAGCATTTGGATACACAACAGCAACCCCAACGTTATCGGACTCATCACTACAAGCGATTGAATTACCTGATCCCGTTGCCACAGGTCACGACATTCTTGTAGCCGTAGAAGCAATTTCAGTAAACCCTGTTGATACTAAAATTCGCGCTAATTTGTCACCAGACACTGGCTACAAAGTTATTGGCTGGGATGCAGTGGGAACCGTTAAAGCTGTTGGCGACAAGGTTTCGTTATTTAATATCGGTGATCGTGTGTTTTATGCTGGCGACTTAACGCGCCAAGGTAGTAATGCTGAGCTGCAACTTGTTGATGAGCGCATTGTTGGTCTTGCACCAACAAGCCTTAGTAATAGTGAAGCAGCCGCCCTGCCCTTAACCAGTATTACTGCGTGGGAGTTATTGTTTGACCGTTTACAAATTGAAAAATCTAAGAACAATAAGCCAGCCTCTGTATTAGTGATAGGTGCCGCAGGTGGTGTAGGCTCAATTTTAGTGCAGCTTGCCAAACAGCTTACCAATTTAACCGTAGTTGGTACCGCCGCACGAGAAGAAAGCGCCAACTGGCTTAAAGATTTAGGTGTTGATCATGTGCTTGATCATAGCAAAAACCTTAACGAGCAACGTCTTGCGGCCGACCTGAGTGAATTTGATTACGTAGTGAGCTTAACGCACACCGACCAACATCTAGATAGCATTATGGAAGTGATCAAGCCACAAGGTAAATTGGCACTGATCGACGACCCTGCAAGCTTTGATATTTTAAAGTTAAAGCGTAAAAGTATTTCGTTGCATTGGGAGTTTATGTATACCCGCTCAATGTTCCAAACCGATGATATGATTGCCCAGCATCAGCTTCTTTCTGAGCTCTCGACCTTAGTTGATAGCGGCACAATCAAAACAACATTGGGTGAGCATTTAGGTAAGATAAACGTAGCAAATCTTATTAAAGCCCATAGAATTTTAGAATCTCATAAAGCTCGCGGAAAGCTTGTGTTGGAAGGGTTTGAGTAACGAGTTGCGAGGGGAAAGTTAGCGAGATTAAAGCTACGAGAGGAAAGTTAGCGAGAGTAAAGTTTCGAGAGTAAAGTTTCGAGAAGCGAGGTGCGAGCATGTAGCAGCGATTTTACATAGCGTTTTATTCTCGTATCGCCCCTACCTCACCAATATCGCGGCATAAAGCCGCTGCTACCTGTAGGCGTCACGCTTGCTTGGCGCGCGAAACAAGTTTCACGCCTACGTCCAAGGTTTTACTTTTGTGTAGTGGTTAATTATTCATGACTAAAGTCATTCCTACGAGAAATAGATACGAGCTTGTAGCAGCGATTTTACATCGCGTTTCATTCTCGAATCGCTCCTACCTCACCAATAACGCGGCATAAAGCCGCTGCTACCCGTAGGCGTCACGCTTGCTTGGCGCGCGAAACAAAAATTAAGATTCAAGTTACGAGATACGAGGTGCGAGATACGAGGTGCGAGATACGAGAAGCGAAGTGCCAGCTTGTAGCAACGATTTCACATCGCGTTTTATTCTCGTATCCTCCTACCTCAACCATGTTGCGGCATAAAGCCGGTACTACCTGTAGGCGTCACGCTTGCTTGGCGCGCGAAACAAAAAATTAAGATTCAAGTTACGAGATACGAGGTGCGAGCATGTAGCAGCGATTTCACATCGCTTATTTTCTCACTCAACAATAATAACACGCATCATTAAAGTGCATTACAACACTTGCCTTTCACTATTTTAGTGCCTGATATCAGGGACGCCCTTACCGCCTAACATTAACCAATTGATTTTTAATGCATTTAAATTTAATAAAGGTTTGGCACAGATCTTCCAATAGTGAGTATGAACTGGCACTAACAAGGAGACTAACGTGACTAACTTCTTTCACACTCTTTATCTACTTTGGCGATTAGACATCAGCACATGGCATATGCATGAAGCAAACGATCCGCATAATGTCGCTGATTTGGAGCGTCGCTATGTTAAATAATGACCCCGCATTTATTGAAGCGCTTAAAAAAATTTCGGTTCATCAACTGACAATCACTGAAGCGTCTGAGCAGTACGACATTCCTAAGCGTGTGTTATACAAAGCCGCACGACAGCAACAAGTTAAACAGAACAAACAAAAAGCGTATTTAATTGCCACTCAGAAGCGCCTTCAACAAAGTCTACGTAATGTAGAAATGGAGTTAGCTAGCTTCAGCTAAATAACTTCTGTATGGTTAAAATACATGCACAATAATGATGGATTAAGTATGCACGCAGTAGAAGTAAACTTTGATGGCTTAGTGGGGCCTACTCACAATTACGCGGGATTATCGTATGGCAATGTCGCTTCACTAAGTCACGCCTCTTCGCATTCGAACCCCAAAGAGGCCGTGCTACAAGGCCTTGAAAAAATGAAGGCAATGCACGAGTTAGGGCTAGAACAAGGTATTTTTGCACCCCATGCTCGCCCCGACATTAATGTGTTAAAGCGTTTAGGCTTTACAGGCAGCGATAGTCAAATTATTGAAAAAGCATTTAAAGCCGACCCTGTTTTACTGCGAGCTTGTTACAGTGCATCGGCCATGTGGACAGCCAATGCTGGCACTATTTCGCCTTCAGTCGATACGCTTGATGG
This sequence comes from Pseudoalteromonas sp. CO109Y, assembly GCF_004208935.1. Taxonomy (NCBI): domain Bacteria; kingdom Pseudomonadati; phylum Pseudomonadota; class Gammaproteobacteria; order Alteromonadales; family Pseudoalteromonadaceae; genus Pseudoalteromonas; species Pseudoalteromonas sp. CO109Y. The sequence continues at coordinate 327,040 of NZ_SGPD01000042.1, forward strand.
CAAAGTGCACTTTACGGCTGCTAACTTAAATAACAAATTTCACCGCTCGCTAGAGCCCGTTACAACTACGGCTTTATTAAAAGCCATGTTTAACGATGAGCGTTACTTTAGCCATCATGCGCACTTGCCTGATCAAGGTTTTTTTGGTGATGAAGGCGCCGCAAATCATAATCGATTATGCGATAGTCATGCAGATTCAGGGCTTGAGATCTTTGTTTATGGTGCAAGTAGTTTTAATAGCGCCTTGCCAAAGCCCGTTAAATTTCCTGCAAGACAATCTCTTGAAGCTTCGCAAGCAATTGCCCGTTTACATCAGCTAAAGCCAGAAAATCAGTTATTTATTCAGCAAAACCCTGATGTGATAGACCAAGGTGTCTTTCATAACGATGTAATCGCAGTGGCCAATGGCAATGTACTTCTATGCCACGAACAAGCGTTTTTGCATCAAGCTGATACGTTAAAACAAATTAAACAAGCTTATATTGGCAACAAGCCACTCCATATTATTGAAGTGCCAACAAATAAAGTGAGCATTACAGATGCTGTAGGCAGCTATTTATTTAATAGCCAATTAATTACCTTAAGTGATGACAGCATGATGCTGGTTACACCTAAAGAATGTCAGCGTAATCAAGCTGTTCACGATTACATTCAAGAAATGATTTTGGCTGACAACCCAGTTCAGCAAGTGCGCTTTTTTGACTTGCGCCAAAGCATGCAAAATGGCGGTGGCCCTGCTTGTTTACGCTTGCGTGTTGCGCTCAATACTGACGAACTCGCAGCGGTCAATCCGGGTGTGCGATTCAGCGAAGAAAAATATAACCAATTAGTGAGCTGGGCTAATAAGCATTACCGTGACTCGTTAAGTAGCGACGACTTTGCCGATCCAATGCTTTTAACCGAAAGCTACCAGGCACTTGATGAGTTAACTAGCTTACTTAACTTAGGCTCTGTGTATCCATTTCAACAAGAATAAATAATGAAAATTAAAGCAGTACACTCTATTAAAGGGGTGTCTAAATCACTCAATAGTTTACTGATTGATAGCGTTGCCAGTGGCGCATCAATCGGCTTTATAGCTCCGCTATCATTACAGTCAGCACATGACTACTGGCAAGGGGTCGATGGCGATTTAGCAACGCCTTACCGTAGGCTTTACCTTGCCCTTGATGGTGATACGGTGATTGGCTCAGTGCAGCTTTCTTTGTGCGCTAAAGCCAATGGCGCTCACCGCGGCGAGGTAGAAAAGCTCATGGTACACAGCGAATATCAAGGCAAAGGAATTGCAAAACAATTGATGAATAGCCTAGAAACCGACGCCCGTATCTTAGGAATTCAATTACTCGTACTTGATACCCGCCAAGGTGACACTGCTTCATATTTGTATCGAAAACTCGATTACATTGAAGCTGGCACGATTCCTGGTTTTGCGAAAAGTTCCTCCGGTGAATTTGACGCAACGGTGTATTTTTATAAGCAGGTCGCCTAGATCTGCTTTTATAGCCAATTGATATAATCATAAAGTCGACTAATAAAAATCTTTAAACGTACTAAACTAGTACTGCGGATTTTTATTAGGAGCGATAAATGGCGCTATCAATACAGCAACGGGTACTCTTTCTAGCCCTACTTCCCCCCCTACTCATTGCAATTATGCTGACACTCTACAACTATGTGCAGTCAAAACACAGTGGTGCACAAACCGTTGAAAGTTTTGCTACACAAATGGAAAACGACCGAAAGGCCGAGGTCAGTAACTATCAAAAAATTGCCATGAGTTCGATTGCTCATCTCATCGCACAAGATGATGGCTCTAATACTGAACAGCTGCAAAACCAAGCAAAAAGTATTTTGCGAAATTTGCGTTTTGATGATGCTGGCGATACAGGTTATGTGTTTGTTTATGATGTAAAAGGGATCAATATTGCCCATGGCGTTAACGCCTCACTTGAGGGTAAAAACCTTTATGATTTTAAAGATCCTAATGGGGTTTATCTGATACGAGAGCTGATTGATGCTGCGAAGAAAGGCGGTGGTTATGTGCAGTATTCTTGGAAAAATACCAACGGCAGTGTAAACCCTAAACTCGGCTATGCCGCTTTGGTACCAAAATGGAATTGGGTGCTCGGAACCGGCTTTTGGATCAGTGGCCTTGAGCAACAAGTTGCAGTAACAGAACAACGGGTTAATGAAGGTATCGATAATGCCTTTATAAACACAGTTATCGCTTCAATATTCGCAGTTGCAATTACCGCAGCGATTGCAGTGGTGGTATCGCGCAGTATTACTAGCCCACTGCACACAACCGTACTCGCAATGAACGATATATCACAAGGTGATGGCGATTTAACCCAGCGTTTAATGGTGAAACGAGACGATGAGCTTGGCAAGCTTGGCAGCTCGTTTAACCGCTTTGCTGATGACGTTGGTAAAATGGTTATTGATATACGCCAATCATCGCAATCGATGAATCAAGCGTCACACAAACTCAACGAGCTACTTGCTAACATGCACGCAGGTATTAATCGCCAACATGAAGAAAGTGAGCAAGTTGCAACCGCAATAAACGAAATGTCGGCGGCGTCAATGGAAGTTGCCCGCAGCGCCCAAGAGGCCTCAACCGCTGCTGAACATGCCGATCATTTAGTAAAACAAGCTAACAATCAATTACTGATTGCTATAAAGGTGATTAATGGCCTTGCCAAACAAGTTGATGAAGGGGCTAATGCGGTGGATCAGCTTAATCAACAATCGAGTCAAATTGGTAGTGTGCTTGATGTGATCAGAAACATTGCCGAGCAAACTAATCTACTGGCACTGAACGCGGCTATTGAATCTGCCCGAGCAGGTGAAGCGGGTCGTGGTTTTGCAGTGGTGGCTGATGAAGTGCGAACTCTAGCAAAACGCACGCAAGATAGTACTCATGAAATAGAGGCAATGATTGAGCAAGTACAGCAAGGAACAACAACTGTAAATAGCATTATGCAGTCAATCAAATCTGGCAGTGCAACCAGTGTTAATGAGGCAGGCGAAGTCGAAAAAGCGCTTAATGAAGTACTGCTTTCGGTTAACACCATCACATCACAAAATGCACAAATTGCCACAGCCGCTGAAGAGCAAACGTCAGTGTCTGAAGCGATTAATCAAAACATGACGACCATTGTCGATATTGCTAACAAAACCGCTAATGATACCGATGTAGCAACGTCATACATGCATGAACTAACAGACACGGCAACGCAGTTAGAACAAAATGTAAGCCGTTATAAAACCTAATAACTGATTGATGGTTAGGCAGGCATTGCAGCCTGCTTAACAAAAATCATTGGTCTTTTGTAAGTTCTTTAACCAATCGAACAAATCATTATCGTAGCGCTTTAGACGCTGTTGATGTTTGTCATTAAGGCTATAAAAAGGCGCAATACAAATATACTTTTCGCCCATAATAAGTACTAAGCGCAAACCAAAAAATGAGTAATGGTGAATAAACTGCACTTGTCTTGCATGCATATGACGGCATTGTCCAAATAAATTACGGTAATGCACACCATGGCGACACACCGTTAAATTACGCTTTGAATTAAACACCAACAGCGCTAATAGTAATGAAACAGTGCACAGTAAAAAACTAAAAAGTAAGCTGCTCACTTCTGATGAGCTATAAATGAATCCCACAAATAAGATTACGTTAAATGCAGCTAGCAGTGCCCATCCCCTAAACTCATAGCGCTTTTCTAAATCAATGACCTTCATTTTTGTTCCTAGATTTTTATTTTTTGCGATGGTGTCAGCAAAATGTGGAAGAAAAATGGATTTACCTAAAAGCACGCTAAATTAGCATTTATTTTATTCTCACTTTCAGCTTGTTACATAAAAGGTACAAAGGTGTTGATCGAAACTTATCATTAGCAATTCAAGTTACATTAAGTTTTAGTTATTACACTATTAGTAAATTTTTAGAACACAAAGGGAAGAAATGATGAACTTTAAAACTACATTACTTAGCAGCGCCGTTTTATTTGCACTTGTTGGTTGTGGCTCAGATGACGACAAGAACGATTCGGTTGATCCTCAGCCGCAAACTGCACAGTTCACGTTAGGTGTGTCTGATGCACCTGTAACAGGTTTAAAAGCTGTAAATGTTGTGTTTGATTCAATCACATTGAAAACCCAAGGTGGTGAAGAGTTCACTTTTGAGACCCGTGAAGATGATGATGAAACCATGCCTGAAATGGTTAATTTATTAGACTACACAGGTGATGATGTATTTTCTTTATTAGAAGATGAAGAAGTAGCTGCGGGTGAATATCAATGGATCCGTGCAGATGTCATCAATGGTGACACAAACGATTTAACCATGACTTCGCATGTTGTTTACGAAGATGACAGCATTGCACCACTGGTTGTTAAACGTAAAGGCAACGATGGTATCGGTGAAATTCAACTTGATGGTTTTACCCTAAACCAAGCTGGTAACGAGTTTGTTATTGAATTTGACCTTAAAAAGTCACTAGTTGATCCACAAAATAGTGATGAGATCTTCTTAAAACCACGCGGTGTTCGCTTAGAAAACCTTGCTGAATCTGAAGATATCGAAGGCACTGTAAGCGATGTACTTATCGCTAACTGTGAAACTGATAATATCGATATCGCACTGGAAGATGGCTCATTCGGTCATGCTGTTTACTTATATAGCAGCGATGTTGAAATGCCAATGGACAACTATGAAGTTAACGAAGATGAAACACCATTAGATGCACCTCTTGCAACGGCGGATGTTGTTTTCGATAGCGAAGATAACCAATACGAATTTGAACTTGCGTTCATTCAACCTGGTGATTATCAACTTGCTTATACCTGTGCAGCACATATCGATGACGTTGAAACGCAAGACGAAGCATTTACGCTTTATCAAGTAAAACCAATTACAGTAACATCGGGTGAAGACTTAGACGTGTCTTTCACTGTTTCTGAATAATATTGGCATACCCCATCAAAAGCCCGCACTGCGGGCTTTTTGTTGTTTATAATGTATCGTAACGAATAATTACTTCGGATATTTGATCCACCACTTTATCCGCACCGGTTTTAATGTCTTCCATGATCATGCTGACTTCTTCAACATTTTGCTGAGACTCGCCAGACAGAGCTTCGATTTCTTCGATAAGAGCCGTCATTTTTGCTGCGATTTCTTGCGTCTTACCAATTAAGCCTGATATTTCACTGGTCGACACAGAAGTACGTTGCGACAAATTTCTTACTTCATCGGCAACCACCGCAAAGCCGCGGCCATGCTCCCCGGCTCTGGCAGCTTCAATCGCTGCATTTAAGGCAAGTAAGTTTGTTTGCTCTGCGATGCTATTAATGGTGGTTACAATTTCACCTATTTGTGATGACTGCTGCGCTAAAACATCCGACAGTTCGCGGGTTTGATGAACCTGCTCGCTCACTTTTTTTGAAGACGCAACACTACTTAAAATTCGCTGCTGACCATTAGTCACGACTTGCGAGGTTTCTTCAGACGTGTGGCCGGCATTTTCAGCTGCATGTTTAACTTCTTCGGTGCTGTTAACTCTGGCAGTGACATCAGATGCAAACTTAATGATCTGCGTCACTTTACCCTGTTTATTAAAAATAGGGTTATAGGTTGCCTCTAAGTAAAGCGGGCTGCCATCACGTTTTTTACGAGAAAATTGCCCAGAGAAAATGCGCCCGTTAGCAAGCTCTTGCCAAAAGTTGGGGTTCTTTTGATAAAAGTCGTCATAACAAAACAGTTTGTGATGCTGACCTTGGATTTCAGCAAGACTGTAACCTACAACATTTAAGAAATTATCATTTGCAGAAATAATATGACCATCCGGCGTAAAGCGGATCATCGCGGTGCTTTTATTAACGGCATCATAGATTGCCGACATTTCATCAAGTTTTTCGACTTCTTTAGTAATTTCTGAAGCGAACTTAATTGCACAGCGCACCTTGCCATCATCACCGCGTACCGGAAAGTAGGTTGCACGCAGCCAAATATTTTCGCCGGCACCATTTATGCGCGAGAAAACCCCTGACTTTGCTTGGCCTCTAGCAATATCTTGCCAAAACGTTTGATACTCTTTTGAGCTGCTATATTCAGGCGCACAAAACTTACTATGATGCTGACCAATAATATCGCCAGCTTGCACTTTCATTGTTTTACAAAACAAATCATTGGCTTCGAGAACAGTTCCATCTGGTGTAAATTCGATATAAGCAATATTTTCTCTGATCCCAGCTAAATATTGCTGACTTTTATCAACATCATGCTGCAAGGCATCAATGAGTTGATCTTTATTTTTACTAAACCACATTGAAACACCAGTTATTAGGGTAGTTAAATAAATATTAGCTCAGTAGCACAAGAAATAGAATTACAAAATGGTTCTTTTTTCTTAATGATTAACAGGTTAACCAACTGCCAGTTCTAACACTCAAGCGCTTTCTTCTTAAACATTGAGCAAATATATAATATTATAAGCCTTACCTAAACAGCCTAGGCTTTGTTATGACCTCGCGTATTCTCAAATCGATTTTTTACTCATCTTTTCTATTAGGCTCTGCTGTATTTTTGCAAGGCTGCCAAGAACAACCTCAATCAGATCAAATCGCCGTCACTGGCGGGCTTATCCAAGGGCAAAAAGAAGGGCGTTTTATTGCCTATAAAGGCATTCCGTATGCTGCACCTCCGGTGGGAGAGTTACGCTGGCGAGCACCAGAGCCTGTGCCTAAGTGGCAAGATGTAAAAGTACTTAACGATTATGCGCCTGACTGTATGCAAAAACCATTTGCAGCCGATGCAGCACCGCTTACAACAACCCCTTCGGAAGATTGCCTTTATTTAAATGTATTTAAACCCACTAAACACAGCGATACCCCTTACCCTGTTGTGGTTTGGATACACGGTGGTGGCTTTGTAAACGGTGGCGCATCACCCGCTGTTTATTCAGGTGAGAGCTTTGCTAAACAAGGGGTTATTTTTGTTAGCTTTAATTATCGCCTAGGCCGATTTGGCTTTTTTGCGCACCCTGCTCTTAGTCGTTTTGAGAACGATGCACTGGGCAACTACGCTTTAATGGATCAAATTGCGGCTCTAGAATGGGTTAAACAAAATATCGCTCAATTTGGTGGTGATGCTGCAAAAGTAACACTCATGGGTGAATCTGCGGGGGGCGCATCGGTACATGCGATGATGCAAACCCCTGCTGCTAATGGCTTATTCCAGCAAGCGATTATTATGTCAGCAGGCGGACGAGAGCTTTTTAAGCAGTTGCCTCTAACTAGTGATGATGACACCGTATTAAGCGCCGAAAAAATTGGCGAAAACTTTGCCAAGCAACACACCATTTTAGGCAGTGATGAAAATGCCCTTGCTGCACTACGTGAGTTATCTGCCGAAGACGTGGTTGATGACCTAAATCTGAGCACATTAAACCGACAAAATGATGTTGAACCTACGTACGTTGGCGGGCCAATTATTGATGGCACCATCATCAATTCGGCGACTGAAGCGCGCTTGAGTAAAGGCACATTTAGCCATGTTGCGACCATGGTTGGCACAACAGATATGGATTTAGGCTTTGCTAATTTTGCTTCTAAAGAGGCGTTATTCGCAAGTTTTGCTCCACACAGTACACAAGCAAAAATGACTTACGATGCAAGCGGCGAAACGCCATTGCCTTTACTCAATTACCAAGTTGGTCAAGATGCTTTAATGCAAGAGCCTGCAAGGTTCGTTGCAAAACGTGTGACAGATATGGGGAAAGATGCCTTTTTGTATCGTTTTGGTTATGTGGCGCAAACCTTAGATAAACCTGGTGCAGAGCACGCTAGCGAAATTCCATACTTTTTTAATACTGTGGCAGCGAAATATGGTCATGTCACCACTGAGCAAGATAAGCAAGCCGCTAAAATAGTGCACCGTTATGTGACGAATTTTATTAAATTAGGCACACCAAATGGCCCGGGTTTACCGACTTGGCAAGCATATAAAAATGATGAATCTTTTATACTGCAAATGAGTAAATCAGGGACTGCAGAGTTTTTACCGGATCCCTTACAAGCAAGGTTAAACATCACAGAAACAAAAGCTGAAAATTAATCAAATAAGGCGCTTAATATAAGCGCCTTATTTTTACCCTTGCTGCTGAACATACTCAAGTGCAGTCATTTTGTGATATGTCACATTAGGATGAAATACATGAGTAGGATCTGGGTCAACCACTTCAATTGGCGTGCCTTGACTGCGTGCAATATCGAGTGCCATTTGGGTAATATTGACGCTAAATGAGGTGCCAATAAAGACGATTTTATCGGCATCAAGCATACGCTGTTGCGCCTCAGAGATTCGATAAAGCTCAGTGTAGTATTCGTCAAATAACAACACGTAAGGCTTAAACGACTCGTTGAGCTTGGGGCTTTCATTAATAATATTGAACACCTCAAGTAGTGAGTGGTGGAGGTTGTCTTCGTTGACTTTATCCCACGGCGCGTTAAAAGCCATTACATCGTCACCTTGATGGTGAAACAGTGTCATTTGATCTAAACGACCATGAATCGCAATAAAGTCAGTGTTACCTGCTTTACCATCAAGGCCATCGATATTTTGCGTAATGAGATTTTTATCACTCAACCAATGATGCACCTCATTGGGACCGTGATGGCGATAGGTTGCAAAACGATGATAATACCAAGCTAAAAATTCGCGGGGATTATTTTCGTACATAGCACGCGTTGCCATTTCCATCGGCGTATAATTTTTGCTGCCAATGGTCCAATAACCATCCTCGCCACGAAAGGTCGGTATACCGCTAGCGGCACTCACTCCCGCCCCTGTAATATAGAGTGTATTCATAGAGATAACTTTACCTTGTAACCAAGTGCATCGGCTGTCACTTGTTGATTATTATCCATACCACCAAGACGATACAAACTTCCTTGGTGCTCTAATAAACCTCGATGATCCATGCTCGCGGTACCGGCTTTTGGCATCACTTGCCACGTGTTTTTATCAACATCAAAGCGCCAAACATGATCACTCGCTGGCGCTGGTTTACCATCGTACCCCATACCATTGTAGTTATATGGGTTATCAGAGCCGCCCATCATATAAATGTCGCCATTAAAACTGGTTGCTGCCATACGGTAATGGGCAACACCTGTTGGGTGTGGCACGGTACGCCAATCTATCTTTAATGGGTTATCAGCATCAATCGTACCTTTTAAGCACTGTGCAACCGCAGCGAAAGAACGGCGTTTATCAGCATTCGCCTGTGTTTTAACGCCATCACATACCAATATAGTGTTTCCACTAATTGCCGCCGCTTGGCCAAACACCGGTTGACCTAAAAATGGCGAAGCCTGTTGCCAAGTATCCGTTTGCGTATCATACACTTGTACTAAGTTAACATTGCCATCGTTATGCCAACCACTGACTAAATAGATATAACGCTGCTGGTACGAAAGCGCCACGCTGTCATCCACCGGCACTGGCATATTGGCCAGTTGCGTATATGAATTAGAGAGCACATCATAGCGATATACATCGGGTGTAGAGATTTCTTGATGATCGGCGCTAACGGTATACCCACCAAATACATAGGCATGTTGACCCACACCCACCGCAGTACTCGCCAAGCGGCCACTAAGAGGCAACGTACTTGGTACGGCTTTAGCTGCTTGCCACGCCTTATCGCCCACTTTAAGGACCCACACTTTATTGTGAACATCTGTATGTGCTTTGCCTGAGCTCAAGCCCATAAAGCTTAAAAAGTATGCTTGTTCATCAATAACAACTTTGGCTACAGCGTTGTTCGCGACGGGTTCAGGTAAGGCAGGTATGGTTGCAAGTGCAATAGAAAATAACAGGCTCATAAATTAAATAGGTAACTTAACACATCGCTAAAGAATACCATTTTATGAGCCTGAAGAAAGGCTCGCTATTAGTAAGCAATACTAATACGTTGATTTAAATGAGCTGCCGATTGTGCTTCATCAAGCATCGCTTTAGCATAATCAGTGACTGATATTTTGCTTTCGCCGTTTGCATCAGTAAAGAAGCTGTCGCCACCAACACGGTACGGGCCTTCTGACTCACCTGGGTAAATGACCGCAGCTGGTGATACAAAAGTCCAAGCTGTATCTGCTGTTGATGCTCTAAATACATCAAGTGCTTCACCTTGAGCTATGGCTTCTGCTTTGTATTCAGCAGGAAAGTCTGGGCTTGATACCAGTGTTACACCAGGTGCCACTTCTAAGCTACCTGCACCACCCACCCATAAAATGCGTGTGCCTGTACCTGCAAGCGCGTTTAATAATTGCTTTGCTGTGTTTGCAACAATTTCATGGTTACCTAAAGCACGACCACCAATTGCCGCAATAACAACATCACTACCTGCAGCTGCAGTTGCGATATCGTCTTTTGTTAAATCAAATTCAGTCACAGTAACGTTATCTTGAGTTACTTTACTTACGTCTCTAACTAATGCATTTACTTGATGACCACGTGCGATTGCTTCTGAAGTAATGTGGCTGCCAATCCAACCTGTTGCGCCAATAACTGCTAATTTCATGAGGAATTCTCCGTTGTTTGTTTCAATGATTGCAGTTTACTTGTTCACTAATTACTGATAAATACACTAAATAGATACACATTGTTTCACTTTAAGATACCAATGGATAAACTCAATTCAATTACTAGCTTTGTCGAAGTTGCCCGTACAGGCAGTTTTACTCAGGCTGCAGAGCATTTAGGTTTAAGCCGATTACAAGTTTCTAGACATATTCAAGATATTGAAAAGTGGCTAAATTTAAGATTGTTTCATCGTACAACACGCAAAGTAAGTTTAACCCTTCAAGGCGAAGAAGCCCTTAGCTATTGCCAGCAAATATTAAATCAAGTATCTGATTTACAAAGCCGAGCGCATAGCCATAACAACGAATTAGTGGGTACTATTCGCGTTGCCTCACCGATTGGGCTTGGCCAACATAAACTGTTTGATGCCATTAAAGAGTTTACCAAACGCCATCCACAGACGCGCTTTGAACTGTTACTTTCAGATAGTTTATCGCAGCTGGTTGATGACCGCGTTGATATCGCTTTGCGCTACATCCACCAGCCTGACGAAGGTCTTATTGCCCGTAAGCTAATGTATATCGCAACCGCCGTATGTGCTTCTAACGATTATTTAGCTGCGAACCCACCGATTAATGAGCCGAGTGAATTATCTGTTCACAATTGCCTTGTTCATAACAAACACACTATTTGGCAATTTCAACACGACGACAACACACAAAAAGTCACGGTTAAGGGCAACATTGTTGCCAACGATATGGGCGTACTTTTAAAAGCAGCAAAACAAGGAATCGGGGTAGCTCACCTACCATGTGATCTCGCCAATGACTATTTGGCATCAGGTGAGCTTGTAAAAGTACTGCCAGAGCACACTACTATGGGCTCTCACTTATGGGCGGTGTACTTATCGCGTAACTTCCAACAAAATGTGGTGAGAGCGTTCATCGACTTTTTAGCAGAGCACTGGCAACACGATATCTTATAATCTAAACCTGCTGCAAATACGTATAGGCTATAAAAAGGAGCCGAAATGCAGCACTTAGATCATGAAATATCACGCATCATAGAGATGGCGTGGGAAGATAGAACCCCGTTTGAAGCAATAAACCAACAGTTTGGATTAAACGAAAAAAACGTTATCGCGCTAATGCGTGAGCAATTAACACCTTCGAGTTTTAAACTTTGGCGAAAACGCGCAGCGGGTAGGCAAACCAAACACTTAAAACTACGCCATCCAGATATATCCCGTGGTTATTGTAAAACCCAATATAAACATAGATAGTTTACTCGGCTTAAAACCTAGTATGAAAAAGATTACTGATTCAGTTGATTAGCAAATTGCCCTACTGCATCAACCACTTGCTGGGCACCGTGCTGTATGTCTTCCATCACTTGACCAGACTCATTTGATAAAGACACGCCTTGTTCAGCTTTCACCTTACCTTGCTCAATAACCTTTACTGTATTTTGCGTAAGTGACTGATTATTATTTACCACTTCAACAATTTCTTCGGTGGCTTTTGAGGTTCTTGAAGCAAGCTGTCTGACTTCATCAGCAACCACCGCAAAACCTCGACCTTGCTCACCGGCACGAGCGGCTTCAATTGCTGCGTTTAGCGCCAGCAAGTTCGTTTGCTCCGCAATGCTACTTATACTTTGCACAATGGCTGCAATTTGTTGTGACTGTTTATCAAGAGCTGAAATCTCTTGGGCTGCTTGCTCCATCTGCTGGGCTAATTCATTCATCACCGTCATGGTGTTTTGTAACACCTCAGCCCCTTGTTGAGCCAGTTTATCGGTCTCAGTTGATGTGCCATACGCAATTTCGGCCGCTTGTGAAATTGCCTGTTCACGCTTAACTTGCTCAGTGATCACAGTGGCAAACTTCATCACTTTGTAAAGCTCACCAAAATCATTTGAAATGGGGTTGTATGAAGCTTCAAGCCACACTTCATTGCCATGACGGTCAACACGTTTAAAGCGATCAACAACAAACTCACCACGCTTTAAGCGCTGCCAAAACTTCTCATACTCAGCTGACTCAGCAAGTTCAGGCTCACAAAACATACTATGATGCTTGCCAACGATCTCATCTTTTTTATAACCCATACTCTCTAAAAACGGTTCATTTGCGTTAATAACCTTGCCCTCAAGGTCAAACTCAATAACCGCCATCGAGCGATAGATAGCATTAATAGTATCGCGCTGTTCACGAGAAGTAGAAATTGCATCGGTAAGCACAGTGCCGTAAATAGCAAAGTAATTAAGTTCGCCTTGCTCTGTGTGTACCGGGTGTGCAATCAAACGGAGCCACTCAAGCTTGCCATCATAGCGAGTTATTTGTAAGTGCCCTACTCCATGCTGCTGATTTTCAATGGCGTTTTTTAAGTCTTTAAATTGGTCAGTATTTCGAGATTGTTCAGTAATAATATCTTGGAAGGGCGAGTCAATTAGCTGGTTGTGCGAGTAGCCTAATTCATCTAAAAAGTTCTGGTTAATATAAGCCATCGTGCCATCAGCACGCAGCCTAAGCACCAACATCTCTTCATCAATACCCGAAGTGAGATCTTTTAGCGGATAAAGCTCAGCTTTTAACGCATCAATTTCAGCTTGTAAGGATTTACTAAACCACATAAAACGCCCTGATTTTTTATTAACGTGTTGTTGTTCATAAAATTGTAGAACAATTAACGCAGGGCGCTACTTTAAAATAAGGAAAAAGAATTAAGAAAAGTAATTTAACTAAGAAACTTGAGAGGTCAATTTAACGTATTTCTCAGCCAGCTCATCTAAAGTTTCACGATGATTTGGATCTGGCTTAATGCAATCAATAGGACACACACTCACACATGTAGGATTATCGTAATGTCCAACACACTCAGTGCATTTATTTGGATCTATTTGATATATCTTCGCGCCCATATATATAGCCTCATTCGGGCACTCAGGATCACACATATCACAGTTAATACATTTGTTATTGATGAGTAATGCCATATCTATGTTTTTCCTATAAAAACTCTTTATTTACTAGGGCTGTAGTACGATTAAGTCTCAAAAAATAAAGCTCAATAAAACTCGATTAGCTCAATAAAACTCGTTGAGGTTCAGCTCCCGTAACACAAAAATGTAACACAAAAAAATAAGTTACATTTTCAAAAATCTTAAAATTTGTTACCAGACGAACTTATTTTATCATTCTTGCTGACATGTGTATGCACATCTCTCAAATAACACTAACTTACTGTTAATAAATAGGTTTTAATTAAATGAGTAAATTTTTGAATGAGGTAACTATGGATGAGTACTCGAAGGCACAAGAAAAATGGAAAGCAATCGAAGCACCTTTTACAGCAACCACTCTCAGATCTTGTGTTACAGCTGCAAAGTCAATAATAAACTACCGATTAAATGAGCATAAAAACTCAAAAAGCAGTAAGTCTCCAGAAAAGCGCATGACTAAATATGAGCCGAGCAATAACTTGCGGATTGTTATTAACGTAAATGGAAATGTTTCTATTTATGCGCACTTCCCAAGAAACCCTGGTTTAAAAGGTCAAAAGCTTGGTGAGTTTCCTCAACTCCAATTAGATGTAGCTCGACAAAAGGCTAATAATATTAAAAATGATACTTTCGATGAGTTCAGTATAGAGTATGTATTTAGGGCATTTGAGCAGCAACTTAAAGACAGAACCAAGAGAAACCCAGAGGGGTTCCGAGAAAATTCGTGCAATACCTATTTAGCGAGAGTTAAGAAGTTAAGGTCCTATTTCAAAATCGATGGACCATTTTCAAATCTAACTGCAGGTGAGTTAGAAACTATTTTAGATGAGATTATCGAAAAAGAATCTAAAGGGTATGCAAACGAGCTATATGCAGCTATGAAAAATATATGGCGCTTTGCTGCAAACAAGTATAATTACGGTCAAAACCCACTGCTCAACATTGATAAAAGCTACGTAACTAAAGCAGCTGGCCTACCCTCACCTTGTAATGCATATACCGATATAGATTCAATTGCAGAGCTGTGGATTAACTTAGAGAACTGTCGAAGTATTCACCAAAAGAATATTGTTAGATTTATGATTCTAACAGGTGTCAGACCTATAAATGCAAGATTACTTCGGTGGGAGTGGTTCGACTTACCTACTTTTCCAACACTTATTACATTTCCAGCCGATGCTATGAAGGGAAAAAAAGAGTTTAAGTTACCTGTTAGTAAAGAAATGAGGGCCATTTTTTTAGAGCAGTATAATTGGATGCGACAAAATAAAAACAAGTGCAATGATGAATTTGTTTTTTTGCGGCCAACGAACCCCAAATTACCATTCGCCAAAAGGTCAGTTGATAAAATAATAAAGGACTATAGCCCCATAGATGCTATAAAAGGCAATGTTGAAAAAATCAATGTAAAAGGAAGTAATGGGGCTTTCTGCACAATGTGCAGAAGTTTTGCGAAATCTAATATCAAAGATATTCTAATCAAAAGTGGTTATCGAAAATTGGAAGCAGAGGCAATCTCACGTTCGCTTCTTCATCATATAAGAAAAACAGATGACCCTAATGGTGAGAGCTATGATAAGTCTGATGAGCTATATCAAACAGATACAAAACTAAAGTTTGATGCACTAAAACTACACATCTACAGCATTATGTCTAAGGTCAAATTATTGAGTGCTCAACCACTTCGGGAAACTCGTTTAGAAAAAGAGCAAGCTGAAAGAAAAGTAGCTAATAATGCTAAAGATAAAATTCGCTTAAAAATTCGCTCCAAATACAATAAAAGCGAATATTCGCAGTTTATGAGCCGCTATATTGGAAATAATACAATTAAAAATTTAATACTGACCAATGTTGGGCGAACTCAAGTAGAGCAATATCTTGATGAGCTGGGCTTGTAGTTGTAATTTACCAAATAAAGAGCCACAAAACTATGTAAGTGGCTCTAATTTAAAGTGTTATGATTCAAATAAAATTTATTAACTTACATCAGCTTTATTGGCATATTTAAAAGCTAATACAGATTCTTTGCAGTAAGTAACATTTTTATGCGAGTAACGAAATACAACAAGTATATCTCTATTTTTATGCTCTTTAGCATATCGCTTAAATGTTGATGTACCTATATTTAGAATCTTAGCAGCTTCTGCTGCCCTTATTTCTTCAGTCATTTAAAACCTAATAATTATAAGCTAAAAACAATGCCTAAATATGCTTTTTAAAGCAAATCTAAGCCGCTCTCATGTTTGAATTATCTACCTCGAGAAAAAGGTTACATTTAAAAAACTACTGTGTATACAGGTAATTACGATACCAATCGGAAGCTGGTGATTTTAAATGGAAAAAAATAAATCTATGAATAAATCGGTACTGGTCAGATCAGTTTAAAGCTTAAATATCAAGCAAAACCAGTTCAAACGCACATTATTTAACCTTTTATGGTTTATAAAAAAAGTTACATCATACATAATAATGGGTTAGCTTTAAGGTCCGCCGCATTTATTACTCACCACACATAAAAATAGATGGTTAAAAAACTAACCCAAGGGTTCAAATGCTCTCTTCAAGATGACTGAAGAAAGTTGTCGGGTTAGTCAAAAATAACGCTTCTTACGAATTTACCTCATCTTCGGTTATGCACATGAATTACTCTCAAAAAGCAAAGCCACTATCAAGATAAGTCCTTTTTTCAAAACACTCCTCACTGGTACATAACGCCGCATTCTGCTGCAATTTTGGAGCGCAGCGGACAATTTTTCCAACAGCAGTGCTTTATTAGCTTTTCTTTGGTTTGCACTTTTTAGTCTTTAACCAATTTTGGTCAATATCTATTCTAGATAGTGAAATATTGTAATTTAGCGCCCGCAGAGTTTTTAAAGAATTCTTTAATGTCACCTTTGAGAAAAATGGGAGCTCTTTCGGTATATCTTTGGTTGTAGCAATTGCATAAACCACCCTATACTCACTTGGATCAGGCCTTGGTTTTGGGTCAGCCAATTTGATTGATGCTGGCAATTTGGGGTTCAACTTTTCTCTGTAATCAGAGTCTTTTATAAACGCTTCCGCTGCAACAAACCCTTGAGAGAATAAGTGACTTAGTGTGCTCGAGCTTCTGTATAACTTGACATGAACAAATTCATTTCCACCCTTTATCAAATCACAGTGCTCTAACTTGTCATATGGGCCACCAATCTGAATATTCTTTTTATCCATCAAGCAAAAAACGCTGCTTGCCTTTGCAACCTGCTCGTTGTAGTCGCCCTCGTCGTCATGAGAATATATGGGAAAAGTGAATGGATGAATGTCAATATCGCTGAGGTAGTCATCCACTGCTGATACAAAATCACAGTTTACTTTGTACCATACTCCATTTCTTAAAATATAATGATCGTTTCCAAATTTAATTTCAGCATACAAGCAGCGGTAGACAGGCCAACTTTTAATAGACTGATACTCATTGTTGTTTAAGTGAACTACGTTACTCTTCATTAACTCAACTGTGGGGGGAACATCATTCAGGTATGCTATATAGTCATCGAAAGATAAAACCACATGTCGGAGAGTTTTCTGATACATATCAAATGAATAGCCGATTTGACCTTCCCAGTCTACTATTTCTGGCTCCCCTAACCAGAAATTAGCAACATTGTTACTACTCAAGTATTGATCTAGTTCCAAATCTAGTATTTCAATCTCGTCATAATCCCGAACCCTATTGATATTTTCTACCCAGCTAAATTTATCTGGAAGATTAGAACGATATTGCTTGATGGACTTTGAAAGAATCGCGGGTATATCTGAAAGGTTAGTTTCTACTGCTATTGTCAGAGCATCCCTGCCAGTTACATGACTACCAAACTCTTTTACAAGTGATGTGCCTGTTACCGCATAAAGCATCTCCATCTCAGAATCCAGATGAAGATTAAATATATCTACATCCCGTGTGCTTTGAGTTCTTGAATTCAATGGATTGTGGTCATAACTGGCTTTGTCTAGGCTTCTAAGTTTGTCAGGATCTACCGAGTTCAGCGTCACTTTTAGACCGAAATCACGCTCAATAGACTCTTGTTTTAAAAGGTGAAAACCAGTGCCAAAAGACAGTACAAATGTAGCTCCTGATATTCTTACAACAAATACAGCCCCTACATTTGAAGATGTACCGAATTCAGACGCATTAACTTGGGCATCTGTTGTAAACAATCTAGTCCAAGGAGGAGAATTTTTTGGTGGCTGCTTTTTGATGTAAAGACGGGCTGATTCAGTTTCTGGTAAGTAGAGCTCAATAGGTTGCTTAGTATTTTCTAACTTTATAACATCAGAGTCTGGCTTGCTCCCATCTCTCGCCAAGTAGATAGAAAGTTTTTCTTTTCTGTTTTGCTTTACTTTTTCCATAACTCCCTTCCCGGATAAGTAAGATTAAACTAGTACTCTCATAGATTAGACAAAATAGCTGTTTTAATTGCGTAAACTGTCCGTAATCCTTTGTTGTTTATCCTGTCGGCCTGCTGGTATAACAACTCATAATTGAACAAAAATGTGTCAGATCCGTCGGACGGCTCTATACAATTTCATAAGGTGGTAACGCTCTTTTAAGATATTAGACCTCGCCTCTTTTAGGCTTAAGCTGAGTTTACTTGCTAGAAGTTGTACTTTTTTTAACATCCTCTACTAACTTAGGTATCATTTGTTCAACAGAGGCTAGCTGAGTGCCTATGTCCAAATTACCTTTTTCTGCTATCACCTCAATATCAGAGAATAACTCTCTTAATTTGTTAGCGCTTATTTCACCACACATCCCTTTTAACGCATGCGCTATTTGTCGGACTTCTTCACTATTCCCTTGTTTGTGTTGCTCTATTAGTTCCTGCACTTTAGTAGGCGCTTTAACAATAAACACTTCACAAATTTTGTTAAGTAAGACTTCTTTATTTAATAATCGTGCAAGGGCTTGTTCGCGGTCCCACAGCTTTTCTTCTTTGAGTTCATTTCCGGCAAGAGGAATTGCTTTAGATTGCCCTTCGTAGCTTGATAAAGACCATTTGATGACCTTTTCTAATACTTTAACTGCCTCAATTGGCTTACTCACATAATCACTCATCCCCACAGCTAAGCATTTTTCCTTTTCACCAGCCATCGCGCTTGCGGTCATTGCAATGATAGGAACATCAATAAACGACTTTCCTGCTTTTCCTGTGCGTATTTTTTCACACACTTGATAACCATCTAAAATTGGCATTTGGCAATCCATCAGTATGCAGTTTATTTGCTTCTCATTTGTATTGAAATGATTTAAAAGTTCAATTGCATCTTGTCCATTACTTGCTGTTAAAATATTTATAGGCAGCTCATCTAATGCGCCTTTAGCAACTTCAATGTTGATTTCGTTATCATCGACAATCAATACCGTACAACCTTTTAATTGCTCAATGACATCATCTGCAAGTTCAAAGCCGCTAGTTTCAGAAAGTACATATAATGGTTCACTTTTTGGCACTTCATAGCCAGCTACTTGCACCAGCTCTGTTTGGGTTGCAGGCTTTGTAATTTGAGAAACTTTTGACGCAATACCTTTAGGAAGTGGGTTTCCTGGCTGATGAAGTGTTATAAACTGAGCGCTTTGGTTATTTTCGCTTAAAACTTCAATAATAGAACCTATGTTATTCGTTGTATCATCTTCATAGTCTAAGAACACGTAGTCAAAAACTTTGCTTTTATGTGCGCCAAGCTCTGCCATAGAGCATGTGCTGACAATACCGCCTAGCAAACTGATTGTCTTATCTAAAACCTCCCAAATATTTGGATTACTGCTCGCCACCAAAATGGCTTTATTCTCATAGCATTTTTCAGTACCCTGAGAGTTTTCTCCATTGCAGCGAACTTTAATATTGAAGGTGAAAACACTGCCCTGATTTAAAGTTGAACTGACAGAGATGTCTCCATCCATTAATTGGCATAATTGTTTACAAATAGACAAGCCAAGTCCGGTCCCCCCAAACTTTTCTGATATTGCTGTACTTGCCTGCTGAAACGCATCAAATAATTGTCCTTGTGTACTAGACGCGATCCCTATTCCCGTATCTTGGACCTTCACTTTTAAATTGTGTGTACCTTCTGATATGCGCTCAGAACTAACAATGACTTTGATATAGCCTTTATCAGTAAATTTTATCGCATTACTGATTAAGTTATTTAAAATTTGGGTGAGTCTGAGCGGATCTGTTTTAACATTCTCACAGTTTAAGTCACTGGTATCTAAATATACATTTAACCCTTTATCAAAGGCTCTAATAGCACTCGATTCAACTAGCCTTTCAATTAGCAGTTGTAGATTGATTGTTTTAAGATTTAGATCCAATTTACCTGCTTCGATCTTTGATAAATCAAGTATGTCATTAATTAATAGATTTAAATTTGACGCACTTTGCTCCATCATTTCAACAAGGTTTCGTGATTTATCAGACAACTCTTCTCGTTTTAAAATATTTAAAGTACCAATTACTCCATTAAGCGGAGTACGGAGCTCATGGCTTATATTCGATATGAAAGCACTTTTTATATCGCTATGCTTAATAGCATCATCTTTGGCCTCTGCAAGCGCTTGAGTACGCTTTCGAACTTTCGCTTCTAGTTCTGTATTTAATCGTTTTACTTTTATCTCTGCATCTTTTTCTTTTGTTATATCCCTAATAATTAAAGCAAGCCCGATTAAGGTATTATGCTCAGAAAAAACGGGACTAACAGATATAGCGTAATGAAGCGTTGTTTCGCCAATTTGTTCAGATAATTCATCTTTAATTTGTGATTTTGAGCTTTGTATATCATTAATGTAGGTGTGGGTCGGTAATTTTGAGAGAAACTCAATGTCTTTTGCTGGTTTCCCTAATGCTGTCACTTTAGAAATTGATAACAAACGCTCCGCTGTATTATTTATACTTGTTAACTCCCCCTCTAGATTTAACCCAACGATTGCATCAATAGACCCATCAACTATTGCAGATGCTTCTCTGCGAGCTTCTGCTAATAACTGACTTCTTGTCGCATTTCGATAAAACATGATTAATAGCACAGAGGTGAAAGCTATGACTGCAACTAAAAAACTGTATGTAATGATACGCTTCTCATTAATCAATGCCTCTATATGTTTATCAGGAACTAGAAGACTAAAGTTTATATACCCATACTTTTTACCTGGCCTCGTTTGTACCTTTTCCGAATGAACATAAAACTGTAATTCAGGGTTAAGTTTTGGTTCTATCGTATACAGCCCCTGATATTTTATTTTCTGCTTGTAAAGTTTATCCCACGTTATGTCAGGATTTAAGTCTCGTGAAAATTGATATTCTTCAATAGGATGGTAAACAAAGTCCCCCTCAGAGCTACTAATGATTAACTCAGAGTAATCGAAAACTGTTTGTTTAAGATTATTAATGAGTGAATTCGCATTTACATTCATAATTAAAAATGCATACCGCTTTCCTTTATCACTAAAGATGGGAATAGAAAAACGTAACATTGGCTGGTAGGGAAAAACCACTTCACCAAATTCTTTATTTAAAGTAAGTGATGACATGTAAATTTGACTCGTTTCGAGCTGAGAGCTTGGTAAAAAGTATGGCTCACCACTTTTAGCCTGCAATGAGTAATCAGGCACAGCTTCCACAGATGCGCCTACCCGTTGCACGCGTATTAACTCTTTACCTTCGGCCGTAACAGCAATAACACGGAGTTGCTCAACAGCAAGGTTATTCTCCATAAAGCCAATAAATATGGTTTCTAGACGCTCTTTCCACTGGTTGTATGTAGTACCATCGTATGGATCAATTCCATCATTAAATTCAGCTCTTGGTAAACCAGATATGGGGGGAGTCGAGTATAAAAAGCGGAGATCTGATTTTGACTCAGTAATTGAACTAGTTACTATTTCTTTTAAGCGCTCTTGAGTCTCAGAAAACTCTTGATCAATTGAGCCTAAAACATCATTTTTAACGTGCCCTTCAAAAAAATAAACTGCGAATAAGCCAAAAATGCAAAACACAAAGGAAACTACTGTTAAAAATACCTTCGAACCAACAAAACTTGTACCACCTTTATCATGAATATTCATACTATGTCCGTTCAATATTTGTTCTACACCACTTTAGCAAGATAGACCTTAAAGCGTCATACTCGAGTGGCTTTGCGATATAATCATCCATTCCGGCGTCAAAACAGCGTTGCTTATCAGCACTTAATACATTAGCAGTTAAAGCAATAATTGGCGTATGTTTGAAAGCAGAAAACTCTCTGATTTTTACAGCGGCTTGGGGGCCATCTAATACTGGCATTTGCATATCCATAAAGATGATATCAAATACGCCTAGTTCACATTGTTCAACAGCTTCCTGACCATTATTTGCCATATTTATAGAGGTGATATTAAATTCATTAAGCATCGCTTCAATTACTATCTGATTAATGTCATTATCTTCAACTACAAGGGCATTAATATTCGATAAATCAATGTCTTCTTTTTGCGACATTAGCACAGCGCTATCATGGTCAAAATCCATTGAAGCCAATGTGCGCTTTGATTTTAAATCAAAGTAAAAGTGAGATCCCTCCCCCAATACACTTTCAACTTGTAGAGGTGCTTCCATCAAATCTAATAACTTATTTGATATTGTGAGGCCCAAGCCTGTACCACCAAAACGCCTTGTGATAGACGTATCTGCCTGAGAAAATGCTTCAAATAGTGTACTCAAGTGTTCACTTGCAATCCCAATCCCTGTGTCAGAAACATTAAATGTCAGCTTTACTTCATCAAGTCCAATCTCTTGTATGTTAACTGTTAAAGAAACACTGCCTCGCTCTGTGAACTTTACAGCATTACCCAGTAGATTAATTAATACCTGCTTTAATCGTGTTTCATCTGCCAAAAAAGCCAATTTTTCAACTTCCGGAGACGTAGAGATACAAAGCTGAATATTCTTACTGTTTGCTTGTTCCTGAAATAAATGTTTAAGCTCTTCTAAAAGGTAGCTTAAATCTACAGGCTCAGACTCAAGCTCAATTTTAGAAGCCTCAATTTTACTCAAATCAAGAATGTCGTTGATAATAACTAATAAGCTTGCACCTGAAGACTGTATCAGATGTAGCATCTTGCTTTGTTCTGGTGTGAGCGTCGTGCGGCTTAGCTGGCGAGCCATACCTAAAATGCCATTCATAGGAGTTCTAATTTCATGGCTCATGTTGGCTAGAAACTCTGATTTAACTTTTGTTGTATGCTCCGCGCTTTGCTTCGCTTCAGAAAGGTCTTTACTTAGTTCTCTAAACTTATTAGCAGCCTCGGCTAAAATACCAATTTCGTCTTTTCGTTTTAAATCATAAATCGGAGCTTCCAAATCTCCGTTTAAGAAATGTGTAAAGCTATTTGTTAAGCGTTTAATCGCACGTGTAATTTGCAAGTGAAAGAATGCTGATAGAGTGACAATGTAAATAACAACCATCAAAGCAAGTGCATTTAAAATGCTTTCTGTCATTGAAACCGTTTTTTGAGCATCCCGTTTTATTTGTTTTAGCTGAGTTAACGAATCTTCCCTTAAACTATTTGCAAGCGTACTAAATTCAATTGCATCTCCAGCCATTACTACATTTACTAAGCTTAAATAGTTTCGATTAGCCTGAACACTTTTTGAAAAAGTATTTCGATAGCTATTAGACAAATCGATCATATTTTTAAATTTAGATTTATCTGCAACGTTTTTAGATAGCGAGTTCAGTATTTTTTCAACTTCAACTCTTTTGGCATAATCTTTTTTTGTTAAAAATTGATAAGCATCACGATGCAGCATATGCCATAGGTTAAGGTACTCTGTAACAAACAACTTCTCATTTGTATCAGTAGCCTTCGCTTTTAAATTTTCAAGAAGTGAAATTGCGTTCAAATAAATTTGCGGTAATTCTTTTTCAATTAAGTCATTCCGTCGTGTAAAGCGAAATGTCAGTACTTTTAAATTAGCGCTATAACGACTTACAAGCTCCGTCATACCATCAAGATGAATTTGAATACTTTCTGCGCCTTTTACTACATTAATTTCAGCTAATCGCTTTTCAATACTTTCAAAATTTTCCATGATTTTTTTAAAAACGGGTGCACTACCTGATGCACCATAAACTGAGATATCCCTTTGCATCTCAACAATATCTTTATTAATTTTTAAAATATCTACAGCATAGTTGCTAATCTTACCGATGTTATTAAAAGAGTCCTCAATCGTTTTAAGTCTTTGATTCATAATCAAATAACTCACACTCATAGCGACTAAGACAAGCACCATTGCTAGCGACATTTTGACAGCAAGAGACTTTGAAAAAAAACTTAACAATTTACTTCCTTATGCGTTAAGTAGTTCATACCACTTATCTAAACTGTAATCATAATTTGGCATCACAGTATTCCAAACCGCAATATTCGAAAACCGTTTAATATAACTGCCACCATCCCTTATTTCGCCTGCTTTAATAGATACTTTTCCATCTGTTCCCTTCAAGTCAGTTGACGCTTCTTGTCCTTCATACCAATAGTTCCACTCAGGTTTAGACATAAGCGGTTGGCTACGACTAGGGTTAGAAATGTAATATCCTTGCCTTGCTATAAATGCACCTGGGTAGCCAGATAACCACCAGTTCATATACTCATACGCAGCATCTTTAACATGCCCATGGGTATTTTTTGATAAACACATAACTCCATGCCATGCTCTGTAACCTTCTTTTGGCGATGCATAAGTTACTGGAATGCCTTGCCCATTTAGCGCACTGACACCTGGTGAGAACATACTTTGAATTGTCACACGGTTCATTTTCATAAAATCAACAGATTGCGGTACTGACGTCCAAAAACCTGAAAAATGACCTTGCCGTTTCTTTTCAAATAAAATGGCAAATAATTGGTCAATCTCGGCAATAGTCATATTGCCGAAATCATTAAATTTCATTAATCCTTTAGCTTGAGCAGCTAGAGCAGCGTCAAAAATGCCTATTGTTGGTGCATTCACTAATGCTACTTTCCCTCTATTCTTTTCATCTAATAACCATGCCCAAGATTCTGTTTCGTAGGGAATACCTTTTTCAATAACATTCGTGTTATAGCCAAATGAATCGACATTATGTACATAAGGCATGAAGCTAATTAATTTGGATGGTGTTTCTCCTAACGAACCATCCGGCTGTGCATAAAGAAGCTTATTTGGTGAATCGCCTGAACCTAACTTTGCATCCGGTACAATTTTGCCTGTCTTGGAAAGTGGGTTTATTTCATCCCAATAAACAAGTCTATCAACCTCGATTGGCTGGATTGCATCAGCTTGCCACAAAATATTAATAGAGTCAGACCATTGCTCATACAAATCAAAAGAGCTCGGGTCTGCTGCTGCTTTTTGCAAAACGGCGGCACTTCCCATTGGCGAAAACTCAATGTTTATACCTAGTTCGCGCATTGCTCTTTGTCTAAGCTCTTCTTGCAACGTAACATGTGTTCCCATTACACGAAGGGTTACTTTGTTCTTTGCAAAAACATAAGGGGCTTTAAACGCAAGTGTTGATGCCGCAGCACCAACACCGAGTGTTTTTAGAAAGTCTCGACGCTTATGGGAATGTTCCATTGTATTTCTTGGTAAGTTAACAATCTCCAAAGTATAGGCTATGTTCCTGAGGTTTCTACAAAAAGCAGTAAGAAAAGCCTAAATCAATCACAAAAACTAAGCCTAAAACAGTTTCGCCCATCACTTTTAGCCGCATAAAGCGCCTTATCTGCGCAATTAATTAGCTCATTAAAGCTCACCTTATTTTGATGCTCATAGATAACCCCACCGATACTGACTGTCGCGCGGCCCCAAATAGACTTAACATGCGGGATATTAATCGTCTCAAGCTCAGTTGATATACGGTCACATATGAATTTAACACCTTCGAAGTCAGTGTATGGCAGTATGATAAGAAACTCCTCGCCACCATATCGTATTGCTATATCTTGAGGTCGTTGAATAGAACGCTCAATAACATCAGCAATTAGTTTCAGGCAAGCATCTCCTTGCGGGTGCCCGTATTGATCGTTGTATAACTTAAAGAAATCTAGATCAAGCATTAGCAAACTGAACGGTTTCTTCTCTCTTGAAGTTTGTTTAAAAACATTAGCAACTTCAAGGTCTAAATAGTGCCGATTAAATAAGCCTGTCAATGGATCTTTATAGGTAAGCTCTATTAGTTTTTCTAATCGAAGCTTATTCTCTAAGTGATTTTTTGTACGATGTATCAACGTGGATGCTGTGATGGGTTTACCAATAAAATCGGTAGCTCCGGCTTCCCAGCATGCATTTTGACACTCTGTATCGTAAGTCGAAGTGATGAAAATTATTGGGATATTTTCGAATGTAGCTTTAGCCTTAAGTCGCCTACAAATATCCAGACCACTTATATCCGGTAAATTAATATCTAGTAAAATCAAATCTGGAAGTAAATCCTCACAGGCTTCTAAAACAGCCTGACCAGAAGAGTATGCATCAACAGCAAAATGCTCTTCTAAAATTACACCTAAACTTAGCCTTACCATCTCATCATCATCAACAATGAATACTTTACATTGTGATAATGGTTTTAAACTTAAGGGCATAATATTCCTTCAGCTTTACTGGTTTGAATTAGTTTATCAGCGTTGTCGAATCTCAATGGTTTACTAAGTAAATAACCTTGGCCTATTTGACAGCCAAGCTCTTGCAGTCGATCTTTTTGCTCTAAAGTTTCAATCCCTTCAGCCACAATTTGGAGTTTTAAAGAGTGAGCTAGTTCAATTATAGTCGTTACAATATTGAGCGCTTGCTCATCGTTAAGCATATCGCGCACAAAAGACTGATCTATTTTTAGCACATTTAGCGGGAACAACCTTAAGTATGAAAGACTGGAATACCCAGTTCCAAAGTCGTCAAGAGCAATACTGACCCCCATACCAGAGATAAGTTTTAATTGACTTACAGTATAATCAAAGTTTTCAATTAAGGCCGACTCTGTCACTTCTAACTCTAAATAACGACTTGGTAATTGGGTTCTTTCAAGAATTTCGGCAACAGTATCTACAAGTTTAGTATCTGTGAATTGTTTCGCAGATATATTTACTGCTACTTTAATAGGCAGACCTTTATCAAGCCAAGTTTTCGCTGCAATACAGCTCTTTTCAAGAACTTGTTCTCCTAAGCGAAAAATAAGCCCCGTTTCTTCTGCATATTCAATAAAGTGAACAGGAGAAATAAAGCCACCTTGCCCATCTTTTAAACGAACTAAGCTTTCTACACCAATCAGTGTGTCAGTGTTTAAATCATATTTAGGTTGATAATGAACGTCGAGATCATCTTCATCTAATGCCTTTCTTAGTTTATTTCCAACCTCAAGACGCCTATTCATTTCAACCTGTAAATCATCACTAAAATAGAAGTAACTATTAGCAGATTCGTTTTTTGCTTTGTACATTGCGGAGTCTGCATGGCGAAGCATTTCTTCTACACTTGATGCATCATCAGGGTACACACTTATGCCTAAACTTGCTGAAAGAACATGTTGTTCACCACCAGATCTAAATGGCTTGCTAATAACACTAAGAACCTGACTGACTAATGGCTCTAAACTTAAAGAATTAGCCGAGTGAGGAACAACTAGTGCAAACTCATCCCCACCAACACGAGCAACAGTAATGTCGTTACATGCAAATCGGTCTAAACTATGACCAATATGTGCAATTATCTCATCACCGATATGGTGCCCTAAGGCATCATTAATAAACTTAAACTTATCTAGATCAAGTAACATTAAGCTTAACTTAGTGTCATTAAAAGCAGCCCTAGCAATACCCTGCGTAAGTCTATCGTGAAGTAATACTCGATTTGGTAATGATGTTAATTGGTCATGATGAGATAGATATGTCATCTGCATCGACATAGCTAAGGCTTCGCTCACATCTTGAAATACCATAACAGCGCCGCATTGATTATGGTTTTTATCAAGAATTGGAGCTGCGCTATCTTCAACTCGATGTTCAATTCCTTGCTTACTAATCAATTGCGTATTTAAAGCCATGGCGACAGGTCTATTTTCTTTTAAAGCAACAGATAAAGGATTAATGGACGGTATTTTAGTTGTCGCGTCGCATAACTTCATGACTTCTTCAATATGGCGACCTTTTGCTGCAGTTTGTGACCATCCTGTTAGTCTTTGTGCTACAGGGTTCATGTACACAATATTTGCATTTTTATCAGTAGAAATAACTGCATCTGCAATCGAATCTATCGTAATTCTCAACTGCTCTTTTTCAGCAAATAGTTCTTCTTGTGTTAGCTGTAATACCTTTTCTTGCGTTCTGATTTTTATATGATTTTCAATACGAATTCGACAAAGTCTGAGGTTTAGCGGTTTAGAAATAAAGTCTATCGCGCCTAAAGATAAGGCTTTTTCTTCAATCTCAGGATCGCTGTGAGACGTAATAACAACAGTTCTAATATGTGCCAAAGTAGGCTTTTGCTGTATCACTTCTAAAATGTCAAAACCACTGACTTTAGGCATTTCTAAATCAAGAATCAAAATGTCTGGTCTAATTTTTTCAATCAGCAGTATTGCTTCAGAGCTGTTGTTAGAAGTTGAAATATCTCCAATTCCTTCTAAAGCATGCTCCAGCTGCAAGGTATTAATTTCTTCATCATCAATGATAAGAACGCTGCAATTGTCCATTTAGGGTTCCCCTCAATACTTTGTACCTACTTACAATAACGCTAAAACAGTAAATTTGCGACACACTTTTTTATTAGTCTTAAAATATTATTTTTAGTTTTTTAAGTAGTTTTTGAGGTTGATTTACTTTGCCAGAAAACAGCATATTCAGAACATAAGAAAATATTAAAGTCGTAATCACCTTCAACAGTTTCTAACTTAGAGCTAAAGAAATTAAAGAAAGAAGCAGATTTCACAAAGTCTTCGCTCAAAACAGAGCTTTACAATATTAGGTTAACTCCTTTTGAGTCAGAGATTTATTAGCAAAACGTCAGCTTTATAGAATAGGGTCAATCCTACCAGGTTGCTTTGGTTTGCTTTAGGTATCTTCGAGTCACCTTTAGTTATATTCGTTTTGAGGAATAAACTAGCAAGAATTTACAGTTAAATCTGGGCGAAGTCTTAAATACATATAAAACAGGCCTTATTGGAATTTGAACACAAAAAAGCCCACTGATGTGGGCTTTGGTAAGGACATTAACTAAAACTAACGAGAATTTGATTACCAACTTTTTGTATTAGCTGAGAAAATTTTGCTCAAATCTAAATTGACAGTCACCGATTAATAATCTGTATTATCACTGATACCTGCATCATCAAATCCCCAGTCCGTCGCACCATGGTCGTCATCAAACGTTATGATCCCGCCTTCATCCGATAACATGAAGCTATGGTCTGTGTGGTTTACATGACATTCATCGGTACTTGATATTGAATCTGACAAAGCTAAGTTGTCATTAATATCTATTAGCGATACAGGCTCTATGAGGGGCTCTGAAATATCACTTTCATCTAAAAGCACGCAAGCAGTTGCTGCAGTCATATCTATCTGCGCTGAGAGGTTCAAAGGGTTGGTCAGTATGTCATCACATACATCTGTTTGCATTATTTGTGTGTCTATATCTTCTTCAATAAATGGCTCTACAGAACAATGGCCGAATAGTTTTAAACTTAGTAAGTCTGTCATAATTGCACCTTAATTTTCGTTTTGGCGCTATTTGACTTTAAGAATTTAAAACTCATTTGCAAACATATTTTTATAAAAACTTTTATCGGCTAAAAAGTTTTCAAAGATAAAAAGTGTTGACTGCTTTTATCAATGGCTTTGTTTCTCGTGCAGCGCTAAACACCAGCCTGTTTACGGCTCAACCACAGCTAATGCTGTGCAGGCAAACCATCTTATCTATCTCATAATTCGTTCTCCTAGGCTCTTTGTAGAGCTTGTTTATTAATAAAAGCAAAGATACTCGTCCCGCTACAATTCGAGATTCTGTATCTGTTTTTTGTCAACGAGATAATCGTATACGCATTATCAAAGATTAATAAAAGTAGATTATGCAGAAAGTGTTCTGGTGTTAATTACAAAGCGAAGCGTCATCTCGTATCAAAGCAACCGCTTTGACTGCAACAAAAAGCAGTTGTGAAACAACTCAATAAATCGCGTAGTAAGAATAATTGCGAAGCCAATTTTCGAGCGCAGCAGCGCATGTCCGACTGTGGCGGACTAACCCCGCTTTTGTTTTTGTGGAGCAAAAATTTACTGTGAAATAGCGAAGCAATGAAACAGTAAACCTAAAAGTGAGGACACGAACGACTGCCAGCTTTACAAGCAACATGATTTATCAATGCGCAGCCTGGCATGGCAAAAGGGGGGTTAGTGCGGCGCAAGCCGGACATGCGCTAAGCGTCAACCCTAGAAGCGAACGCTTCGTGGAGCTAGCTCGTTGACGGATGTCAACATTAGAGCTGGCGTGGGTTGTAAGCGTTTAATCGCAAAGTGAAACCTTTGCGATTAATGAAGTGAAACGTCTTATTTAGTTTATTTATAAGTAGTTTCATTAGGTGTGGTGAAGCAAATGCTTCTCCTAATGAAAAACGATAATTCTTCGCTATGTTAGCAAAATTCGTATCACTCAAACCTTCATATCTCCTAGTAAACAAATCACGATGGAGATAAAAAATGACGATAGATAAAGATACTTCCGATATTACCAACAGTAATGTATATCTGCCCTACTTTGACATCGATATGCATTACAAAAAATATAAAAACCGACGACAACAAGGCCAAGTAAAACTAGAGTGGACAATAAAATATGCAATGCGGTTTGGATTTGTATCAGCCATTGTATGCGCAGAGATATGGCAAACAAGTAGAGCAAAAACCTTAGAGTTTTTAAACAAACTCGTCGGTATGGGATTACTTCAAGCAGCGAAAACAATTCGTGCGGCAGATGGTCGCGTCTATGTATTATCATATACAGGCGCTCAATATGCGCGTGAATTAACACAAATTGACTTCCCTTATCGCTCAACATCAGAGCCAATACACCAAGTGAATCAAAATTCCATTATGCATGACAGCATTTTAAGCTTAGTTCTCGCGCTTGGTATTCAAAATAGTAATACAGATGGTACACCGAATCCGCTATGGAAAGCCTATTTGACTGAGTTAGAGTTTAAACGCCTATTTCCATCAAATGATGTAAAAAACGTTGATGCGCTAGTATTGCTAAACAATAACGAAGTCGCTGCAATTGAAATAGAGCACTCATTCAAGCGAAAACAACAGCATGAACAAAGTATTTTAAAATTTAAAAGCGCACTCTTTGGTGAGCAGAAATTATATGACAAAGTCTTTCTCATCGTAGCTTCAACAAAAATACAGCAAGACACACAGCGCTTTTATAAGCAGCTACTCAATGAAATGCCAACAAGGTATGACAAGAAAACAAATCTGCCACTGTTGACGGAGCGAGAAGCTGAGATACTGAAAGATAGAATAATTATTAGAACCAAGTTTATTAACTTGATAAATGATAAATTTTACTGAAATTCAATAATGCTTGCAATTAAGGTTACATGAAGAGTTTAATTTATGAGTGATTAATAAATTATAGCGCTCAGCTTTCATTAACTTACCTTGATGTAATACTAATAATGCAGGTTCAAATAACTTCTCTCTATCTAAAGCTATTTAAAACATGCTTCCTAAGGCCCGTTTTGAGTGTTTAGCGAGGGCCACAACAACTTAGCGAATTAGCTTGACTCTGTAAAACGGACATTCGCCTAAATGGTCTCTGCCCAAGTTAATTTTGTATGCTTATAGCTTACATGCCTTAGGTTCAAATTTTGTAGTAATTAGAATACTCTGACATAACTCTTAACATGACTTGCTCTATGTAATTTGAATTATTCTAGCTTCCTGTTAGAGTAAAAATCTTCAAGGTTATCAGGGGTCAGTATGAATGCAGGTGAGATCGGCGCAGCCGCAGGGAGAATTTTTAACTACAAAGCGCCACTTAATTGGATTATCCGAAGTCAAGAAGACCAAGATGATCATGGTATTGATTGTGAAATTGAACTGAAAGATGCAAACGGTATAGCTCTTGGTCAAGAGAGCGTTTTTAAAATTCAGCTTAAAGGTCAAGAAAGATGTTCATTTATTGAGGGTGGACATAAGCTGTCTTTCTCGGTTTCTCGCGCCCGTCTTCAGTATTATCTCAACTTCAATATTCCAGTGATTTTGGTGGTTGTTGAAGTGTCTAAAGAAGATGTTTACTGGGTTTCTGTGACTAACAATCAAAAGATCTTGGAGAAAGTAAGAAATTCATCTACTGATACTTTGACTGTTCATTTACCTGTTGAAAATAAGCTGGAAAGAAACGATTCCACAGCATTTGATAAACTGTTGGTGTCAGTACAAGAATGTTGGGACTTTCTGTCTTTAAGAGACCTTAAGCTTGCGGTAAACAACTGTAAAACTCTGCAACCAGAAGCTTTAAACAAATGTATTGAACAAGTTGGTGATGCTTTGTTTAAAGCTTATCATATGAAGTTAGAGCAACTCCTCATTGCTGGGTCATATGGTGAACTATATCATCAAGCTGGTGACATAATTCAATCTCGCGTTGTGCCAGCCAAAGATCGTTTTTTAGCTACTCTTTACTTTGACTATGCCTTTAAGGTTGCTCCTTATAAAAAAATAAAGAATGAGCAGATTGAAGAACAGTTGAAACTATGTGAATACTTAGTTGTCTTTGCAAGAGAGCAAAGAGAGAGTGCTTTACGGCTTACCGCAATAGCTAAGGCTAGAAGTTCGCTATTTAGCTTCAAGGTAGAGCAACTATATGCACAGCATCATTCAAATCAAAATTTCAAACCTGACAGTTTTGAATATTTGTTTATGAACAGAGAAATACACAAGCAATACCATGATGCTTGTGCTCAGTTGCAAAAAATCATAAACCTGTGCCATAGATTCATTAACCTCAGTCAGTTTAATATCTTGGCTGATTTGATGTGTGATTTAGCTTTGTCTCTAGGTACGTTTAAAACTATTCATAATGCACGTGGCTCAAATGAAGCGATCGTATTCTTGGATGAGTGGTTTGAAAAAATGCTGCACACAGTATTGATGTACTTATCAATTATAAGCGACATGAGGAAAATTGAGCTGCTTTACCTAATGTTCAATATACAGTCAGAGCTTAAAACTATTGTTAAGTTTGACGTTAGAGCTTTAATCATTGAGCATTGCCCTAGTGCTCAGGATTTTTTGGATGTACTTGATAAAGAAATCGCCAATAAGAATGAACCGAAGTCATTTTTTGAGGCAACTATCGAAGATCAAAAACAATTGTTTACGGATAGGGCTAAGAATCTTGGTATGGACCCAGACGATCCTTCTTCGAGAGAAGGTCATTTTATAGCAATAGGTTTAGCCAATTATGATCCTACAAATGTTATTGGTCATTGTGAGCACATGTTTGTTGATTACCGACCGCGAGGGATGATAGCCCAACAGTTAGGGATGCACTCTTTGAGTATGCCTATTATGACTTGCTTAAAGCACAAACACATAGGTGTCACTGGAAACTTGTTGATCGAAGCATTTGATAGTTCTGTGGGAGTAGTCTTAGGATTTAAGCAAAGGCACTGTGATAAATGCTCGGACTGTTCACCAAGACCTAATGAATGGGTTTGGAATTTGAAATGGCAACTAGAAGAGCGTGCAAAACATGTCGAGTGGCTTGATAAGATAGATTTTTAAACCGCTAAAGCAAGTCATTTAGAAATCAA
This sequence comes from Pseudoalteromonas sp. CO109Y, assembly GCF_004208935.1. Classification (NCBI taxonomy): domain Bacteria; kingdom Pseudomonadati; phylum Pseudomonadota; class Gammaproteobacteria; order Alteromonadales; family Pseudoalteromonadaceae; genus Pseudoalteromonas; species Pseudoalteromonas sp. CO109Y. The sequence continues at coordinate 360,512 of NZ_SGPD01000042.1, forward strand.
AGAATAGAGGTACTATACAGCACCTCATTATAGGCAATTAAGCGTCGTCCACTTCAGCCTAGGGCTTTTTTGCCACAACAACCGTCATGGAGTTGAGCACATCATAAGGCTGGTGGAAACCAGTAAACCCTTCTTCTTCTGAGTAGAAAATATGGCTGATATCCGAGAATGCATCAGGGTTAACCTTGTGTATAGCATTAGGGTTGTGGAACATAACCAGTCCATCAGACCATGATTCTTCATAGTCGGAATCGTCCACATTTTTCGTAAACGGAATTGGATGTAAACCGTCAGGATTATACAAGAAGCCTTGTCTGAGCATTGTTACATCTTTACTACCGAGGCCTGCAATTTTACCCATACGGTTGAATTTAGGTATTGTTGCTTGGTTGCTGAATAGAACAGCACTAATATTCTCGGCACCTTCTTGATTGAAGAACCCTGACGGAATTTTCTTACCATCCCATTCGTGGAACTTGATTTTTTCAAGCACTGGTTTTCCTTCGACATAGCGGGATCTTACGCCATATAAATATTCAGACAACGCTGTCCGTGACCAAGTCATAGAGTTGTTATTGTGATAGTCGTGAATTGCAAAAATCAGTGAGTGATCTTTAACATGCTCTTTCTCCCAGTATTTGTGCTTGAGCTTCGAGAACAGAGGACTGCCGAACTTGATCGGCATGTAGTCGGTTAGTCGCTCAGCAATGTCTTTATGATCTTCTGGTGGTGGTAGATCAGGGCGAGCAGGGTTGCCAGATGGATTAACTGTTACGGCTTCAATAAAGTATTTCTCATCGAAGTAATTTACTTCAAAATCTGGTGCAGCATGGTTGTTATTGATTTGCAGACCTTGAGTATGCAAGTACACGTGTAAGTACATCTCCCAAAGACGAGCATTAAAGTTCACTGATTGGAACTCGCGAACAAAGTGACCGTCATTATCAACAAACGAGTTTGCAATTTCGTTAATGATGTTTCGTCCTGCATCGAAACGAGGTTCATTAGCGATTATTTTATATCCGTGATGTTGTTTATCTTCTGGAATGATTGCATTGAACAGATCCATTACTGCATCTATTTCATCGCCCTGTGGGTAGATGTCTTGCGGGTCATTTGCATATATTGAGTTAATGAGTACAGCCATGTCTTCTCTGGCTTTGGCTGGAGTTGCATGAAAGTCCTTGCTTCCGTTAATCCAACGGAACAGCTTGCGAGTATCTCGACCCATTATAGCAAAGCCATAGTCACGGTCTGTAGAATCTTGGAAGATAATACCAAGGAGAGTGTTGTTTAAGAACGAATACCATTCGACTTCATTGGCTTGGAATCGAACAAGCGGCATTCTTGAGTAAAAGTACGCATCGAACTGACGGCGAGTAATTTTGCGTCCATTTACAAATATATTTTTAAGCTTTTTATTCTCAAATGCTTCTTGTTGTTGCTTAGTGATTTTTGCTTTTTGTGCGGCTTTTTTCTTCTTATCTCGTTTTTGTTGCTTTGTTAATTTCGTCATATCGCGAACATCCATTTAGTATATGCTGTTTGGTATCACGATATCATAGACATAACTATCAGACATTGGTTTTGAGTGAATAAAAAAGAGACTAGAAATATGCTAGATAATCTATTTTTAGTAAGTTAGACCAAACTAATTCGAATTTAGCCACAAGATTATGCTAAATCTCACTTCAGTCCAAAAATAACTTAGCGATAACGTCAACGCCTCGACCAAAAACTTCATTAAAAAAAGCGCCCATTGGGCGCTGAGTATTACAAGTACTTCTCTCTTAAGCTCGATTCTACATAGCCTAAAATTTCTGCAAATATGAATGCGATAATAAGTCGTGCATATCCATCAATACCAGAAAATGCGTAACTTGTTGCAGCGTTGTAGATGGAAAAATAGTCCACGACCCAAAATACAACTGCAATAACCACAAATATATAAATCACATTCACGATAACTCGAACTAAATCTAAAACGAACTTTAAGCGTAATGTCTTCACACAGTTTCTCCTGTTTTATGTACTGTGCAAATACATAAGTTTGCTATGAGGAAATTTATACTTAATGAAAGTGACTAAGACCACCTACTTCATTACATTGATTTTTAGACTGAAACAAGTTCTTAAAAAGAAAAAGGGTTAGCCGCATTTGGGTAGTAAAGCCCATGACTCAACATACCTATAACTAAACTTAAAAAGGGGAATTATATTGATTCTGTTAATAGTAGTTTTAGTCACTTTTCTACTAATAGAACTCATAGGCTTGAGTTAGAAAAATGCAGAAGCTTCACGCTTATATTTAACCGCGAAAATCATTTACGCTACATCTGCAATCAAAGGATAATAAAGTAAAACCCGATTAGATAATGAGCAAACTTTAATGATTGAGGGTTTAGCAACCCTCAATCATTTATTTTAACTTAAATTTAACCACCACAGGCAGGCGCATTAATACCTGAGCAATCTTTGATTGTAACCGTTCCTGTTCTGATAGGGATAAAATAGTTGAAATTTTTTATGGTAATATTAATACTATTTGCTTGAGAAATAGTACCTACTCTAATTCTCAAATCAGCTAGCTCCTTTGCATTTTTAGGAATTATATTTCCATTCTCATCTACAACTTCATTTATTGTTGCTTCAATTTTAATTGGCTGCGAAAGTAATTTAAGAGACACTTTGATATGCCCTCCTGATGACAGCGGTATAATAAACTGATCTGGAATATCAGTTTTAATCAAACCAAAAGCTTTACCAATTGAGATCAAACTTGCTTCAGCTGTTCTCATTGAAGAATAAATACTGCCATTTAGCTGAGAGTTAATTTCAGATTTGCAAAATGCACAATTTACAAATGACCACGCATTATCAATACCAGTGCTTCCACCAGTTTGTATCTCTATATTTTGGGCGCTTGCATGTAGACTTTGAATTGAACTCTTAACATCTTCTATGTATCTCTGCACTGTGCTAGAAGTTGCTGTTAAAGATGACCTAGGGGCAACCTCTGGTGGTCTTGGTGGTGGAAGTGGCGTTGACTCCAACCAAACTTTGTATGTAGAAATTTCTTTGTTATATAAATCTACAACATGAACCGTTTTAGAATTGCTTGAGCCAAGGTTTGATTTGCTAATGTTGTTCATAGCCCATGAATTTGCTTTAGATTGCCTCTCTAAGCTAGTGCACTGATAACACTCCGCTCCATTATATGTCTTAGCCTCTGAAACAGACGAACAGGCTATTAGAGTTGAACTTAATAACAGCAGCGAACTAATAAATCTCATAAATACTCCACTTAAAATTAATGATATTAGTTATCATTTGCATTCTATGTTCCGTGTTGTATATATGTAAATAGTGTTTAAGCAAATTTGGTCCTAACTGAGGGAATTTTACACAAAGAGGAAGGTAGACTGACGATGTACACAAGTATACCTATACTTTACAACTGTAAAGACATGGCAAATACATTAGTTTGGTCGATGAGAAATCTAAAGAGAAAAGCAGACACATAGTGCCTGCTTCTCTATTTTATTGCTCTGTCATTCATCTGAGTTTGCTGCAACGCATTCGTGCAACTCACACAGCTAACTCTCCCTACAGTTAACTCTTATCGCAAACCGCTTATATATGCGAGCTGACTTCCTAAAGAAGCCAAATCTAGGTCCTCCGCCAGGGTGCGGTGGTAACGACATTTGCTAAGTGATGATTGAGCGTCCTGCTTATTTCAGTCTGTCTCGCACTATTAAGTAAGAAATAAACAAGCAAAATAAGTTTATCCATTACCAGTTTAGTGAAGTGAATTTTTGTTTTTCTTATTAGCGCCGCTATTTTGTACTTGAGCTAGCATGTGATGGATAGTAGAAATGACATTGATATTGCTCTAGGCCGTATAGTGAAATCATGCTCAGTTTGCGATGTGTTATAGTTAATTACTAGCAAAGGTAACGAGCTATATTTTTTCCTCACATTGAATTGGAGAAGTGCTATGAACTTTCAGATTGAATACTTAACTTTTCTGGTCCCCCTATCAATGATGATTGGCGGAGCTATTTGGGTATATCTAGATAATAAAAAAGCGAGTGCCAACGAATAGTGTCATTGCAAGTAAGGGCATGACGCTATCTGGTAGTAATATGTTCTAGAAAAAGCGACTCTTTCGAGTCGCTTGAATTAACCATCATTTTCAATGATTGTGTTCCAATGCCACTGCACTAATTCGAAGAACAAATCAGGCGGCAGTAGAAAGAATTGTTCAAATTCATCAGCCCAGTGCTCGCAGAAATCTTTTATTTGGTCGATGTAAAAGATGAGTATGCTGTACATACCGCTCCCTTCAAGATACTGACTTTCAAGACTATGCTCTCGAGCAATAGACTTACTAACACTGACCCCGACGACTTTTCCAACATCATCACGATGAACGTATATGTACTGTGAAAAGTCTAACTCAAGCCTATCTTCGTTAGTGACATTTGCAAGCCAAAGGCTCGTCGATGCGTCTTGAAAAGGTGACTTAGACTCTCTTGTGTACTTTCTGACAATTTGAAGTTTAGTTTGGCTCATGTTTATCTCCTGTATGTACTTAAAGATAAACATGTTCACTGCAAGCGAATTAATACGAGTTATCGAAGTCAAATTCCAACTGACGCTCATCAACAAAGCCTTCACTATCACCAGCGTCATTACTCATTAATAAGTTAGTGTTGCTGCAAAGTAGTAATAATAGTGACTTTAGGAGAGATAACTGTTCATAGCTAAAACTAATTTTGTAGCTACTCGAAAAGCAGTGAAATAGCAGCTTCTCTACATCAAAATTATCTTCCGTAAAGTTTAGGTCATAAATAGCGTCATACTCTTGATAAAGGCACTGGCTAACTTTCTCTAAAAAATCGGCTGCTACAGCTGCATTAAATTTGTAATTATCCATTTCATTTACTCCATGTTATTAAAATCAAAAATAAGAAGCGGCAGACAATGCAAATTTTGCATAAGTAGCTCGTATTTATTTTCGAAGACAAACTTTTTGGAGATGAATATGACTAACTCAAACGTTGTGGAACTATTTCAGAAGCGACCTGCAGTTGCTAATGATGAAGAATATATTGCTTTATATGAACAAAATGATGGCTACATATATTACGTAAGAAACTATGTTGCCCAGCAGGAGTTTATAGTCGTTAGCGACTCTTTTATGCAAGCGTTGCCTGAAGAAATGCGCCCAGCTACGAACGTGTTTTTCAGTTGTAATTTCTACTTATTGAAACAGTTCAAGCGAGATGTGCAATCGCATATTCAAAACACTGGACAATTTTTATATTTTTATCACTTGTTTGATAAATCAGTTAACGTGTTTTTTGACTCGTTATGACTTAAAGCCAGCTCTGCTGGCTTTTTTAATTCAATGATTGCTACTAAAACAGGTTGATTTCTATCCATATAAACATTAATTTTGGTTACTGCTTTAGAATTATTAGGGCAAATACACGAAGATGGAAAACACAGAAAAAACACAAAGAATTTAAGCCAATGATTTTTATGCGCTAATTGGGTAGATGCATTACATATCACAGTTAATACATTTGTTATTGATGAGTAATGCCATTTAATGACCTCGAACATAAATCACTATAAAACAAATAGTTACACGAGTCGGTATGTAACACATATATTTTTCAAACAAGCTTAGTTTGAAAAATATTCGATAAATAATAACACAATTCGTAGCACACTCTGTTTATGAGCAGCCGTTACAAAAGCGGTCGCGCATTCTACTTTACCCCACTCTAAATTTTGTTGATCTAGATCAAACGACAGGCCTGCAGGGCTTAATAAACCTGAGTTTTAGAGAAATGAAAAACACGAATAAACCCACTACAAAAGCCGAATACATCAAAGCAAAAGCAGTTTGGAAAGAGACGAAGGCACCTTTTTCAATGTTGTACATAAAAAAGTGTGTTACTGCGATTCAAATAATTTCAAATTTTGAGAGAAAAGTTGCTTTAAAACAAGGAATTAAAAATAAGCCCTTGGTTCGTTTGTCTAAATATGAGCAACAACACAATTTACGGCTCGTTTTCACCCCAAAAGGTAAGGTCATCTTCTATTCTAATTTCCCAAAAAAATTAGAGATCCGAAACGTAAAGCTAGGGGAGTTACCAGAACTCACCATTGCAAAAGCAAGAGAGCTTACGCAAACGATATTAGAGGGAAGAACGATATTCGCCGATTTAAACACTATTTTTAAAGAGTATGAGCAGAACCTGACAAACCGACATTTACTCGCACCAACAAAGTTTGCAGCCGGTTCATTGAGAACATATAAGTGCAGAGTAAAAAAGCTTAAGCAGTACTTTAATATGAAAACGAGATTTCAAAGTATTACGGCAGGGGATCTTGAGCGAATCATTGATAAAATTATTGCTAGCGAATCCAACAACCAAGCCATAGAGCTATTTGCTCAAATAAGGCGTATATGGAAGTTTGCCAAAAATAAGTTTAACAATGGCCGTAATCCTGCTGCTGACATTGATGATTATTATGTTTCGGATCGAGTTGATACTCCCCGTCCGTGCCAAGCCTACACTGACTTTGATTCAATTGCAGAGTTGTGGATCAACCTTGCAACTACGCCATGCATTCACCAGAAGAACGCAGCCAGGTTTATGATTTTAACGGGCTTGAGGCCTATCAACATTCCTCAAATGAAATGGTCATGGCTGAATAGCATTACCTTTCCGACCTTAATAACTTTTCCGTCATCAATCGTAGGTGTACGTGGTGAAATGAAAAACCAAAAAGAATACAGACTCCCACTAACAAAAATGATGCGTACTATTATCCTTGAACAAAGGGCATGGATGGAATCGGCACGACCTAATTGCAATCAAGAGTTCATTTTTCTGCAACCACGCGACCCTATGAAGCAATTTTCTAAACGCTCCCTCGATAAAATTATCAAAGACTATTCTCCATTTGATGCAGTAAAAGGTGATATCGAACAAATTGTAATGAAAGGCTCTGCGGGTGCATTTTGTACTATGTGTAGAAGCTTCTTTAAATCCAATACAAAAGAGCTGATGGTATCAAACGGCTACCACTTTAAGCATGCAGAAGACTTAACCCGTTTAGCACTTCATCATTTGAGAAAGTCTGATGATCCGAATGGGCTTAACTACGATAAATCTGAAGAGCTCTACGGCACTTCAACAAAACTTAAGTTTAATGTATTTAAGTTACACGAGGTCAGCATTTTAAAACGAGTCCATGAGCTTCAAAGCTTAGAGTTAAGGCCGACAGCATTTCATGTAAACCAACAAAAAATAATCAAAGATAAGGAACATAAAAAAGCGCTAAGAGAGCGAATAAAAGCATCTCTTGTCCATAAAGGTGCATACATTCAATTCATAAATCAGCCTTTTGGCGATACAGGAAAATCAGTTAAAGAGTTAATTCTGACTAAAGATGGTAGAACTGTAATCGAAAGTTACCTTGATGATATTGCTGTTTAAGCTAAATACTCATCCGAAAAGTATACTGAAAGAGCATATAGAAACTAAATAATGACTTAGCGTAAAGCCGGGTCATTTTTCGTACAACAGCAAAGATAATGAACACTTTTCGCTCAAAAATAATAAATAGTATTGGCAAAAATAAATTTAACGATAGAACGAAGAAAAGTATTGAATTTTGATGAACTTACAAAGAATTTATAAAAAATACACAAAAATCGTTAAAAAATTTTATTTAAAAAAAATTAAAAAGTTTAGTACCCAAAACATACTAATACACCACCAAAAAGCTCAGATTTGATAATAAGCTTATAAACGACTTATCAGTAGCTTAAACAAAGCCATTTAATTTCACCACCAAAATGATCTTAGTAGTCATAGGCTTAAAGCCATAGCTGGCAAGGCTTCCCCCTCTTGCAGCAATCAAAAAACTCATTCAACATAATAAAAAAGCGACAAAGTTAATTCATCCCAGATGAAATAATAAAGACTTAATAAAATATGAAAAAAACCAACAAGAAGTTTAAGAAAAATAAAATAAGCAGAATATTAGATAAAATTAGAAACCTATCTAAGATAACAAGTGAAAATGAGTCTGAGAAGCAAAGTGAAAGTGAGTGTATTAGCAAGTCGAAATTCGACAGTATTAAACCACCATATAGTGATAAAGATATTTTAATATTATCTGAATGCGCTGCAGCAATTGAATACCCAGAACCAGAACCAGGTCAACCAAAAAAAGATCGTAGGATGTCTAAATATGACAGTGAAAAAAACTTAAGATACGTTTTTTATCCAAATGGAGTCGTAAAAGTTTTTGCAGAGTTTCGTAAAATAGATGGGTTAAAAAGTACTCTTTTAGGTAACTTTGAAACAATGACAGTCGCTGAAGCTGCTAGGCTTAGCGCCATAATTTTAGATAATCACCTATATGGTCAAACGCTTGGAGAAGTTGCTGAACTGTATATAGAAGAATTAAAACAAGAGCAAAAGAGTAATCGTCGTTTATTTTCAGATGGAACCATTAGAACGTATTCATGCTACCTTAGAAAATTTTCAACTATCATTGGTGTTGATAAAAGGTTTATTGATATTACAAGTGATGATATTCAACTAGCATTTACGAAATTAAAAAGTGATCTTACAAGGGAATATGTAGAAACCATTTTCCATCGCGTTAAAGATTTATTTAAGTTTTCAATAGACAGACTAAATTATAAGAACAACCCTTTTAATAATGTCAAAAGTTTATATTTATCTAAGAAAAGATGTGAAATAAGAAAGTATGAAGGCTACACAGATAATGAATCTACAGCAAAGCTATTAATCACCCTGGAACACAACGAAAATAGAAATTTAGTAAATGCTTTAAAGCTATGTATTTTTGCCGCATTGAGACCTCAGTGCGCTTGCACATTAAAGAGCAGTTATTTAGATAATTTAGATGATCCGAAGGTTTTGATAATACCAGGTAGTACCACAACAGAAAGAGGGCCAACCAAAAACCAACAAGAACAGAAAATAATATTAACCAGTGAAATGATAAAAGCCATAAAAGATCAATTAGCATATTCAAAAAGAGTATATGGTGAGATAAAAGAGTACTTGTTTGTAAGCATACGAAATCCTGAAAATCATTTACCATACAATACGCTTAGGGAGTTCATGCTGAAGAATGCACCTAAGAATATGGATAAGGCAAACCCTTATAAAATTAACAAGAAAGGCTCTAAAGGTTCTTGCTTAACTATGTTTAGAAAACTTGCTAAAACAAATGTACTGGTTGCATTATCAGATGATTATTCAACACTAACGAAAGCTGAAATTGAATCAAAAGAAATATTACACCACAAAAGTAACTCTGAGAAAAAGCTATCAACAGAAGAAATATATGTAGCTGAAGCAAATAGAATGCTTCATATTTTACATACAAATCATGACCGCTCCGGATGGCATTACACTTCCGCTGAGGAGCAACACGGGACGTACTCAAAAGTATCAAACAATTTATTCATAATGCATGAAAATGCAATCCTTGAAGCTATGAATAAAATAAAGAAAAGTAATGAAGAATATCAAACCATCTAAATCTGGCGCATTATCTAAACTGTTTATGGACAAAAGCGCGTTAGAGTATTTATTCGGTGACGCTCGCATAAGCGGCGTATAACGCTTGGCTAATCTAAGTAAGGCACGAACGCACCCAAGCTTTTTGCGTTCGCACTTGATACGTTGTTATACCTTAAGCGCACCAAACAATGTGCCAACCCAAATAAATTCAGAACCTAGTATTGCTGCGTATAACCAAAATTGAGAAAAATACCTCAAAGTAAATATTCCACGATACCAAAATGGAAGTTGATAATACTCAGACATTTCTAACTTAGTTCGCATAAAATCGACTTTTGTATGATTTTCATAGCGTCTAAGTATTTCATCATACTCTTGGTTGAAAGAGTCATATTGGTCGTCTTGTTCGGTTAGCTTAATATGCGGGAAAATTCTGCGTCCTAGTCCATTTAGCTCCATTCCACAGTTATGGATTCGCTCACCACGTACTGCGAAGTTAGCCATACTCAAAATAATTGAAACAGCCAAAATCACTATAGTTAATATAATCTGTACAAAATCAATTGTAGTTTTGCTTTGTGTTAGTTCAAGACCGAAGCCTTGAGCTAAAGGAGTGATGAGTAAGAAAATTGATGACAAAGTAATTGTCCACAAAACCGCTTTATTGTGATGTTCCAATCGACGTTGTGCGGCAAATCTATTCTTAGTAGTTTTGATTACTCTATCATGTAGTTCTTTATACGGTGTGACGTCTGACATCATACTTCCATTTAGGTATAACGCTCGCCTAAGAGGCGAAAAATGCTTTACTAAAGGTTGCGAAGAATGAGCGCAAGCCAAGCGTTTTTCGCCCATTTTTTAATGCACTTGTTATATGCTTTTTCATTAAATTTTAAACCTCCCGAATGTCTTTCTGGCTATGAATAACGCCAAACCAGCAAGTGTTAATATCGATAGGCCAATTGCACCAAAAAACATAGCTATTTTTATGCCTGAAAGCTCACTGCTCCGAATCGGCTCATTAAGATCAACATTCATCAAGTTTCCTAACACATAAATCATTGCGGTCATTGAACCGGTGAGTATAGGGCATAGAACAAAGTAAACGCAAAATCTAAGAAATCGATTCTTTTTATTAAATGGAGCATCGATACGGTAGTTAAAATTTGAACTCAATGCCTGTATCCCTTCGTAGCGAGTAACGCCGCCAACACGGGCGTATTTTTTGCGGAGCCGAAAGCGGAACGAAAAATACGTCGCGGAGCTTGCCCTTGTTAACTGTTTTTCCCCTTCTTAGCTTCGGCTTTAATAGACCCAATATCAACGATAGCCTCAAGCCTATTTTTCCTTTCTTCGCGGGTTACGTACCAATCTTGGAAGAGCATTTCTATCAAATTAATTAGCAACTCGGCTTCATTAGGGTCTACATCAACAATGAGATTGATATCCTTTTCCATGTGCGCGCCGATATTACCAACTTTCCTAACAGCGTCTATTGCCTCCCACGTTAAATGGTCGGTTTTGTCCTTAATAGCCTCAATTTCATCAACGAGTCGCCCTGGCTTAACCCGCCAGTAGTCACGAATTATTCCTTGAAGGCAGCGCCTTGATAATGTGGCAGAAGCTTTTGGGCTGTACTCTTTGATTAAGCAGGCTTCGGTATAATCATCTATTAGCGGCTTGGGAATGTACTCCGGAAATACTTTCGCATTAGATGGTGGAACAAGTCTCCAGTGTTTAACCACATCCCCTAATCTTTCGCCATTTGGTGTTCTGCTACTCACATGGAGATTGGCTTCGAGAGTGAATTTCTCGCATTCAGGGTTTGGGCAAACGATGAATGTGGTATAAAGCGTATGCCGCCCATCTGCATTATCGTGGTATACCGTTGTTTGCCCGCCAGAAATAGTATTCGTGATGGTTACATACCTCTGACAATGTGGGCATCTCCAATTAAATGCTTGTGCCATGATAATCCCTTACAGTTAACAGCGTATTACCGAGAATTCCCGTTAACACTCTATGTGTTAATTTCCAGAATTATCAAAATACGGTTTTTAATAATCTAATTATTAATAACTTACACATAGCTAAAAAGATTTACAATTGTTTAGGCTACGCTATAACCGAAAATTTACTTATTCGAGAATGGAGAGAATTACATTACGAGAACACGCATAAAAAATAGCATGTAAATTAGCAACTTAAATACTTATGAAAATTTTAACGAGAAGCCACTTAAATTGCATAACGAGAGTTGATTATTTATACATTAAATACGTTGAATGCCTGCTTCGCTAAAAGCAGCCATTAGAGAGTTTACCCTAACTCGTTTTGGGGCAAAGGCGAGTCAGCAGATAACTCGCCTATGGACATGATCAATTTAGAGCCGAAAGACAACTACATGCTATTTAATGCGTCGATTTCACGGCCGTTAGCTTAAACTTCCCCCTAAATCTAAATATTAAGCTTTCTTTAGGAAAAAGTTTGTAACTGACTGAATTAAAACTGTGATTTGTTAATCCCCTTTGTTCTCAAGTTACCATTTGTCACTCTATAAAGAGTCAATGTATATCCCGTAACTTGATACCCTGTATCTGCAAATCTAAATATACTCTCGGCCTTACTGTAACCTGTTTCTGGGCCAAAATAGTGTTGGTAGCCGTACCAAGTTTCACCAGAAGCATATTTAATATGATAATTGCCTAATGGCACTTCAACTTCAATATTACTGCCACCATGAATAAATATATCCATAACATCTTCACCCGTGTATGCATCGACAAGCTTCACTAAATAATTGCTGCCAGAACTCGTATTTATGCTGAGAGGAGCAACGCTAAGTGAAGAAACCCATTTCCTTATTTTTCCATTGTATGGGGTTGCAATAATGGGCTCATTAAACGTTGACTTTGGTTTACTGCTGCTTGAACTCTTCTTCCCATCGTCTAGTAGATAAATTGCTCCAAAGATTAATGCTCCAATTAAAGCTAATGGGATCAACCTAACTATAACTTCAAGTATCCCTTCAAAGATACCCTGTATAAGACCCAAAGCAAGGTCCACAAAAAACATTATGATCTTAATAAAAATGTTCACCAGAAAGTTGTTGGAGTAATCTCTCTTGTGAAGTGGAACATTATTTTTCTTCGTTGATGGTTTAGGTATTTTTGTATAATCGGCTGTTGAGCCTTGAATCCAGTTATCAGAATTATTGAGACCTAGACTCGCTCTCAGAGCGCCAATGTCATCCAAAGTCCTGTGAATTTTATCGTATGACTTCTTCCTATTTGTGTTAAGAAGTACTTCACTCGCATCTATCCGAAGGGCATCATTACTGCATTGTCTAATCGCTTGGCTAATTTCTTCTTGAGAAGCTAAGTCAGATATTCCTAATCTTTTGTATAAATTACGCATAAGTCACCAAGTAATCGTAAGCATCTTTAATTCGTTGAAAATTTATTTTGGCCGCAGCGGTAGCTTCTTCTCCTAAGGTCGCATATTTATCTGGATGATGCATTTGAGCCAACTTTCTATAGGCTTTTTTTATTTCTTGTAGAGTTGCCCCTTTCTCTATACCTAGCGTGACATAAGCCTTATCCAGCCTACTTAAATTATCTTCTGAATTGTTGGGTCTAGACTGTGACGACCAATAACTTGCATAGCTTGGGTCACTAGGTTCGGGAATAGCTTTACCGGTAAATTCAGTAAAGATGCTATTGAGTAGGGGTTTGCTAATATTTAGTAAATCCGAGATATACCGCAGAATATGATTTTCAGAAGGCAAAAGATAATTGTCCGCAATGGACATTTGAATTGCCATCTCTAAGAAAAGTCTGGCTTTTGTACCGGTGAAATGAGCCTTGACGACTTCAGATGCTAATCGAATAGCTTCCACATCTCTGCTTTCAATTATTTCCAATAGCTTATTAATGTCACTACCACTGCTAGATGCACTAGCTATTTCCTGAAGCTGAGCTAATTCTGAGTCATCTAAATTACCATCACTAAGCGCAATCCAACTCAAAATTAAGAGTACGGATGTACCTAAAGGATTTTGGCTATTTTTTAATATACGAGTGAAATTAGTGTATGCGGGCATAAAACATAAATCCATTTACGCTTGCAAAACTTTTTGTTTTGCTTGTTACTCAATAAGATTTAAAAACTATCAAACCTTTTCAATAGTTACAATTTTAACATTAGGGCTAATCTTAATAAGTGATAGCAAATTGTTTTGTAATGGTAAATTATTTTGGGGCATTTGTGAGTTAATTAACCCAATTGCTTGTTGCTGGTAATTGCTAAATCACTAAATATTTATATTTTTTGTTAGGTATTTATATGTAAAAAAAGTTGTAGTTGAGGCAACGAAACCTGCTACTCCATAATAAAAGGCTACTATTGCAGGTGGAGGAAACTGATAAAACACTATCGAAATGACCATTATTCCACATATAGAACCGACAATTGACATCGTATAGATGTTGAACAAATTTAACCTAAATAACAAAAGAGATGTTGAGTAGCCAATTATGAAGGTGATAGGAACAACAAATATTGGCAATATTAACAACAATAAATCAATCCATTGAAACGAATAATGATGCCATGTTACACCATCAATAGAAGTCTGAGGAGTATATCCTCCCAAAAGTGCAAGCGTTATCGTTGCCATAATTGAAGCGAGAACCAATGCTTTCAATATTGCTCTATTATTCATAATAGTTGTGGCCAGAACTTTCGATAAACAAAGACCGTAGCATACCTACATAAATTAGTTAAGATAACTTCATTAAACTCCTCAAAGCTGTCCTTAGAGCAATTACGTTTACTCGTTTTGGGGGAGTAATAAGTTAGCCTTCATCCAATTACTATAAGTTATCACCTAACAAACATACGTATTTGCACAGGACAAATAAGGAGAATCTGTGTGAAGACATTTTGTTTAGAGCTCGTACTTGGGTTAGTTCAAGTCGGTGTGAATAGTATTTATTTGTTTATTTCACTTGCGATATTTTTGTGGGTTCTTGATTATCCCAAAACTTCTAGACTGGCGTCTGCTAACTTACTCGAAGGCTATGAGCACATTATTTTGGCATACATATGTGCTGACATTTTAAGTTTCATAGAATCAAAATTACGAGACAAATACCTTTAATTCTAAGCGCCCTGTGGGCGCTTTTTTAAATTCTGATATAACTACGATTTTACTCTCTTATAAACCGATAAAAGCGCCATATAGGCGCTTTGCTGGACAAACATAGGAGGTTAGTAAAACCTTAGTAACACATACTCAAGCATCTTTTTCATGCTGGGTGCGTGCTTTTCTGCATAGATATAGTAGCCCGTTGCACCCATTACAAATTTGGTGCAAAACAGGCTCATTACGATTAACCAAATGAGATTTTCTGTGACCTTAAGCTGATAAAAGGTAAATCCAACACCACTGAATAGAATCAGTGCGATAACGATTTCTATGCGATTACGATAGATAAATGAGTGTTTAAAACTCATCTATTCCACCACAAGAAATATCTATACCCCAATCAGTATCATCAAAAACAGAGAAAGAATCACAGCTTGTTGTATCAGAAAAGTCACTGTTATCTGTGCCAAATACGTTGCCACCTATATCAACACAATTGCCATTATCAGCATCATTGATAGGTAAACCGGTTGCAGGATTAATCGAAGTAGTCGTCATTTTTTAACCTCTTAGAGTGGGTGAGTTCTCTTTAAAAGTTAATGATTTTGTGATAAAAAACAAACTCGTTTGACTGCGAAGCTCAGCAACAAACAGTTTGAATTATCACTTTCTTCTTTTCTATTTATCTCACTATTCACAGGCAATTTTACTTTGTTTTGTTACGAAGTAGACTTACTTTTTCGTCTGAAAGACATCACATCCAGCCTAATTCGGAACGAAATTAGGCAATAAAAAGCGTCTCAGAATGAGACCAATAAGTCGCGTAATGTACCGTAGGCGAAGCCGAAGAAACATGGAGCAGCGCGAATGTACAGCTGGTCTGTACTCACCGCGATGATGTTTCGCCCTAGCGAAATTCGGTTGAAATTTGGTACAAATTGAAAAGCGAACCACCTTTTCGATAGAAAAGTAAGCGATATGATGAAGGCGGATAATGGGGCACCCATCGCCTGTTCATAAAGCGGCATTGTGGCGGTGAGTACAGAGCGTAGCTCGGTACATTCGCGCTATGGCTTAATACGCTAGAGCGGTAGCTCGTCGAGTCAGCTCGTTGCGGAGCAACATCAGAGATGACGGGCGTTTTAAGCCATATGTTTGAACAACAACGTTGTGAAGACATCAGCTGAAAGCTGCCTGTTGTTGCGATAATCATCGCGACAACCCTACCGGGCATGCGCACAAAGCATCCCGGTAGGAAAACCGGCAAACAATCGCTAAAAAGCGATAATTTGCAAGGTGGGTTGTTAGTTAAAGATTCAAACTAACAACCAAGGTCTTTAAATGTGAAAAACATCCAAAACAACAATACCAGTAACCAACTTCAGCTCGCCTACCCTCGCTATTTTGATATTGATATGCGCTACTATGGAGGTGCAAACAATCATCAAAAGTTTAGCAATCGCCTGAGGCTCTCAATCCTCATTGCCATTCGATTTACAATCATCACACCAGGCCTTGTGAGTTGGCTTTATGCCATCTCACACCGATTAGCCTTGGAGCATTTAAATAGGCTCACCAACGATGGCTTTTTAAAGCTCGTTAAAACACATCGTAGCCCCGATGGGCGCGTCTATGTTCCAACCTACAGTGCTGCAAAGTACGCTGAAGAAATAATGAATATTGATGTGTACTTCAGAGCCAATACCAACCCCGCTTTACAGTTTAACCATAACAACCTAATGCATAACCTTATTAACGCCTTTGTGATGCTAAGAGGCATTCACAATTATCACAGTGATGGCACCTACGCCCCGATGTGGCAAAGTTTCATAACTGAACCCGAATTCAAACGCGCCAATACAAGCACAGAGACCCGAACAGTCGATGGCGCAGTACGCTTATTAGATGGCTCAATTACAGCTATAGAAGTCGAACACTCCTTCAAGAACAAAACAGCACGGCAAGCCATTCTTCTAAAGTACCTAGCCTCACTTAAAAATGGCGACTACGACAAAGTGTTTTTATTCTCCCAATCGCAGCAAATTTTTGACGACATAAAGCGCCTGCATGAACAATTATTCGAAGAAATGACAACACGATTCGATAAGAAAACTCGCCACCCTCTCCTATCGCCTGAAGATGTCGAGCTACTGCAATCATCGATTATCTATCGAACCAAGCTATGTGATGAAATAAGTGAGAGGTTTTATAGCATTTAGATTTTGCTTACCAGTGGCGATAATAGCACCATATAAAAAGTAGAAATTTTTCGCAGAAATGGGCTATGAAGAAGGGTTCTAAATTGGGCATAACCGAGTAATGTCGGGAAAAATAAATTTAGGAGCCCTTAATGAATAACAAAGTTGGCATCTTTTGGTTTGCTGAAAACACATTAGTCTTTAAAGCTCAAAGTGCTATCGACTTAAAGCCAGATCAACTTGGATTTATTGATAGCACGCTGCAACACCAAGTTGAGTGGGAAGATAATAATATTTATCAATTGTTTGGTTTAATGCTAGACAACACTGACTACTACAACTTTCCCAGAGGTCGAGTTGTTTTTAATGTTGATCAAAATGCCTCATACGTATATTTAGACAAAAACTTGTTTAAAAAGCATATAGTTACAAAGATAAAAGCTAATTTTTCTTTACTAGATACAAATGTCAGGTTCTTTACTGATCCTCATTACAATTGCTTTGGTAGTATTTAGAACAAATAAAATACTACCAAATAACTGAGCACAGATACGCAGAGCTAGATTGGTGGTAACCTTGTGAAACTACTTACCAGAGGGAGCTGGTGATTGACTGCGTATAAAAGCCGGAATATCAAAAATATCACTTTGACTAGATACAACTGCTTTAGCTTTTGTTGTTTGCTCTACTTTAGGTATTGTTTCATCTATGTTTTTGGCATGAATTAACTGACTTTTTGCACCAGTGGCTATGATGAGTATTTCAAAGTTATTCGCCAAACTCGTAATTTTAGAAGCACCACAAATAACCACTGCGTTAGGGCTAACTTGATGACGTACTGTATCCATGATGGTGTTGTAACTACCTAATGAAATCTCATCGACACAATTAATTTGTACAATAACACCTGTACTTGTGCTCATATCAACACTGCTAACCAGAGGGTTACTCAGGGCTTGCGTAAGAGCCATTTGTAAATCGCTTTCATCTGCACACTTTCCAACCCCCAATACAGCATCGCCTTGGGCGTCCATTACTCTTTGAAAGTCACGCAGATCTACGTTAATTAATCCCTGATAACACAGCATATCAATGAGTGAGGTAATTAAAGAATGTAAAATTTGATTACTGTGCTTAAAGGCATCAAATAAGCCAATGTCATTGCCAAGCACCTCAATAAGTTGATCATTTGGTAAAGTGACAACAGCATTAGCGAACTGCTTTAATTCATCAAGCCCTTGCTCAGCTACTTTTCGCCTAAAATCCCCCTCACTGGTAAAGGGTAATGTTGCAATACAGATTACAGGCTTATTAAGATCTTTGGCTAACTTAGCTATGTATGGGCTAGCTCCTGTGCCAGTGCCACCTCCTAAGCCAGTTGCGCATAAGAGAATATCGCAACTTTTGATAAGCGTTAATAATTGCTCTTCACTTTCTTGTGCGGCGAGTAACCCTATTGCTGGGTCTGCGCCAGCGCCATAGCCGTTTGTAAGCTCAGCACCTATCAACACAAAATCATCATTTTGAGAGTGCTCTAATACAACCTTATCAGTATTAACGCAGTAAAACTTAGTTTGCGGGTTTTGAACCTCATTAAAAATGGTATTAACAGTGTTACAACCGCAGCCACCAATACCAAATACGCCAATAGACAAGCCATCTAAATTCTCAACTAACTCAAACATCATTGCTCCTCATTTTTTAAAGAGCATAACAACAAGGTGCGTCAATTTTTGACGCACCTAAAAGTCACAAGTTATAAGTGTTTGAAGCCTCATTTAGTTTTTTAATGATTCTGCTGCGTACAGCTTGAGGCTCTATTACCTCAAGCCAATGTGATGCTCTAAACAATTCACTTGTTAATTGCTCAGTGTCCTGCACATTGAATTTAAGCAGTGATGTTTGAGCATCTAACTTTTTCTGCTCTATTAACTCACCAAATTGTACAAACCCCTGATTCAATGAAGATTGAGACGGCACTTTGATAATCAAATTAATACTGTCCTGACGCTTTCCTTTATTAATCGCAGATCTTAAAGAGCTTAACTGCTCTAAATTTGGTTCACGCCGTGTCTTTTGTAATACTTTCACATTACGAATACGATAAACCGGCATCTGATAGCACTTGTCATGCAGCGTCCCTACCATAAACTGCGCCATAAGAATTCCGTTGTCTTCTTCAAGACCATAGAAGCTAAGTTCAGTAAAAGCTAACCAGTGTGCCTGATCATATAAAACGCGATAAATCTCAGCACTAACTGAACGATTATGTTTTATTGCATGCTCGATTTGTTCAACAACCTTGCTGTCAAGATTCACCTTAATCGAGCTATTATTTTCTAGGTTTAACCATTCAGGTTTGATGCCATTTAGTCGCTGTAATGCAATATCAGCTTTAGCATGAATTGTTTGTTTAATATCTACAGGGATATTCTGTGGCAGAAGCTGCTCAAGCAGTAAGTAATGCTGAGCAAGCTCAATACTTAGTAGCGGTGAGCTTCCCCGCCAATCCTTACTAATAGACCATGCATAAGGTTTTGTTCGTGTATCTTTTTCAAGGCCAAAACAGCCTTGATCGTATAAAGATTGAAGATCACGCTGCAACATGCGTGTTGAGAGGTCAATACCATGATTTAAGAGCTTAACTTTTAAGTCGAGTACTGAAACACGCTGCGGTTCAATTGGAATACTATTCAAAATTAAGTGATAGCGTTGGATTAACATTATCTCAAAGCCTCAACTAATATTTAATATAATAGAAAAAAGGGCTTAATTGCCAACCAATGTTGTATAAACTATAGCTAACTGAAGAGATTTAATTTTGTGATCAATTTAGAATATTAATCACAAAATCAAATTTATCTAGTCATCATAATTTAACTTGCATTTGGTATCGACCGTAGTCTTCAAATCTATATGGAACATTAACCTCTGATAGTTTAGCTGGTTTTATGATAAATACGTTAACCCCATCTGGAATACGTTGCACCTCCCAATTATGATTACAGCTAGACCTTCTAATAGCGAAACAGTTTTCATCCCTAGAAATCCATTGTTCTTCATTGGCTTTTTCGCCACAACAAGGGCAATACAACAACTCTTCAAATCTTTCTGCGGCCTCAGTAACTGCATCAACAGCCTGGGCGATAGAAACATCCTGCTTATGCTCTTTCTTAAACTCCAGTAGCTTGGGTTTAGTAGCTAGACATGGCTTTATTATGGTGATGCTATTATTCTCAAACTTCCAATAGCCATTTGCATTCATTCGGTTTAACGCTTTTAAAAGCAGTGATGGAGCTTTAGATATTGTAATTCCAATAGTTCGCAATGTTTGACTGATTAACCACTTCGAAATCAAAACAGCTAGCTGTTCTAATGAATAAAAATTGGTTGGTGCAGTACAAAGGTATTTTTCATTCATTTCTACAGAAGAACCTAAAGAAAGCAATATCCTTTGACTGTTTTCCATCAACTCTGTGTCTGAGAGGTCAATACTATTGTTGAAACACGGAATAAAGAATAAACTATGTTCAGGTGTTTTTAATACGATTTCAGAGCCAGTTGTTACCTCAAGATAAATGGCCTGGTTTCCATTTCTTTTAAAACAGTTTGGTGTCAATTCATTAAAACCAAGTTCATGCAATGTTCGTTTCACTAAGTCACGACAATATTGTGAATATGCAACTGCAAGCTTCTTATTTCGTTGAAAGATTTGTTCAGAATCGAGGTTATTAGCTTGCTGAGTATCCAACCAACTATTCCATAACCTTGCTACATGACGATAATGCTGATCATGTGACAAAACGTTGGTCATATTTAACTTAAGCGGAACATGAATATTATGAGTTAACTTTAGGTACAAACCTGAATGTTGTAATGTTCTTATTTTTTTCAACATCTTCGTTAGCAGTTCAAGTGTTGCTATTCCGTGTACTGCGGCATCATCCGCCTGTTCATCATCAGAAAAGCCTTCTCCCCATAAGGTAAAGATACTGTTCCGCAACTCAAAATAAATACCGTCCGCATTCTGAAAACTCACTGCTTGCTTGAATATTTCTTCTAATTTTTTAACTTCTAAAATGCGCTTAACTAAATATTGCTCAATATTACCCAATAATTTCACATAGACTCGATTTTCATAAATATTGAGCTGGTCCTCACTTTCTAAAGCGAGGATTTGTTTAGGGATCACACCAGTTAATGTCCTGGTTTGCCAACACTCTGAATGAGAAGCTAGGTGAGCATTGGCGGAGCGTGCAACTTTTTTAGCCCTGGATACTGGAACAAGATGCTCTTCATAAATTAACTCCATTCTAGGCCGCCTGGCAATTTCTTGGAGATGCCCTTTTTTTAGAACATCGACTAGTAATTCCTCAAATTTACTCAATTCAAAGCGAGCAAGTAATTTATCTGGTATAAGAAAAGAGCTATCTTTCCCCAAGTCAACCGCATCTTGATATGCGAGTATTGCGCTCTCGATAATTTCTAATTCGGTCTCAAGTTGTTCCGACTTTTCATTATGAATAAATGAGCCTACTTGAGATCCAATGTGAAACTTTTCTGTTCCATCACTAACAAGAAAATCATCTGGCTGAATATTTGAATGTCCATTAAAAATGCACGGTGCCTGAGCCGCATATCTTCCAGACACAATATTTTCAGGAAGCTGTTTTACTAACTTCCCGTTAAATCTGTCATACCAAGTAATCATTAAAGACTACTCTTTTTCTTCAATTCATTATTTAAGAGTTTCAAGCTCGCTTCAGGTTTGGAATTAAAGCCTTGAGTACGCCAAAACTCATTTAATGCATCAATTAGATTTGAAATATCTTCATGCTCAGTGTCATAACGGCCAGTCGCTTTACCCGCCCTTAACACCTTAGTTGCTAACATATGATCCAAGGCAAAACCCAAATCACTACCACACTCAAGCATCACTGGTATAAATCTAATCAAGTGCCTTTCTAGTCGATTGCCCCAACTAACATTGAATTCTTCCTCTAAAATCATTGAAAGCTCAGAACCATCTAATGCTTTAATAAGCTTAGTGACTTGAGAGTTATGTTTGTTAGCTGCCGCTTCAAAGGCTGCCTCAAGTGAATCAAAACTGTAAGTCACTTGCTCAAGATCTTTGTTGATTTCAAACGAATTCTTATGCCTTGGAAGCTCCATTACATGGGCACGGTCATAAGTTTTATCAGCGAACTCAAACGTTGTTTCATCGTGGTTAGCTGTGCCAATAAACCAAAGGTTTTCGGGTATTTTAATTTTTCTTCCATCTATTAACTTTTCAGGCCCATTAGGTTGTCCTGTTGTCATCAACGTAAGAATACGGTCTTTGGGATCTAATTCTAAAGCTGATAAAAACTCTGCAAAATATTGTTCTGGTCTGGAAAGATTCATTTCATCTAGTAAAACGATGTATGGACGATCACTGTATGCCGGAGATTGTGCTTCATATAAAGCTTGCAAAGTTTCTTGCTCGTAAAACTTCTTCTCGAACGCATTAAAGTGACCAATTAAATCTCCTTTATCACGCCAGCCAGCTTGAACAGATATGGTTTTCACACCACCACCAACAGCCCTTGCAAATGCTTTTGCTAAGCTTGTTTTACCTGTACCGCTGATCCCTTGTAGGATATGTAAACGGCTCATAGCAAGGCCAGCAATAAACAGCCAAATATCTTCAAGGCGATAGTACAACTCTTTCTGTTCATGAGAGTCCCAAGCAATACGATGCTGAAGCTCTTCTGCAAAGTTTCTTAATGAAGGAATAGACTCTGTTGTCCCTTTAGCTCTAAGTTTGCTATCAAGCTCTAACAGAGCTGGGAATGCGGTTTTAGTCTGTTGCTTATTAACTAGATCATCAACATCAGCGCTCAACTGATCAACTGCTGCCTTTAGTAATTGATTGTGTTTTTCCAAAGTTTGCTTCTGCTTTTGAACTTGCTCTAACTCAATAACGGACATTCTACTTTTTGTAAGCTGCACTTTATTTTGCTGTAGCTCTGCATGAGCATTATTGTATTCTTGCTCTAATGCTTCGTAGGTCTTTTTAAGCTCTTTGTAATTTTGTTCAAGCTGTTCGCTAGGCTTCTCATCTAACTGTAAACGCAGTTTGCTTACCTCTTGTTTGTAATGATTAAGTTGCTCTAAAACCTCTTGTGGCGTAGCGTCACCAAATTGTCTCTCTATGTCCTTAAATGAACTCAACTTTTCAAGTAACTGCTTTTCACCTTGGTCATACTGAGCAATTTGCTTTTCAAGGTTAGACTTCTGGTTTTCAAGTGAAGATATCTGATAGGTGAATTCTTTTTCAATTTCATCTTTTAGTGAGATTTTATAGCTACTGGCTTCTTCATTGGTTAGTTGTGCTTGCTTACGCTTTCTCTCAATTAGTATTTTCTCTTGGTTTAATTGGAACTCTTTTTCGTCTAATTCTGCTTCTTTAGAAGATAACTCATGTAGCTTTTCTTCAAGCAAGGCTTTTTCCGCTTCATTCAACGATTGTTTAGCTTTAGTTAGCTCATCTACTTCTTTTTCAAGATTTAATTTTTTCTGTTCCAATGATTCGCGAAGCTTATTCTGTTTTTCCTCAAACGAATCCAGCATTTCCATGTGTTTTGCGGCAAACCCATTTTCAGCATCAAGTTCTTGCTCTTTTAGCTCTTCGAGTTTGTTGGCAATTTCAGCCGTATCTTCTGCATTCTTCTTTTTGTTTGCTAATAGCTCTTTAGATTGCTTATCTAAATCTTTTTTCTCTAACTCGATTTTCTTTTTAAGTTCTTCAACCGACTCTTCTAATTGCTTTGATCTTGATAAACTTTGCCTATTATCCGCTTCAATCTTCTTGTTTTGCTCTACTAGCTTTTTAAGTTCGCCAACCAAAGTTTGAATATCGTTGCCGTAAGATTCTGATGCTTCTTTTTTTTGCTCTTCACTCGCAGCATCATGTGACGTTTTTGCTAGCTTAAGCTTTTCAGCCATAGCGCCAAAAACAGAACCGCTATCACTTTCTGCTAGATTGTCCACAGCAGCTAAAGCGCTACCAATTTTATCCGCTGTTGAATTTGATGGATTTGTTGCATTTGCAGCTACAGGCTGCTTCCGTGCTTTGTTTCGTTTTGCCATTATTTACTTCCTAATATTCTTTCTAAAACTTTTAATAATTCATCTACTGAATTGAGGTGATTTATAACCTCTTCTTTTGTTAAAACTTCACCACTCGCATGACTGGCTTTATTGTTTCTGTCATCAGCAAGCCGTATTGCATCGTCTAGCCAGTTAGGCAGTTGAATTGATAATTGCTCCACAACCTTTGGAAACGTTAGTAACATCGCAGCAAGCATCGGCTTTAATGATTGGTTGCCTCTTGTCATTGCTGATTGAACATTGCCCCCTCTAACGGTTGCTAACCTTTTCGCGGCATAGGCACTAACGCCGCTAACTCCTAAGTAAATTTGCTCAATAAGTCTTTTGTCATGCTGAAAAACAGGTCGATTACCGTTCCACCGCATGACTAAAACTTCCCAGTCATTGCTGGCTTCATTAGGCTTCATAAAGGTTTTTAACCAAGCTTCGATTATTTTCTGCAACTCACTCAACAACCCATCCAAGACTTCTGGTCTAGGTATTTGCGATTGTTCAACCTGGTTCTTAAATCGCAGTGTTGCTAGGACATGCTTTTCTATCAGTGAATATTCTTGAACCCAGGGATAGTTTGATAACAACTCTACTTTTGCCTGCTCCTCAAATAGCTGTTCTTGTTGCTTGTAATTGAGCGTATGTTCATCTTCAGCGATCCCCATTACTTCATTAACTCTAGAAGCAAAATGCTTATTTGAATCTAACAACTGTTCAGCAATATCATTTAGCTCAGGAAGGGTTTCCGTTAGTCCCGTTGGGTCAGATAAATACCACGAGCGCTCACCAGAAATTGTTGAAAATAGCTTAGTGTGGATAAACGCTGCGATAGGTTCAGGCTCAATAAACTCAATTGAGTAGGTAACTTCTAACGCATCGTCAGATATATAAAAATCAGCTTGCTTTAACTGGTTCAATACTCTGCGATAGGCTCTTAAGCTGGTGTTCATTTGCTCTGACGTTGGCGCTTCTGGCTTAACGCTATTACTTATTAACAAGGGCTTTACTAACTTCCCAGAGCCTTTACTTCGAACAAATTGAGGGAAACGCTCACTGAAATCCATGCCTTCAATGTGCGGTAGTGTAGAAAGTACCCTCGGCATCAACTTTCCCGTTGTTGCATCTTGAAGTATGTAATAACTTGTTTTCTCGTTTGTAGACTCTTCTACACCTAAAAGTAACTGCTTGGCTTTTTCTGTATGACTCCAACCATCAAGGTAATCATCATTAGTTAACTGAGCTAATATGTGCCTAATAAGCTCTTTATCTAAATTGCTATATCGGCATAATTTTTCGTTGTCGCGGCACCCTGCCAAAATAAGCTTTAACACCAACATCTGAAAAATATTCAAACTTGGTTTACTTTTGGGCGCAGCTACTCGCCATAGATAAAACGGCCAAAAGATATCTTTTTCATTCTGGTATCGCTTCAGCTTACTTTTCAAGTAGCAAGCATCTTGAATATCTCTATGTGTAATCATGATTTCACCCCACAGAGTTCGTGAATAAATGCCCATACTTGAGGAATGGCTTTTTCAGCTGACTCGCTAGAAAACATCGCTTTATCACCAACAACTTTAATTAAACTCTTAGCTCGACTAAACGCCACATTTAAACGGTTTGGCGTGCGAATGAAGCCATATTTTTTTCGGTATGCATTCTCATCTGATGCCGAAAAGTCATTAGAGCGAACCGTTGATAGAATCACCACATCAAACTCTTTCCCCTGAAAAGCATCAACAGAGCCAACTCGAATTTTTTCTTCTCCTTCTTCAGTTGTTTTAAAGCCTGGCAGATACTCCCAACCATCTTTTGATTTTTGGCAAATGCCTACTTGCGCAAGCTTATTTAAAATTAACTCTCGCTGAGCTGCAAAGAAGGTAATCACACCTACACTTAAATTAGGATTTTCTGCAAACAACTCTTTCACTTCACTAACAACTTTTTGTGCTTCGCAATCGCGTTGCCAACTAGTCCCTGAACGCTGCTCTTTGCCAGACTGTAATGGCAAATCAATCCACTCGGCTACTTTACCTTTATACTTAGCAATACCGAGATCAAAATGCTCTTTCCTTGAGCCTGCTTTTAGTTTTGGCTCTCCTTCAGCTTCATAAAACGAACGACTAACAAATCCGCCGATATCTGGATGCATCCTAAACTGGGTATCCAACATCACAGTTCGCTGAATCCCATCTTTGGCTTGGCGAGCTTTTAATTGCGTATATAATCGTTCGAAAAGACTCATTTTGATCGCTTTGGCAGTCTCTTGTTGCAAGTCACCTGCTTCAATCATTTCATTTTCAATATCGGGTTCTAACATTTGCGGTAGCTGGAAGTGATCTCCAACCAATACGATCCGCTTCACTGCCAGTGACATTGGAATAAACAAATCAAGCGGGTTTGCTCTGGCAGCTTCATCCACAATGACCGTATCGAAGGTAAAGTCTCCGCCAACTTCATCTAAAGAAGCATTAATTTGCTCTTTATACTTCACAACCTGTTGACCGGCAGAGCGTTGGCACGATGCACCAATTGACGTTGTGTAGTCTCTTACACTTTTTGCAAGGTAATCCGGTTGATACTTGATTAAATCTAAATACTCCTCGATAACATCAGGTATTCCCGCTGCACAATTCATTGCGTGCTTAGCGATAACTTCATTCAATTGATGAAGCGTTGATATTTCTTCTTTTGAAAGCTCAACTTGTAACGACTTAGGTCGGTAATCGGGGATTAAATCATCGAGTAACTTATTTTTTATTTCTTTAATTTTTTCAAAATCTTCAGCACTGAGAGTCAGTTTTTCGATAATTTCATCAAGAACTTCAGCTTGTTCTTCATATCGCCCCGTTCTGCGTAAAGCGGATAGACACTTGAAAGACTGTTCATAGCCATCATCGTAATACGCTCGTTCAGAGGTTCGTAAACCTCTAACTTGGCTCAGCAACAAAGAATTAGAAGTTGGGTTGTTCTCATCAACTTGAGTGTCAAACTGTTGCTCAAGTTTTGCTTTCAAGGACTGAGGTATATCAAAACCGTGATTTATCCTAAGATTATCAATATCCTCAAGAAGACTTTTTATCCGCTCGTGTTTTTGTTTTTTATCTACACGAGAAGCTAGAATTGTCGCTATATCCTTGCGAATGTTTTTTATAATTTTATAACTGCCGTCATTTTGAGCTAACTCATTCGCAACTTCAGTTAAATTACTTGTTTGTTTCTGGCTCCACTGCTCCAATAAATAAGGGGCGCGGGTATTGTCATCCGCTCTAATCGCCGGAATACCAAATGCCTCAGATCTAGCGATGACATTATCCACCGCATCATTTTGATAGCTAGTAAGTAGTATTTGCCCCGTTAAATTGCTTTTATGCTCTTCTGCCAACCTATTTTGCAGCGCACTAATAACTTGGGTTTTCCCCGTACCTGGAGGGCCGAGAATTAAGGCAATATCAGGTGTATTAAGAGCGACATCTAATGCTTCTATCTGCTTTGGAGTTGGCTCACCTTTGAAAGATCTTCTCGCCGCAGCGGTTAACGGCTTCAATTTATTTTTGGCTTGTTTTTGCCTAGAAATACTAAAATCTTGATCTTCAATTAACAGACGTAGGTCTTTCATTGGATTCAAAAAGCCTGTTATTGAATCCCTTGCTTGCTCACGTCGTTGCATTTGCACAATTGAGCCACTAATCGACAAATAAATAACACCTTTTTCTTCAGGCTTTCCGTAAGAGTTTAAATTGAGCGTTATATACTGATTAGTATGCCCCGAAAATTGAGCAGCAATACTCTCTACCTTTTCATCCTTTTCAAGCCCAATATCACCAATATTATTCTCTAACCAGCTAGGTAAGCGCTTGTTGATCTCTAGCGTAGAGTTAGGCTCTTCTCTTAAAGCGGAGACTAAACGGTTAACTTTATCAGTATCTTTTTCTTGGAAGTAAAACTTCCATTTAACACCATCAATCGAGTCTTCTTTATCGATTTTGATATAACGAACAAAGCCAGCGTTATTGGCGAGTTCCAGCGCTTTTTCTTTAACTTTTTGGTTGTATTGATTCCATAAGTTTATGTATGTTGAGTTATCTCGATTTAACTCCTCAAGCTTTTGCTTAATCAAGGGATCATTGATTCTAGCTACTTCGGTAAAGTCAACGAACGATAATTCACAATCTATCGAACTCAAATCGAACTTAACCTTGCGGCGCAATTTCTTAACCGATTTCGCCCACATCCTTTGCTCTGGTGTATATTGCGCTTCTAGCAAACTCGTTTTACCTACAATCGTTAGCCCTCTATTTTCAGCAACGCTTGCTTTATTGATTGCTGTTAGCACTTTCGATTGGTTATTTACATCAAGTACAAACTCGCTTTTTAGCCAATCAGTTACGCTATCAATGTCTTTGTTTTTTAGCTTTGCGAGTTTAGCTACTTGCTCAATAGTGTTTTCATCTACAGAAATTTGCAGCTCGTGAAAATCCAAATTATTTGGTAAGCAGGGGATCGCTTGAATAAGCACCTTATTTTCTTGTTTAGAAATCGGTATCCAAATAAAGTGCTCAATGTCGCCATAGCTATCAAATACTTCAGCGTTAGTAACCTGTGCTAAAAGCTCATTTTGCTTAATAAACAGCTCGTCGTGGATAATGTGAAAAGAGATATCTTGTTCACAGTCGAAAGCCGAAATAGCATCCTCTTCTATAGCAACTTCAATGATCTTTTCTTGAGTTAAATGTTTAAGATCTTGCGTATTCATCAGCTTACCACCTCAACCTAAACAGGTTAGCTATTTGCGGCTCAGGGGTCTCGACGATTGGTTTGATGAGTAGCCATTGATTAGCTCTTGTCGAAGCCGATACTGGTGTTTTCGAGTTGAAGGTTTGAAGTTTGTTCTTACCCATCCCCATCTCAAAAGATTTAGCACCTAGTGGAGTGATCTCTAAACCCTCTTTGGTAAAGCGTATCGACAGTAGCTCTTGTGATTCAGGCCAGTACATAGAACCAGGGCAAGAGTTTTTGAGTACAATGGTTTCGCCAATATTAAGCGTTTGGTGATACCCCGTATCAACGTATGTATCGTAAATCGTTGTGTTAGGTAGCTCTAAAATAGATAAATCTTGGAGGTTATTACGAATATACAAGACTTGGCTGTTGTTCATTGAAGTACCACAGAAAGGACACTCTAAATGGCCGTCACTCACCAAGAAGTTAAAAGAAGCATTACATTCGTTGTTTTGGCACTTCACTAGCATATGCGCAAGCTGTTCAAAGACTTCCGCCCATTCACTTAAACTCGGTCTGGCTAGCGGATCGTTTTTACCCGCGTTAAAGCATTGTTCAAATAAATTGGAAAGTGGCTTTAGCGCTACCAGTTCTAATGGAATGCCTTTGGGGTAATCTTCATCTAGCGCATTTGCATGATCAGTTGGGTGGTATATCCAAGGTAACTCACCCGCAAACGCTCGCTCTTCGTCTTCAGGTGTACCATTTTCAACAGCTTCACCAATAAATGGATGATTAGTTGTTAATAGCTTCATCGCGACGATTGCAAAGCTCCATGCATCCGTTAGCGAGGAAACAAAGCTGTCGCCATTAACCACTTCTGGTGCACCAAAACCTGGACTATAAATGCGACCTGGCTTGCCTTCATCTACCAAAGAGTCAAAACTTTCTCGTTGATTGACACAAATGTTGTCACAGTCAATCAACCACACTTCAGAGTAATCTGGGTTTGCTGAAACAAAAATATTAGCAGGAGATAAGTCACCGTACGCTAAACCCCTTGCATGAAGATCTGAGAGTGTTCTGGCAAGCTTTGCCAAAATAGTCATTCGACGTTTTAAGCCACCCGTTGATAAGTAATGCTCTGGTGACCCCTCCGCTGCAATTAATTCTTCAGTTTCATTCATTAACGATTCGAGAGGAATTAATCCGTCCATCAACTCCATTGCATAACCAAAGTTATTTCCTTTCATGGCAATGCGCGAGAATGGTTTAGCAATGTTTAATTGCTCTAACGGTTGCCTCATTAACCAATGAACATGCTCAAGCCAATTTCTTTTTTTATCTTTATATCGCTGTGTGCTCATTTTAACCAGCACGTTATCAACCTGAGTTGTACAAACAACTCCCTGACCACCTTGTCCTATCTTTTTGATTAACTCAAACTCTTGACCAAAGGTGTCGGTTACAATGCGCTTCTTTGTTTGTTCACTTGTCATTTGTTTATAACCTTTATTTTGCACAGTCAGCTCAAAACCAATAGTGCGAGGGTTTTATCATCCGTGTGATTCGGCGTACCCCAGTTCCTAAATTCGTTTTTTAGCCAAGCCTTAGCTTGTCTAATGCTCTTGCCCTTAGTGCTTTCAATAATCGAATGTGCAAAGTCCAGCTCCATGCCTTGGTGCAGATCTTCGCTAATACCGTCAGTCATAAGCGCAATCACATCACCTACACTCAATTTCTGCTTCGTTATCTGCCAGTCTGAAAACTGTTTAGATTTACCTAAGCCTGTAGTTATGTTGCCAAAATCATTTGTATCCGAATGCTCAGCTGTCTGTTGCGAAGTTAAAATTAAACCGTCACCTAACTGAAACGTTCTTAGCTCTCCGCTATCAGAAACCCAAGCAATCAAACACGTTGTTACTGCATCACTGGCTTTAAAATCGCCAAGCGAGTTCAACCACTTTTGGTAAACCCGCTTGATAAGCGCTTTACTTTCAATGCTGAAATCAACCGCCTTAATCACATCAAATGCAGCTCGACATGCTTGTTTTGATCCCACATCCGAATGAGCCTTGGATCCCATGCCATCACAAACTACAGCGAGCCAACCACTAGGCACCCTTTTTACTAGCACCGAATCTTGATTAGTCTGACCATTGAGTAAATGACCAGGCCCAATGACAGAAACACTTAGATGGCGAATACTTACCATTGGCCTTCTAGATCTAAGCCTAAATCGTCATCATCGTTGTCTAACTCATCAAAGTTAATCGGTGCAAGTTCGTTCGGGGTTCTACTTTGAGAGCGTGCAGTTACGCTCATGGTGACCGCTCTAAAAAAACGGTGAATATCTCTGGCTTCATTAGCTTTAAATACTGGCGCTTCTAAATCATTGTTAAATGCTTCAAGTACGTCGATATTAGCTTCAGCGCCTATCGCCATTGCAAAACGACTGGCTTTTTGACCGCGTTCACTCGTGGTTAAACGTTCTAAACCTGCTTTCCAACTGTCTGTTGGAATACCGTCCGAAAGTAAAATTAATACAGGGCGATAATCGCGAGATGTGATCAGTTCTTTATCTTCGAGCACCTCCGTCGCTAACTCGAACGCATGACCCATTGGTGTGCGACCAATCGCATCGAGTGGCTGCATCGCTTCTATTTCAGATGCTTTAGCAAGTGGTAGGTGCATTTCAGCCTTATCACCACCAAAGGTGATTAAGCCCACTTGAATTTCAGCTTGTCGTGCTGATTCTTGCCTAAAAGTAGAAACCATGTTTCGAACGGCTTCGTTAAGCGCTGCAATCTTCCCGTCCACTGACATACTGCCACTGGTGTCCGCTAGAATAATGACAGGGAGTGCTCTGGCTTTTGCTACTGCAAATTTTTTTAAACTCATTTTCTATCCTTTTAATTTTGATTAACTGTAAGCCAATCAAACTTCAATTAGTGTAAGTGTTTGTGACTATGCTTGAATGGGCGGATCTTTCTAAGATCTTTATTTCGGAAGGCTGTCATTACTGTTCCATTTGAGGACATAACAAGCTGAATTCCATTCATAGCTTTTAGTTCTGGCTCAATAGAGCCATACTTTTCAATTTCTTTATTACCAATCACGTAATAGGTTGCACGCCTTGAGTGAATAACACGACCATATTGATAAGCAAGCATCACCTGCTTTTTAGATATCCCTCTTTGCCCTTCTCTTATTTGTGCGTGCTGGCTATTTTTTAGGTCTGGTACAACGAAAAATCGATCTTGTTCTTTTACAATAAAGGTCATAACGTTTTCCTCACATGATTAGATAACCTTGTATTGCGAGAACCAGACCACAATTAAAAGTCAATAATTACAGAAACTTAATAAATAACCCCGACATCAAAAACCTAAAAAAGTAATATTTATTACATATAAGTAATTATCTATACACCAGATTTCAAAGTGAAGTTATAAATACATATCCGATATTACTCATACTTAATTGCAATATATGAATCATGGTTTGCAGCTTCTAACTTAAACGACCATTTTCTGACTGCATCAGCTTGCCCGAATTCATCTTTAGTAAAATCAAAAGTATTAAACCGGTATGGGTAACGTGTAGCCCAATAGCCCATCCCTTGATCAAATATGATCTTGACTTCACTTCCATCTTTCAGTTTTAAGAGTAAAAATCGACCATGTGGGAGATCCTTTGGCTCTGAAACTTCGGGATATACCGTTATTCCAAAGTTTTTACTAACCTGTGTATAAAAGTAAGGCTGATCAGAATGATTTTGCCAATTATCAGCAACACACACAGGTGTTCTATTATCACGATCTCTTTTCGGGTATGCAGAGTAAAGCTCCAAATCAAATTCATTTGTTTTTTCTTTGATTGCAGCAACAAAGTTAATTATTAAGAATGAGCTTAAGGGAGAGACTAAGAACTTATCATAATAATAGGCACTATCTATGCCACATGATATTTTTTCTAAAAGACTATCGTCATGTTCTGATATAAATGCTAAAAGGTTGCTGCCAAAAGATTGGACATTGCAATTTAATCTTGCGCCTACGTTATCTATAACGGTTGCAGAGTTTAAAGATGACTGGCTTGATATATTGTCAAGGTTGACCAATTCAGCAACTAGTTCATTGCTACTTGAAAGGGTTGATTTAACAATAAGTGTATCTAAAGGCTCACCCCAAGTTTCATTTGGGAAACAAGCATTTTTATCTAGCGTTCCCCAGGATTGAACGCTTTCACCTTTAATGACATCAAATAACATATGTCCACTTTCTATAGGTAGAACATCGAATTCACTCGCATACCACTTAATACTCGGAACAAGATCTTTTTGAATGCTCCAAGCGATATCAGGCTGAAAGTGTTCAAGGTATTTTCTTTCGATATAAATAGAGACATCTAAATTAGATACTGCAAGTTGATTAATCCAATTCCTATACTTCCACTCAGGCCAATCCCAATCCTGTATGTCTCCACCAAGATATATTCGTACACCTGTAACATCTGTATCAATAACTTTCGATATTAATAAAGATATACAGTCCATTTCTACTAAGGTGTCATTACCAAACGCCCTTAGTTCTTTAGGCAACCTTAACTTTTCAACAAATTGAGACGTTACCAAGAAGTCATTAGCATAAACTCGATCTAAGTTATCAATTTCATGTTGTGTATCATAATCCAAAAGACATGCGTGACATGCTCCTTCACACCCAGTGTTAGTACATGTCCCGAGGTAAGTTTTCGCTGCCTCTATTACTTCGGTAAAGTTCTTTAATATTGATGTTGAAAAACCAGCTCCTTGTGAAGCCATATCATATAGAAATAAGCTTGTAGCTTTTAAACCACCTCTTTGAGTTACATCACGAACAGCAACACCTAGCTCATTAGTTGTAATGCCAGATTGTTGAGCCAATTTTGTTCTTATGGCGACACCAAGGGTATACATTAATTTAGAGTCAAATATGGCGTTGCCTGTACATGGATCATTAATTTGTAACTCGAAAATACTAGTTTGAACATCATGCCCCAACATAAATGGATGCGTCACTTTATTATCGATACCAAATTTACTTTGTTTGATGGCCCAAGAATTTTCAGGGCCTTGGCAGTAAATACTGTTATCTACACTAGTACCCTGCAACCTTTTATGCTGTTTAGTTAATTTAGAAACACCCCCGTTGTTATCCAAAGCTTCAGCCCTACCGCAACACAAGCAAAGCGCATAACCTGCACCATTACCCGCATTATAATGAAACAGCTTTCCATTATCATTTGTCCGATATCGACCAAGCTCAGGGTTAGGTAGATGTTGCCAAGTAGCGTCTTCTAAGGATATTTTAGGCTCTTTGAATGGCAAATATTTGGGCTGCGTATAATCATTATGCAATGGTGTACTATAATCGACAGTAAACCCTGACGGAACAATATATTCCTGCCATGAAATATCACTTGAACAACACTCGGGATTTGTACAATATTCAGGCTTAGTTAAAGAAGTACTCGTAGTGTGGCACTCATTACACTCCCAAGAAACTCTGAATAGCTGCTGTTCAGTAATTTCATTTTCACTAAACGGCATTTTCCAATTTAATTGCAAGCCTTGTGATTGATAAACAATGCTGTCTAATACAATTTCCGCACCTGGTGCATATTCCCTTAAAGCTACATCCAAACTTCGACTTGGATAGCCTCTTCGCTGGAATTTATTTTGTTTACTACCAACTGAATTCCGATTTTCCTTGCTATCTTTACTATTCGTTACAAGCGCAACAACGCCTGTAGGGAAACCATACCCAGGTAAAAAACCACTTCCCGATAGTTCAGCTAACAAGTAATTTTCTTTTAAACGTTTTAATTGACCTGATAGTTTCCTTAGAGCTGCCTCACCCGCTCCCGTGCTATCACAACGGCTCAATTGAAAACTTAAGGATTCATATTCTTTCATCCACTTATCACAAGATTCGAGCATTTCTTCCTGAACCATTGAAACTAATCGTTTACTGTCGTAAAGGGAAAATACTGTTTCAAATCGCAGTTGGGATATACCTCTAAGTAACCTTTTATCAGTGAGCGCATCTGTTGAGCACCAATCTTGGAATTGTTGAATGACTGATTTTCCAGCAGCTTCAGGTTCAAGAAAAAATGTACCTGCATGCATTTGCAAAATACTCTCATCTCTTTGATAAATTGACATTAAAAAAGTTGAAAGTACTAGTGAATTGATATGCCTTAATACTAGAGGTTTACTATTTAGCGAGACAATTGGTACATTGATTGGTGTTTCAAATGGCCACTTTGGGTGGGAGAATACACGCTCACCGTGAGGGGTAGATTTACAAAACGTTAATGCCATAGCAGTAGACTCTTGCCTACGACCAGCACGACCAGCACGTTGTAAATAGTTCGCGGGACCAGGAGGAACATTATTCATAACAACCATTGAAAGGGAGCCAATATCAACCCCCATCTCCATCGTTGTTGAACAACTTAAAATTTGTATATTTCCAGATTTAAAGGCATTTTCTAATCCAGCTAAACGCGAACTTTGTTGTTGGGCAGAGTGCTCCGCCGCACGTATTAAGCTAACCCCCTCAAGAATACGGTCATTTAAATCACTCCAGTAACCTTGCTCCCTACCTTTTTCAATAAACTCTTCTGAAGTTAAATCATCTATCTTTGTACAGTACTCAAATCGTTCATCTTCATTTGGCAAATAAGGAGAGATACCTTTTAATGTAGTATCTAAAATTCGGCTGGTGTAGGGACACAACCAACCTTTAGTCATTAATTGAGGAGCGGCTACCTTTTCAAAATTTAAGCGATAACCTCTATCTTTATAATCTTTAATTAATATATGTGTTTCTAGAAGTTTTTTCCAGGCATCCCCCAGCACATCATTGAATAATATACAGTTTTCTTTTGGGTTTAATCCCGTCGCTTTTGCCAACATTCGAACCAATCGATGCATACTTCCTATTGGCTTAGCCATAGGCCAATTACGTAGTGCTTTCTTTTCTATTTCATCTCTTGGTGAGTCATCAGAGCTAATTAGACTTCGAGGCATAATTCGTGCCCCCATCCAGTTCAAATAATACTTGGGTATATCAACAAAGGTATTCTCACGAATCCAAAAATCTACACATATTTTTAGGAAGTCTTTCCAATCATCTAGATTATTCAACCCTATACTTCGCCATGACTGAGGCTCTTCGTTGATAGCATCAATAGCAGGATATGTTAATGCGACAAGCCCCATTGTTTCCAAACTATTTTGCGTCTTTGGTCTACGAGCAAACTCTCGATATAAGAATAGTCTTGCTAAATTTTTTGGATCTGAAAGCAGTGATTCTTTATCTGCATATTCGCCTATTTGTAACTGATCTTTTTTGTCACCTGTTAGTTCAGCTTCTATCGCACCAGAAAGTAACTGAATTTCACCAGTGCTTGATAACTGCTCTACTAAATCAAACCACGAAACTGATGAGGTACTTGATATTGAATCACGGTACTTAGGGACAGCATTCATGATCTCTTCGTCTGTTTTCCCCATAGACTTAAGAGCATCTATGATCCCCTGTGTCGATTCATCCAACTCATTTTGTTCACTCAAATTTGCCAAACGGTGATAAACATAACTACGGACAAAGTTTCTCTCTGAGTCAAGTTGCATTTTTGCTGAAAAACGAGCCGTGCCTTGTCGGCTATCAGTAAAAGTTATCATTCGTTTACCACGAAGATCTTTTACATCATCACTTTTTCCTGGGGCGTGCTCTAACATAGTAGGTACAACAGTCCCCATCAAAAATGGTGCACCAAGTATTGCTCGCTTAAAGTTCGTACCTGTTTGTTTTTCAACTTTCTCACAACAAGCACAACGTAAACCATCATGATCATCGTTTGTAATAATGCTAATCGCGTGACTATCTTCTTCATAAGAAGATGAAAGTGCCATTGTTTTGAAGTTTAAATACCTAATTCCTTTTTCTGATTTTAATGCTGAAAAGATTTGAGCATGCTTAGTCATTAGAACTTCACTTTCAGGCTCTTCTTGTTCTGAATCATCTAGTTGCATCTCGACTTCATCAGCATAATCATCAAGTAACTCACCAATCCTTACACTTAATTGTCTCTTACCTCCAGATACAACTAATTCTTCAGCATTTAGAGAACTTGTCCCACATCCAGAGCAATGAGCCAACTCAAATACTGGTGCGCCACAATCACAATGTCGCCTCTCTTCAAGATAAACTTTGCCAAATTCCCAACCACTTTCTAGCAAAGTGCCTTTTTTCTCAGGACAGTGGTTATCAATACAGCTCCAAATTCCCTTTTGTGCTCGATGGAAAAAATGTGCTCTAACAGGTAAAAATGCCTGGGGATCACCATACTGCCTCGAATATGCTTTCGCCATTAAATCAATTAGTAACAGCGCTTTTCTCTTATGATTAGTGGTTAACTTATTTTCCGTCGGCCAAAGGACTTTAGCTATATCAACTAAATTCATGGGCCTTTTTGTTAACTTTGTTCTTAAACTTTTAGCTACTGGTGAGCTAGATAAGTAACTAAATAACTCTCGGCTATCTAATGAAGATGCATATTCAATATCTAGCTTCGCGGTAGAATCATTATCTTTTATAGCAGGGATTAATCGATCACCATTAACTACATGGATTTGTGTTGTCTCAATACCAGCTAGCTTCGCTAAGTAAGCCTTTAACTGCTCATTTGTTTCTTTTTGATTATTTTTATCGCCAATTGTGGCTGACGTTGCCACGAAACGAACATCTCTAGGGTTTACTTTAAACGCGTGCATCACACGCGTTAACAATAAGGAAATCTCTGCTGCTTGCGACCCCACATAAGTATGTGCTTCATCTAATACTATCCACTTGAGCTTACCTTCAGATTGCTGAATTATTGGTTGGTCTTCCTGTCTAACCAGCATGTATTCAAGCATTGTTGCGTTGGTTAACAGTATTGGTGGGGGAGTATTTCTAATAACCTCTCTATATCTAACCCTCTCAGGCGTATCAGCTTGCTCTTTCCTTAATATGTCTTTTTTAGGAGGCTTAGTATCAGTATCGCCATTGTATAAACTATATTTAATTTTACCTTCAAATCCTCTTGTCCAAGAACTTAAACGCTCTCGTTGAGAATTTATTAGTGCATTTAATGGGTATAGAAAAAGTGCCTGTACCCCAACTAAATCATCTTCAGACTCTTCAGCTTGTTTTGCTAAATCGTTTAATAGTGGCACAAGGAAACATTCCGTTTTACCAGAACCTGTACCACTTGTCACAACTACCGACTTAACATCATCATCCATTAAATAACCCCAAGCTTCTAATTGATGTTGATATGGTGGTCTAGCTTCTGGCCATGAATAGTCTTCCTTAATATCATTACAATACCGAGAAGCATGCTCCTCTTTGTAATCCTCTTTTTCAGCTGGTTTTGGCAATGGTGGGGTTGTTAAGTTATTAAAAAAAGAAGTGGATAATTTTTTCTTTTCAACTAAGTCTAACAGCGATGATTTTGAAGGATTCCAACCAAACATTGCCTCAAAAATAGGATCTGCCAAAAGACTATTCCCTTCTCCAAATCTTGCTGATAACTCTTGGTGAATATAGTTACGCAGAGATGAGCTTCGTAACCTCATTTTGCTCAATATTGCTTGAGAGCTTCGCTCACAAATATCTTCGTATAACTCAGTAAACGGAATATTATTAGTCATTGACCTAATCCTTGGAAATTAAAAAACTAGCTTGAAGAGCCAAGCTATACGCTTTATGAACCCACTCTCTATCCTCAGATAGTAGCCTGGAAATTGCGACTTGTAAGAAACGGCCAAACGGTTTATAACTCACAGGAAAGTCATCTTCCGAATTTAAATGCCCTGCGGCCCAGTAGGCGGTCAGTACTGGTAATTCCAACATAAAAAATTGATTTTTATACACATGTTCTGGGAGGGTTGGATTTATTAACAGACAATAAAGCTTCTGAGGTAATACAGCTCTCATCAAATTTGGTTTTAGTTCGTGTCTGAATTCTTCATCTTTTCTAGCCGATTGAACTCGACAAATAAACTTGCCATTTTGACGTTCGAATAATTCCTTTTTTGCCATATGAAAAGAATCAAATTGGTTTAATTTCCAATCATCACTGTGACTTTTAATCCAATCACATGTTTTACCGGTTTTCTTGTATCTCAGAATATCGGCGATCGTTGCAAAGCCTTCTCCTCTAGAGGATAGCTTTTCCAAAAAGTCTTCTATCTGCATCATCATTAGTTGTTGCGACATCACAACATCAAGTCCTAAAGAGGAAACATCACGGTCTATTCTGGCTATAAGACTATCCATAGCTGAGTACCAATGCTCTAAGTCTAAACAAAACCAACTAAAAGGAAGCTGATTTTGTAGCTTCCAAACATCTTCAAACCATTCTTGCTCTGACTTTCTAAATAGTAACAATGCAAAAAGCTTCGGGTAATTCACCATATGAATAAATACATTAAATGTATTTGCTCTAACCAAGCTCAAAGCATCAATAAATATTTCTAATTCATCCCAAGCTTTGTGAGTCGGGTCTTGTTCCATTAGCTTTAAGACATCATGAAACCATTTCAAATCATTACTTTTGATCGCACAAGATAACGTTTCATCGAAATCAACATTTTCACCAAAAATCGTCACTACTGTAGGTTGAACTTTATGTTCAGGATCTGCAAAAACAAGCCAAGGACCAGATTGTAAATCCTTAGGAACAACAAAAGACTTTCTGCTCTGTTCGTCATAATCAACATCCATAACAACTTCACTTTCATTAAGTTTCCACATAGGACGAAGCTTTAAATTGACAGAATCGGGGTGTTTATGAACATGCATATTATTGATGAAGAACTTTTCCTTTATCCTTCTTTCATTGGTAACAGGAATAGCCAAATGTCTATCTGGGTATATTTTTGCTAAGTCACTACTGTACCCCAAAGCCTTATTTTCCACACGAAAACTGATAAAGTCCCATGTATCATCAGACTGTGCATACAAGGTATTAGCTAGTTTAATTAGTACCTGACAATCGATTAGCATTACAGGAGATATTTCAACATTTCCAAAACGTAAATGCTCATTTAAAGAAACTTTGATTTCATCACGCTGTTCTCCTCTGTTTTCCTTAATTAATACAGCATTAATCTTAAAACCCCAAATCGCACTTTCATTGTCGCAAACAACTTTTAGTGAGCATCGGTATAAATCATCAATACATATTCGTTGATACTTTGTAACAGGGCGTCCCGTATGTGAAATAAGGCAGAGACCATTTTGGCCTGTGGGAATTTCAAAAGATAATGACCCCGAATTTGGCCAGCGTAAGTCAGCACTGACAGAAGCGGCAATACCATTAGGCAACTGAATATCGAGTCTTTGTCCTAAAATAGCTGGCTCAACACTCCTTAGCCAACGTTCCTGAGATTGGCATAATGCAACACCATCATTTTTAAAATTAATGACATTGACTTCAAGTCTACCTGTGGCATCTAGGTGATGAGTAAAACTAGATTTTTCCGGAATGACATTCAAGTTTGACTGCCAAAGGATGTCACCATCTTTACTCCAGATAACATTACCTCGACCAAATACATTATCAGCCTGCCATGCGCTAACTTTATCTTGCTCTTTGCTTTTCCAAAACAACTCTTCTACTGGAATCTCTGCAATATTACCGTCTAGGTTGGATAAAAGTGTTGGTAGTCCTTTATAAACTTTGTCATCGACAGCTAATGGCTCTAAAAAACCTTTTACCTGACACAAAACCACATTAGTACTAACGCAATCAGTAATAACTTTAAATGAACCATGAATAGTTGATACTTTCGCACTTCCATATACTTCATAAACCGATCGTTCAGATCCTACAATAGTACCAACATGCTCGACTGTCGATAATGCATTTGAAGCCACAGGCTCTGCTGTAGAAACTATGTATACTTTTTCATTATGACTTTTTACTGAACCTTGCCCAACGAACATCAAGCCTTTAGAAGCTGAAGCAAAAATCCAAGGCATTTCATTTGATAATGCCTCTCCTCGGTAGTAGATGTTTGACGTTAGCTTTTTATCTTCACTCCATAACTCAAAGCTAAGTTCGTTTTGTGCTGGTTCTCCAAAGTAATTGACAGTTTTACGAGATACTTGCCAGCGTTCTGCTCCATCCGTTTTTAAATTAAAGGAAGCTGATAATTTTCTTTCGAGTGTCGAGCTTATGGAGTACATGTCAAAAAACTTAGGTAGCTCTGCATTTTCCAGTTGCTCATTGAGATCATCAGGATTTATGGTTGCATTTAAATGTATCAGCGCTTCTAAATGCCATCCTTCTTGCCCCTCACGTAAAAAGCGTGTAACTCTAATAGGATGCTTTTCTCTTTTTACAATGCTAGAAGCTCTTCTAAGTAATACTCGCATTAACTCCGTTGCTTCATCATCATCCAATAGAAACTTTAAATCGTTCTTCCATTTAGGTTTTTTAGCATCCAATTCCAACACAGGATCTTTTACAGCATAAAGGTGGTATTCATCCCTTAACAAAATAAGATCGTCTAATAAGGATGCGGCTAGTTTAGCCAAGGAATCTTGCTGTAAGCTTTTCGGTAAGTTATGTAGAGATTCGCCCGCTAGTTCATACGATGATTTACTAAGGTGAAAACGGCTATATTCTTCAATTAAGTTGATAAGATATTGTCTTAAATGAGTTTCATTTTCTCCTGTTAATATTGCTCTTGGAAACCCCCCTTGACAAAATAAAGTAGCAAAATACTCATCTCTAGTGGTATCAAAAATAGTCTGTTTCCAGGAATCTAAACCTCTTTCCACAGCTCCTCGAACGGATGACTGATAATAAGGGCGGTAATCCCTAATACCTAAACTATCGAAAAGTGGTTGCCACTTATCTCTTCCACCACCGTAATTTCTTTGTAGCCATGTTGCTGAATACAGAACAAACAATTTATCAAATATAATTGAAGCATTAAAAACGACGCTAGGTGACTTCCCCCCCAGCATATTCTTTAGTTTTAATCGAAGAGAAGTAAGCTCTTCATCTGTTACTTTATACGCCCAAATAGGCTTTCCTGATAATCTTGTACGTGGAGGAATACTAAGAAATTCACTCTCCCAATGTTTTAATGCGCTAATACCAGTTAACTTTTTTGAAGATATAGCTGAAGTACTCATAATAAATTGCCTATTTTAGGGCGATAGGCTCGTTTGATATTTTTTATTATCCGAGCAAAGATATAAGTAGAGGAGTAACGCTGGGGTATTATCACTGAAATTCCTTTTTACTGCTTCCCGACCATGGGATAGTTATATACTACTAGCATTAATCTACCATTCATTTAATTAAGATCAAATAATTATGCGACCAATTAGATTAAACTCACAAGCAAGTTAAGAGCTCTATTATGCTCTTAACTTGCTTGAGATTATTATTCAAGCGCAGCGATTTCATCTAACATTGGCATTCCACCGTGTACGAGGCCCTGCAGTTCCCCACACATTGACAACATTTGTGCAGTTATGCCTGAAATTTGGCCTTCACGCTTTTTCCATATTCTTTGTATTGCGTTTCGTTCTTTATCAAGCTCGCTTTTCATTTGTTCTTGATGATCAACAACCGCCTTTACACGTTGAACAAATTGAGGGCTGCATATGTAATCATAAATAGCTTCCATTTGTTCATTTTTACCTGCACTTACCGTTTTTTGACGCTGTGTCTCTAACAAAGTAACCCTCAAAGCTTCACTTAGCCCCTTTGCTAAAGCTGGTTTAACTAACCAAACTCCATCAACCATTAACATAGGCTCATTTGTATTTGCAGGAAATACAGTGGTTACAAGTACTCCAATATCACCGGCAGCATTTTGTACATCTGTTTTAAGTTTGCTAACCCAAGTGTTTGACCAGTTTTCAGCTCGCTTTGTTTCCCACACTATTTTTCCACATACAGTTCCTGAGCGCATGCAAACTGTTTGAATAACATCTGCGCCTTTAGCGCCTTTTTTTACAGGTTCAATAAAATCAAGCGGATATAACTGTGCTAGTGTAGTCTCTAACTCAAGTTCT
Source organism: Pseudoalteromonas sp. CO109Y (assembly GCF_004208935.1). Classification (NCBI taxonomy): domain Bacteria; kingdom Pseudomonadati; phylum Pseudomonadota; class Gammaproteobacteria; order Alteromonadales; family Pseudoalteromonadaceae; genus Pseudoalteromonas; species Pseudoalteromonas sp. CO109Y. The sequence goes on from NZ_SGPD01000042.1 coordinate 403,452, forward strand.
AAAACTTCACCTTGTAGTTGTTGTGATCCCTGCTCTAGCTTGCGTTTAAGTTCGTTATTAGCTTTGGAAGCATCATCAATTTTTTTACGATACTCTGCTTCTTTTAATTTAAACTCGTTAGCAGCATCATCACGCAGTAACTGCTTTTGCTCCTCAACTTTGCGAGCTAATTCTAGCTCATAGTTTTTTTGTTTATCTTCAAGCTCTGCTTTGGCCTTTCTGAGTTTAAGCTCTTCATCTCTAAATCGATCTAATTGTTCATCTTTAGATTTTATTGATTCCTCAAGGCTTTGCTTCTCCAGCTTCACCTTTTCAAGCACGCGTTGCTCTGCTTTAATTTTTTCAGATTCAATCTTTGTTTTAAGTACCTCTTGGCTTTGCTTGCTGTCTTCTAGCTGTTCATTTAATTGAGCTAGTTGCTGCTGAAATACTTTTGACGCTGATTTTTCTGCATCTTTTGTGGCTTGGGCTTTAATAGCCATTAATTGCTGGTTTAGTAGTTCCTTATACTCACTTTCGTGCTGCTCAATTAAATGCTTTGCTATCGCATCTTTTACATGAAAATCAGTATCACAATGAGGACAGGTTATTGAATCGTTTGCATTAAGGATAATTTTGGAAGTCATGGCTGAGCCTTATAATAGTTAAACACAAATAAACTATTACAAGCTTAGTGCCAATGTATAACACACTGTTTTGCATATAATTTAAACTTACAACCAAATTTAACATGGGAATAATATTACTTTTATGTAAATAAAATCACTATCAAATAAGACCTTAACTTAAACTGCTCAAATCTATTCTATTTTCACATTCAGCTTTTATATCAAAAGGAACAACCCAGAGCTTTAATGTACCACCTTCATAGTTAAAGCTATGTGGGAGTGTTGTACTAAACGCATCTGTTTTTGGGTAAATAAGGACTAAGCGCCCTTTACCATTTAAGTAGGTATGACCATAGCCAAGCATCTGATAAAAGTCAGCCTGAGAAAGCCCAAACTTGTCTTTTCGTTTAGAATTTTTCTCGTTTATTAATTTCCATTTTGTATCAAGCACAATGTCATTACTTTTATCAATATTACTTTTGCGTGAGATATATAAATCCGGTTTTAATAAAAAATATGGTGTATTACCATAATCAACTAAAGACTTTGTGCTAACCTGGGCAGATATCTCACCCAAACCTGTAATATGCTTTTTTATATACTGAGCAACAAAGCTCTCAAACACCGCTTCCATAGGAAACAACAACGAAAATGCATTGCGCTTGCCTTGCAAAGTTAACGGAGAAAACCCATCAATAATTAGCCTTGCCCACGCCAGTGAGGCTTCGTAATATTTCATTCCTCTATCTAACTTAACGCTGGCAAAGTCATTTTTAACATTATTACTTAGTGGTATATCTGCAAAAGCAAATAACAACTCTTGCAGTAGCTTTTGGTTATTAGCACTTCGGCTATAGCCTTTCACCTTGACAAGTGCAGTGTGTATTAGTCGATTAACCGGCCTATTTTGTAAGTAATCTTCGTACTCAACATAAAACTTATGTTTATTAATAAAGTTATGCTTAACTTGCTTTCCTACCAGAAGCTTTCCTTTTAAAAAGGCAACGTTATCTTCTTTTAGTAGATAGTCACTTTTAAGCCCGCGCTTTATTAAGGTATTTACAGAGGCTAAAAACTGGCTAATAAAAACCTCTAGTAAAGGTATTTTATTTTCAGCTAAATTAGCATTACTAGTTTGTAAGTGCCTAAACTGCTTAAGTGATTTAAGCATCATTAGTAATGAAGCGCGCGAGGCGCTATCATCACTATTTTTAGCTACTTTAGGCAATACCTCTATTTGGGTTCCATCGGGTGTAAAAATCACACCAGCATAGTTTTTAACTTGTAATACTTCACAGTGATCAACTTGCTTTAAGCGCATAAATCGGCTTTCTGAGTCATCACATAAACATAATTTTTTTAAATAGTTATATGCATCTCCAGAAATAGGCTCTATCTGGGGCGATGCTTGTACTTTGTCACTTTCATCATCACCATTACCCAAATACCCAAACTCAAAAACAGTAGTTTGCTTTTTAACTTCCAACATTAGTGAGTACTCGAAGATGTAACTTCACCCGCATCATCACTAGTGTTCGCTGGGCTTTTAAACACTGTATTGTCATAAATAGCTTGATAAGCTATTGGGTTATTCCATACTGAATCATGATCGTTAAATTCAGCTAAAGTGAAAGTTGTTTTCGTGTCTTCATAGGTTTCTAAACCATGATTATCACCAAAAATTTCATTATATTTTTCGTTTTTCGACTTTACAAAAATATATTGTTCTAATTCACTTTTTTCTTTTCGGTTGTCACCTAAAACTAAGCGAATTTTATTCCAGTCTTCAAAAAAGTACTCTTCAAGTAGCGGGATTATTTTATTTTTAAAGGTATTTTTAAGTTCACTAAAGGCTTTTTCTTCAGCATCATCGTCACTATTTAAAGCGTCTAAAACAGGAATTAAAAAAGCATGCCCTAATGCATGTTCTCGGTCATATAACACTTCAATGCGCTTATTCATTGTTTCAAGTAGTTGTTCTAAATTTATCCCCTTAACTACTTTGTCTTTAAACAACTCAGGTTGTGGCATCATTTCTATAATGTCAAAACGACGTCGCAATGCAGTATCCATCATTGCCAACGATCTATCAGCTGTATTCATAGTGCCAATAATGTAAAGGTTATCAGGGACTGAAAACACGTCACCTGAGTATGGCAAAACAGTATCTAACTTTTCGTCATTACCAAGTCTTTTTGAAGGCTCAATAAGTGTAATGAGCTCACCAAATATTTTTGAAATGTTGCCTCGATTTATTTCATCGATAATTAAAACAAAGTTTTTGCGTTCAATATTGTTTGACTCAGTGGGTGAAACTAAACCCTTTAAGTACGAAACTAAAGGCCGATAATAAACACCTAGCCCAGATTTGTACTCTCGCTCACCATTAAAAATAGCTCTTAAAGTATTTATACTCAGTGTGTGATCTTTACTACCCCCCTGTTTTTCGAAGAATATTCGCTTGTCATTAAAATCGATTACTTTGAATGACACTTTCGACATAGGAACTTCAACAAACTCACTTTCAGCTAATTCGGCGCAAAATGCGTCCCAGCAACTATCAAAGCTATGCTGTACAGTTGATTCTTGAAAGGTACGATATTTAGTTGCTTCAATTACAATTTGTTTAAATACGCCATCTTCAACTTCATAGGAGATACTGCCGTTATCGCTAGATGCTTTAAGTCCTTCAACAAACTCTTCATATCCAAAGCTCTGATGGAATGTTAAAAATCTAATTTGACCATATTGCTTAAGCTCTTCGTAATATTCTTTATAAGTTGCTCTTAAATCTTGGTCATTTTCTACTTTTTGAGCAAAATAAGGATCTACAGCATCAACTGCTAACTTAACGGTATTAAATGTTTTCCCTGTCCCTGGTGGGCCATATAAAATGGAGTTTAGAGGGGGTAACTCAATTGACTTATTCATAGATGGAGCTTCTAAATCACTATTTGTAATTGCTTTACTAGGCAGAAATAGGTCAAAGTCTTGCTTAACATTGTTAAAAGCAAAGTCAATTAAAGCTGTTTTTTCTGGATTATCTGCTGTTACTTTCCAAATGCGAGGCCTGTATGTATAAAAATACCATGTCTTTTTATGAAAATCAGGATACCATTTTACCTTTAAATTAATACCATCATTTAAATTTTCAGTTACTTCACCAATAGCTTTAATGTCCATTACTGAAGCCATTTTACCGTCATTATCGAAAGGTAAATTATAGGTTTGTGTATAAACTGACTTTATAGCAATTTTATCGCCTGCTTTAATTTTTTTTACATTGTCATGGTATTTATTATCATCACCATTTTGCCAAATACCTTCTTTTGTAAAGCGCTCGGTTTGATCATCAATTGCGCCGTACGATGCATCTAAAAACCAATAAATGCTTTTTCCGTTTGACATGAAACATCCTTATCTTTTTTTAATTTAGGTTTAGCTCTATAAAACTTCTAAATTCGTAATTAGGCTAAATTCTAAAATTTAACTGACTATCAAGTTCACATAAATACTCAACAAAACACTCTTCTATTTTTATTAACTTTGCTATATCAAATTCTTTAGTATTGCCAGTGCCGTATAAAGCGTCGTCTTCTTCGTCAGGTTCTATTCCATGCACTATCTCACTGTGTAATTGGGCAAGGATATCTCTATCAATGTAGGGAGCTTCACTACAAAATTCTCCAACGGTATCAATTAAATTTGCATGAAACTCGTCAAACTTATCACGTTCTAAATTCTCTGGAAATTCAACTAAAGAGTCATAATAATCTTCTAATTCACAGGCTAACCGGTCTAACTCATTTGCATCCAAAATAAAATCTTTAGATCCATTATCATAAGCAATATGTAACTCGTTATGAGCTTCTAGCTCAGCTAACAAACTCTGCAAACATGAAACCATTACAGCTTGATCGACTAATGCTTGTGAATAATCAATTCCTATCTTTTCATAATCTGCTTTTATTTCTTGCTCAATTTCTTTTTTATTTATATTTAATTCATTTTCAATGGACGACATATTTAGTACCTATAAAACTTTAATTTTATAAAAAATAATCTACTAAAAAGCTAACTAGTAACTTGTGCTAGTTAGCCGAGGTACTGACCGGCGCATACTCTAAGTTTTTCTTCATATTTCCAATTAATATCGCTTGGTTAATTTCAGAATCAAAAAGTTGTTTTAACAAGTCTTTCTGATTGTTTATTAACTGGGCATGCTGAGGAGTTTGACCGCTAATGACTTCACGCGCTTTTGCATTACACCAAGTCTTATAATTAGATAAAATTAGGTTGTAATTTTTTGATGAAGTCTCAAGTATATGATCAGCCATTTTATATTTACCGAAGCGTTCATAAAGTTGGCTTTCTAAGCAAATAGTCTTCGGAAGCAAGTCCATCATCATATTTACAAAATCAAACATCAACTTTGCATGTTGTGCACTTGCAGAGTCTACATATCCAACTAAGTTATCAATAAGCGATAAAAGTTCATTTCTTTTAACTGCAAGTTGAGCCATGTATTGCACTGCAATCTCATGTGACTCCTCTACAAGTGCCTTGTCTAATAACAGCACTCTTGCCGACTCAATTAATCCAAAGTATTCTGATAGTTGACTCATAAAATATATAACATTTTGTGAGTGTACATCTTGCGAAACCAAATCAATCTGATCTTGCAACTTATCAATTTTATTAGCTAAATATTTTGTTTGTGCAACAATAGCACCCAATAAAAGCCCAGTAGATAAACCCGTAGCAGCAAGTTGAATTGTTTGAGCAGCTTGCATTTGCTTTAAAATAGAACCAAGCCCTTCAGAAGAATCTATCGTTTTTTCTACTAAAGGAAGCCACTGCTCTACTCCTTTATTGCTCACAGCAACACCATCTCTTAGGCGAATAGTCCCTCTCTGTAAACCCTCAATTACTTCAGGCTTTACTTTAGACCAATCGATGATTAAAACTTTTTCATACATTTAAAAAATATCCTTATTTTCTAATTGTTGGCGCATAGCAGCTACTTGAATAACAGCAGGAAGAGTAACTCTAAATGCAGGACCTGTAATCGCAGGAACAGTTATTAAACCATTAATTGCCCAACCGACTGGACCTGCAAAAATACTCAGTGTTCGAACAATTGTTGCATTAGCTGCTAACTGTAAACCTTTACCCATAATCATTCTAGCAATAGAGTTAGCAACAATTAACGCAACCTGATAACTAGCAAAGCCACCAAGCTTTATTGCCGAAATTATTGCCGTCATTGCGGCAGGGCCAGCTAACTTAGGGTCAACTTTTAGTGCTTTTGTTAACTCACTTTTTTGCTCATCGGTCATATCGTCCCATGAAGTCTCTATTAATTTGGCAAACATTGCTTTTTCTATATCAATAGTCTCTGCATCAAAATTGGTTTTTACTTTAATACGCTTACATACATCCACTAAAATTTCACGATACGTAACACCTGTTCGACGAACAAGGTTAACCAAAGTATCACCACCATAATGCTGGAGCTCTGCAGCTACACTTTGCCACGCTTTTCGATAGTCACCTTTTGCATCTATAAATGCTTTATTTCCAGATAATGACTCTGTATTTCGTTTTTTCCCATCTTTATCAAACATCAAATGCTTAACGAGTACTTCTAGCATTTCTGCATCTGCATACTGTAAAAATGCTAAATCTTTATCTTCTCTATATTTATTTGACATCTGTATTCCCTATTTTAATTTACGATTAATTATATTGATTTATTATAAATAGCTACTTTTGGTACTTATAGATCGATTTTTTTTTCGATCAAGGGTTGTTTATTTCAAACCTTGTCATGAAACCTTCAAACACTTTATCGGCTCTATTCTCTGATAAAATACTTTTTAATGTTTCAATAGCTTTTAATTTTGAATGTTTATTTTTTATCATATAGGCATATACCAGCATTGCATGTCTGATATGCGTAATAGGTATGTCTACAGCTGAAAGTACGTCCAGAACAGTTGTAACAGCATTTGAATAACTAAAATCAGCTTCTTGTAGCAGTGTTGTAACAGCTAAGTTTTTTACCTTTTCTTCCTGAGTATCAAAGTTAGTAGCACTCTTAGACGTATTATCATTTAAATAGTCATAATGTGATGACTCTGAGTAGCGACCATCAGGTGAGTAACTTCCATTATTTATGTGTCTGCGTTCAATCTCAGCTTGATGTGATAGCTTTCTCGACATGTGCTTCCTCTAATTGTTTCAAATTTTTATTAAAATACTTAACCACCTCGGCAACAATGCCGACCAGCAAATAGCGTGTTATTTTTTACTGGCTTTTGCTAATATCGATTGCGTTAGATTATCCACCCGCTGTTTAGAGTTAGCGAGGTTCTTTTCTAAAGTGCCGGCTAAGGCGAAGTATTGTTCGAAGAGACGAACAGTTCGGTTTGTAAAAAATTCAAAGTTTGATTTTTTCACTGGCTACTTCTCCTTTTACTCAATAGGTATTGGCAACTTTAATACCAACACTATTGTCCTTTTTATTTTTCGTGTTTGATGTTTAGATTCTTCATCCAATTGCTAAGCGTTTGGTGATCTTTTATGCCAAGCATTTGAGCAGCATGTTTTTTAACATTACCACTTGCTTTTAAAGCAGCTAAAACATAAGCTTTTTTATATTTATCAACTAATTGTGTTATATCTATTTTATCATCGTATGACAGTATAACATCTGTAAAGCTTTCATTTTTAGCACGCTTAATCACGGCATTTGCTAAGTCATTTTCAGTTATTGTTTGTGAGTCAGACCATAAAAATGCACGGTTTAATGTGCTCCACAGCTCTCTAATATTACCTTGCCACGGTTGAGATAAAATAAACTTTATTCCCTTTTCGGAAATATTTTTACTTATGTAGTCGGGATGTTTGCTACCTGCTTTATTTATTTGCTCTACTAGTTGATTAACAATAACAGTGATGTCTTCAATCCGCTCTCGTAGCGCTGGCATTTGTACAATGCCCACTGCTAAGCGGTAAAATAAGTCTTCGCGAAACTTACCTTCTTCTACTAACTTTGATAAATCTTTATGTGTGGCTGCAATGACTCGAACATCGACATTAATGGTTTGGGTGTCACCTAAACGGTTGACCTCACCTTGTTGTAATGCCCTTAAAAGCTTTACCTGAATTTCGGGAGTTAATTCACCCACCTCATCTAAAAATAAAGTGCCTCCGTCGGCCTGTTCAAAGAGCCCTGGGTGATCTTTTTCTGCTCCAGTGAAGGCCCCTTTTTTATGACCAAACAAGGTTGAATCAACAAGGTTTTCTGCAAATGCTCCGCAGTTAATTACTTTTAATGGCTTGCTTGCTCGTAAGCTTCCTTTGTGAATGGCTGTTGCCATTAGCTCTTTACCGGTTCCGGTTTCGCCAAAGATAAGTGCGGGTACTTCTGAAGCTGCAATCTTTTTAGCTTTGTTGACTACTTTTTGCATTTGCACTGATTTTGCAGTGAGTGCTGAAAAAGCTTGCTCAATTTTAGGCTCAGAGGTTGCCGTATTCGCTATGTTTTTAGATGCTGACTTTACATACTCTTGGCCAAAATCAATTGGGATATCAACGTGTAGCAACTCATTCTTTGGGGTTGCTTGAAGGAATTGAACGTTCGCTTTACCTTTACCGATAAGAACCGATAAAGTGGTCATTGCTGGCGTGCCTGAGGTCAGGTTTATTGATAACGAGTCAGCTTCTTTACTTAATTTATTGATCCAAAGCGCTGTTACTTGGTGAATAGACTCATAATCAATTGGGCTGGCTATATTGGCTTTATGTACCTGAATATCATGATATGGTTTTCCAATTGTAGCCATTCGCTTTTTTACAAAATCTTCAAACTTTTTCCAATATTTTTGCTGATGATTTGAGAGTATTACAATTTTATCAAAAGGAGTTTGAGAGTTAGTAGCGAGAGTTGAAATTGAAGCATTTTTTTCACCATCGAGCATGTTATCAATGTCTTTGGTGCCCAGCCAAGAAAGAAGTATATTCACAGTCCATTTGCTCATATTGTTACTTTGTTAACTATATTACAGTAAATAATAAAATTTACCTATAAAAAGTAATAAGTTAGCCCCTTATTCATCACTAAAATTTTCCACGTCAGATTGATTTATGTTGTATTTCTATACGAGTCTAAGTCTTTATCTTGACTAATAAAGTTTGTGAAAAGGTTCTCTATAAATGAAGAATAATATTTTGTGATCGACCATCAACTCCTAATAATCATATACAACAATTAAAAATGACATTTGATGTACTACTTGTTTTTACAAGAAAGAAGTTTGGTAAACAACTCTATTAAGATAGTGTTTATGAGATTTGTTTTATGTAGAAAGGAAAATTTTGCAAGTTTTAGTGTTTTTTGGTTCATTACGCTTTTAATTAAAAAAGGAGTAGCACGCTACTCCTTTATTGCCCTCAAGCCTCGCCTTACATTATCGTTGGCAATACGCTTTTGCATTACCACAATGGAAAAGTATATTTGCGTACAATTCCCTCACTAGTATTATCAGAGTGAACTCTGACTACCCAGACATTGAGTAGTGAGCCGGCAAATAACGGCTCGTGGCGTATTTCGTGAGTTATGATTAGGCCGCTATTTTTAAATGCAAAAATAGCTTTCTTTATCCTATGAATGCGTTTGTTTGATTTGCGATATGGTCTCTTTTATAGAATTTTGAGTACGCTCATTATTAAGCTCTGGCTCGAACTCACGCTCAATTTTTTCTTTAAAGTCATCATCAAAGTCATTCTCTAATTCCGTATCGAATAAATCATCAAAGCGCTCAGGGCTTTCGTTGCAAGGTTGGTCATCGTAATCCGAATAATCAAAGGTACCCTCCTGAATATCTTCGAGCAGAAACACCATCATTTTATAAAACAACACTTTTACACCACGATAGTTGAGTTGTTTATTAGCATAAACATCAGGCTCAAAAATTGACCAAAGCCCCTCAAAATCAGGGTTTTCTTTGTTTAACATTAAATGATTAATTTTATGGTCGTTTTTGAGAATGATACTGCGGATTGAGTCAACTAAAGTTAGAAGATCCTGCGTTGATATATATCTAAACATAGATATGCTCCTTTATTTTTATATGGGTTTAAACCGCTGTAACGGCTTTTAACTAAAAAGGAACGAGGAAGGGGAAATATTAAGAAAGCGAACCCAAGGGTTCGCCAGTTTTAACTTTTTTCGATGATTTCTAACCAGCTTTCTTCAGCGTAACTGAAGAAAGTTGTTGGTTTAGTTAAGAATATCGCTTCGAACTCCGCTGAAAATAAATGACAGAATTCTTTTATTTGCTCAATGTACAGAAGCAAAAAAGCATACATTTCTACACCATCTAAATAGCGCCCTGAAAAATCAGGATTATCATCAAAAAGCTGCTTTGAGATGCTTATACCCAATACACTGCCTACCCTATCTCTGTGCATATAAATGTAATGGCTAAAGCTAAGTTCGATTAAATCGCTTGTAGACGCTTCATCAACATCTGCTAATAGCAAAATCGTTGAATTGTCATCCCAAGGTGATTTACTCGCGCGTTGATACTCTCTGATGAATTGTGATTTTGATGTACTCATGAGTTTCCTAGTTAGTGTTTGACCTAACACTAACTAGGCTTATGTGATGGTAACGAATGGTAAGTAACAGAGGTAAATTTCACCTCTGTGTTACGCTTTTCTCATTCAGTGTTACGAGTTAATGGCGCTGTGTTACGTAGTAATTTAAGAGAAAATAAAGGAGGGAAAGCGTGTGAAAAAATGCATAAAATTGATAAAAAGTCGATTTAGTTAATACAATTTGCTTTTCCATCAAACTTAGTTAATACTTAGCTTTGTTGTTGATTTGTCAAAAATCACCAACACAAAAAAGAACACAGCAAAATTCAACTATTTGTTTTTCCTCATTAAATTCTGGCACCTAGTACTTATCACAGTTAATACATTTGTTATTGATGAGTAATGCCATGACACACCTTTAAGCACGATGATGGAGTATTGCCTTTAAAAGCTAATATAGATTTCAAAAAGCAGCGAAAATTGCAGCCGCGTAATATAGATTGCTGCGAATGAAGTTTCTTTGATCTGGATCAAGTTTAAAAGTAGTTAAGATTCTCCAAGAGAGATATTACAGAACTAATGCACTGGGATTATCTATCGAACCAAGCTATGTGACGAAATAAGTGAGGGGTTTTATGGTGACTAGATGAGTTTTCGGTATGGGCAGAGTCTTAAGGGCATAGCTCGTTTATGGACAAAGGTGCGATCGAGGATTTAATCGTAACGCTCCGCAAGCCTGTTGTAGGCGCGAAGTGGCTAAAATTTATAAATTTTAGCCAGGTAGTGAAAATAAGTATTTAGCGGCTTGTTATGTATTTTCTTTAAAAGAATACTCTTCTATTTCACTTACAGAGCGTAGGGTAATCTCTGGGAAGTCCACACAAATACGCAGGCTATAGGGAGCCTGCGTGTTTGTTTCCCAACGAGCACTAATGAGCGACTAAAGAGGTTGCTTTTAAACCACTTGCTCTGCACTACCTCTCAAGGTTTTTGGAATATAGCGAATTAATTGTTCATAACTTTGAATAGTTAAACGCTGCTTTGGGAACTCATGTAGTTGAATATTTAAGTACTCAGTTTTTGAAACTGGTTTAGCCATACGCTTCAGAAAGCCCGGAGTACTTTCTGAAAACAAACCACTTTCTAATGTAACAGCCGAGATTTCTTGCCAGGGAATAAACAGGTTTTTATGAACAAACTTAAAGGGAAAAAGCACTCTTAAATAAAGCCCCCTGTTATTTGCTGCAACCTTTAAGATTCCGTTATGTCGTATTTTACCAATATACCCACTTCCAATTCGGAAGCTTTCTTCTAAACCCCAGTCATTATTTTTTCTGTATCTTTTAGCTAAGTTTTGCCAGCCACTTTCTTTTCCTAGTCCATAACAAACTCCAAACCAACCAACTACAAAAACAACATAAAACCAGTTTGAAGTGAAAAAAGACGATAAAACTGTCTGAGAGTAGATCACATACTCTTGAACTAAAGGAGATATTTCACCTCCAATTCCCACGTAGATGAATAGAACAAAAAACGAAAGAAAAGAAATAGTCCAAATCAATCCAATAAATTTAAAAACAATCTTCATACTTTCCTTGTGTCCTAATCAGCTTGCGGGCGACATAATTTTTTATATACGAGTTTATTACAACCTATCAAATTTCATTACTCTGTAAAACTCACCAGAATTAGAGCATTTATAGTTGCTACCATTTAAACCTCCGCCTTTGATCTTAACGAGAGTTTTGTCTTCGAAATAACACGTATTCAAAGTGGACGTGAATATAGCCTCACCTCTGAAATGATTAAAACCACCATTAATGGAGGCACCATTTTCAGTCATCTGTGATATTGCAGTTACAAACTTTAATTTTCGAGACAAGTGCAGAAATCTTCCATAAGTATCAAGGCTTCGATAAGGGGCTAAAAATTGTTTGCTAAATGTTGAGGAGCCAAAACAGCAAACTGTTTTTTGTCCTTGTTTATTAGATTGTTAGGGCTACTTTTACCCAAATGGTGATTTAAAGCAACTACGTTTATACTCTTTAATTGTTATATCAGCACTGAAGAGACTTTAAGGCTTAATTTAGCTTCGCTTACTAACTCTTCTGAAAGAGCCAAGAATCTGAAGCTGATATTTAGTTCAATGTCTGCGCCCATTTGGTCTGTCCCTAGATGCATAAGAATTTGATAGTGCGAGTTACATATTTTTCTGCTTATTCGGAATGCGAAAAGGCTACAGCAATACGCAGCTTTAATTTGTTATGCAACTTCCAACCACAAATCAATATTGAATTCCTTTAGGTGTTTTTTAATTGCACCAATTAGATTAATAATTTCTTGTTCAGGCATTACTTGGGCTTTGATATAAATATCGCTATTACCCTGACCATACTTGGATATCCACTCATCGGAGAAGATGGTATCCGTATAACTTTGAATCTTAGTTTTCAGAAGTTGTTCGTGATACTCACAATCCCTTAGTGCACTTGACAATACAATAACCAAATCGACACCACCATCTTTTCTTTCTCCAACGATATCGATTTTATCTAAGTTCTCAATAGGGTCATCCATGTTCAGATTCCTTAAGTTACGTGATATTCAAGTCTTTGTGACATGCGGTTTGTCAGGCAAGAGCAAAGCAACTGGTTTTGTCAGCGCTTTTAATTTGCCTTGCTATATGCAAGTGACACAAATTTCATTATGTCATCTAGCAATATTAGTATTGCAAAGCTAATGATTAAAACAATTAAATAGTACAAATTATAAGGTGACCAACTAGCAAGTAGTGTGGCTTTATCACTATCTGATAAACAAGACTCTAAGATGCCATTTAAGCAGCGTTTTTGAGCTAAAATGAACTGCTCACTACTTCTATACGACATTCCAAACATAGTACTTGTGTAGCCTAATATGCCAAACAAGAGTCCTTTCAAAATCCTTTTATACATTGATTAGACACCCTAAACCTTCATGTGAATATAATTTTATAGTGATCTTCCCCTGAACAACTACTCCTTTATTCGATAACCCTTTACTAAAGATTCGTTTTAAATTGACTGACGGCCTCAACCACTTCTTTAGCACCTTTTTGAATATCATCGATTACACTTCCTGCGCTATTAGATAACTCTAATGCATCTTTTGCTTCTACTAGACTAGATTCAATTTGAGTTACCGCATCTTGTGTTAGTACTTTATTTTCAGTCACGACACCTATTATCTGCTCAGTAGCGGCACTCGTTCTTGAAGCAAGCTGCCTCACTTCATCAGCCACAACAGAAAAACCGCGTCCTTGCTCTCCAGCTCTTGCAGCTTCTATTGCAGCATTGAGAGCAAGAAGATTAGTTTGGTCTGCAATACCTTTAATACTATCGACCAAGTCAGCTACTTTAGCTGACTGTACATCTAATTTATTGATACCTTCACTGGCTGTTTCGAGTTTCTTAGAGAGGGCTTTCATCGTTGATATTGTTTGCTTAACAACTTCTAAACCGTTTTCTGCATCTGCGTCTGTTTGCTTTGAAATATCGTAAGCAATCTCTGCAGTCTGTGAGATTGCTTGCTCTCTTTTCATTTGTTCTGTAATGACAGTCGCGAACTTAGCAACTTTATATAAATCACCATTGTCGTCATGAATTGGGTTATATGAGGCTTCAAGCCATACCTCATTACCGTGGCTATCAATCCTTTTAAAACGATCTGAAATAAAGCGCCCTTGCTTCAGCTCAGACCAAAACTGTTTATAAGCACTCGATTCAACTTCATGTGGATCACAAAACATACTATGGTGCTTTCCTAGTATTTGATCTTGAGAGTACCCCATGGCTTTCAAAAAGTTATCGTTAGCATTGAGTATTATGCCATCTAGGCTAAATTCAATCACAGCAGAAGAGCGACTGAGAGCAGTAAGCATATCTTCTTTCTCTCTTGATTGAGATATAGTTCTTGTCAGTTCAGCTGAATACACGGCAAGTTCGCCATTTATTGGTTGTAAAATGCTCCTGAGCCACAGTTCACGACCTGTATTAGTTTGTAATTGTAAGGCGCCGTGCCAATGGTTTAACTTATTTATTGCCGAGAGTAATTTTTGTGTGTGGGGTTTATTAATTGATTTTTTTAGGAGCAAATCATTTAAGTTTTTACCAACTAGATCATTCGCTTGAAGGTCTAGCGCTGCTGCAAATCGCTCATTTACTTCAATGATGGTGCTATTTTTGTTCAGCAGAAAATACAACATCTCTTCTTTGAGCTCATGCTTTATATTTTCGTATTCAGCAGCCTGCTCTTTTAAATAAATATTTTCGGATAACAGTTTGCGATTAGTAAACCACATTAGGTATGTTCCTTTGGATTATGAACTCAAGATTTGAGTAATTTTTATCATAATACAAATATAATTGCTTATTAATAGTACATTAAGATGAATGGGTACAAAGAGAGGTTAAAAACCAGGACGTTAACTCAGAACTCCAAACTTTGTTTTAAACAACACTTTCACACAAGTATAGTTCCGTACCTTATTGACCTAGGGTGATTTACTCGCGCGTTGATAATCTCTGATGAATTGAGGTTTTGATGTACTCATGCGTTTCCAAGTTAGTGTTTGACCCAACACTAACTTGGCTTGATGATAACGAATGGTTAGTAACACAGATAAGTTTCATTGCTGTGTTACGAAATACTTAAAGTGAAAATCGAGAAAAAAATGAGTAGCCTCGTTGCGTCATGAGCAAGCCCTAATAAATCCGAGTATAGGATTTCAAGGCTTATCTATGGTGACCTAACTAAACTTTACTTTTTTAAAGGCAACATACGTTTTAAGGTATTATCAGCCAAAATGTAATGATGGAATAATGCAGCTGCGGCATGCAAGCCTATTAAGTAATAACCTACTTCACCCACAGTCTCGTGTATTTCTTTGATAGTTTTAGCAAGATCTTTATTTTCACTTGCTAATGGAGGTAGCTCTAAGCCAAAAAATGGCACTGGTTTACCAGCCATACTCAATATCAGCCAACCTGCTATTGGCATTGCAATCATGAAGACATAGAGCGCTAGGTGCACAAGTTTGGCTAATGTATTTTGCCACATTGCAGGCTCAGGTTTTATTGCAGGCGTTGAGCCTGCCAGCACACGCGCCACTAACCTTATAACTACTAGAGCTAAAACAGATAAACCCAACATAAAATGCCACATTTTAAAAGCGTCGCGGGTTTCAGTGCCTTTATCAAATAACTCGCGTAATTCAATACTGCCAAACACTGTCACGATTAAAATAAACATAAGCCAGTGCAATACAATCGAGAACGAACTGTAATGAGTCGTTGTATTTTTAATCTTCATAATGCCCCTTTCGTAAAACGCGTTCAGATAACTGCTAAATTTATACGTGATATAGACTCACAATTACGCTATCCTTTGAACGCTCTTGCTGTAATGATCTAAAACAAAAAATGAGCTATCTTAAATTATCTTGTTTACTTATTAGCGAAACTTTACTGTACTTGTTTAAACTTAAAATAAACTTAAGTCATTTAATTATATAAGCTTACTACTCTTTATAGCCCTCAAGATCCACCTTACATTATCGCAAGCAATACCCAGTTTATTGCCCCAACTGACATGCATATTTACGAACAACTCTCACCATCTACTTCTATTTGAGTTCGTAGACTTTGAAATAAAACTCTCTGAACATTACAGTGAAAATTAAAATCCAGTTTTTCGATTGCAACAATCTTTTTATTCCATTTTAAAGATTGAAAATAATGAGCAATACTAAACTCATCAAATTATGAGAGTTAGGGTATTCAAAATGATTAAGACAGTTACTTTTGCAATGATGCACTTCGCAATCGCTTTTACAGTGACTTACTTTTTAACCGGTAGTTTTTTAATTGGCGGCTTGGTTGCTATTGTTGAGCCAGCTGTGAACACTGTTGCGTTTTACTTCCACGAAAAAGTATGGCGTAAAGTTGAAACTCAGAATAACTTTAAACAAGATTCAGATGGGATAATGTTTGCATAAGAATTAACTAGATTGAATTGGCTCACAAACCAACGAATATCCCCATATTACACCTCGAACTGTAAATTAAGCTTTGCCACTAGAGCCGGTGGCAGAGCTTCAGAGCAAAAAGGCTAAAGCTGTTTTTAATTATTAGCCGAAATTAACGAGCCCTTTTAATACTTCTTGTAAAAGAGCTCAAAACTCCCTTCCCTAGATGCATGACAATTAAAACTAAACAAAATAAACATATAACCTTGAATTAAATAAAAAAAGAAAATTAATCCATTCTTTTTTCATTAAATATAACCCCCTAAAAGCAAGGTTAAGCCCTTTCAATTTAGAGCTAATACTCAAATTAGGCTTGCAATTATCACTTTTCAGCTTACACTTGTGCGCCAGGTGAGCGTACACTTGTAAGCTAAAGGCGAAAAATGAGAGCGTTATTAAATTCATTATCAAAACATTTATTGCATCATCAGTCATGGGCAGGATACTGGGAGCCTGTGATTCAGTGCTTTAAACCAGGCTGGCGCGAAGGCTACTTTCGTGCACAAGTAAAACATGTACAGGTGTTTGCTGAACAAAGCGTTGAGTTGATTATAGAGCCAGAGAAAACATGGCCAGTTCATCAAGCAGGCCAGCACATTGCGTTAACAATCCAAACGAATGGTCGAATGCTAACGCGTGTATTTACAATCGCAAGCGAACCACAATTGGCAAGGCAGCAGCGACAAATTCGTTTATTGATCCGCAGCCAAGAGTTCGGCGCATTTACATCAAAGCTAATAAATTTGAGGCTAGGGCAATGGCTTAATATTTCTGAGCCTAAAGGCCAGTTTGTTATACCAAATACCGCGCGCTCTTTAATCATGCTTGCCGGTGGCTCAGGCATTACGCCATTTATAGCCATGCTTAAATCTTTACCTGCAGATAGCAAACACACTATAACCCTGCTTTACTATGCAAAGCCGAACAGCCACTGGCTTAAAGATGAGCTTGAGCAACTAAAGCAATCACTGAGCAATTTTGATTATCACTTACTTGAGCGCAACAAAGATGGCGATGCGACGACATGGCTGACAAAAAATGCGCATAAACACTGGTTAGTGTGCGGCCCAGCTGCTTTGTATAAGCAAGCAGCCGCTTTAGCTAAGCAATTAGATACGCCTATCGACAGTGAGCATTTCAGTGCAGTCCCTGCAGTTTTAGCAACCTCTGATAAGCACGAACTAACACTCACTCATCAGGGCAAAACATTCACGATTGATAACCAACAAACCTTACTGTCCCACTTACAAGCGAATGAACAGCCGGTGTCAGTTGGCTGTGGTATGGGAATTTGCCATCAATGCCAATGCGTTAAAAAGCAAGGCATCGTACGTGATATTCGCACCGGTGAGCTCTCTGATAGCTCAGAGCAGTTAATTCAACTTTGTATATCGCAACCAGTCAGTGACGTGGAGTTATCAGCATGAAGACAACAAAAACAGTCAATTTTGAAAAATTAGCAGCTCAACTCGATAGCGTTAAAACAGATGTAAAATCAAAACTCGGTGAGCAAGATGCAAAATACATTCGCCGCGTTATTGTTTGCCAGCGAGTGTTTGAATGGAGTGGCCGAATTTTATTAATGCTAGGCTTTATTCAGCCTGTTTTATGGCTCGTGGGTGTGCTTAGTTTAGCCACAGCAAAAATCCTCGATAACATGGAAATTGGCCACAATGTGATGCATGGCCAATACGACTGGATGAATGATAAATACATAAATTCAAAGTCTTACGAGTGGGATATAGCGTGCGATGGGGCTAGTTGGAACCGCGTTCATAACTACGAGCACCACACCTATACCAATATTATTGGTAAAGATCGCGACTTCGGTTATGGATTACTGCGCTTATCGAATGACTTTCGTTGGCGAGTAAAAAACCTATGGCAATTTGTCACTTACTTATTGCTCAGTGTGCTGTTCCAATGGGGTGTGTCGTACCATGAAATGGCAGCCGAGCGAGTATTTTTTGGCAAGAAAAAAGATGACCGCGATTACAAAGTACCGCATAGCGAACTGAAAAAGCGCTTTTTTAGTAAAGGGGCACGCCAGCTAGTGAAAGACTACCTGCTCTTTCCGTTGATTGCTGGGCCTTTATTTTTGTGGGTTTTGGCGGGCAACTTAGCGGCTAATTTATTACGTAACCTGTGGACCTCAACCATTATCTTTTGCGGGCATTTTACCGGTGAAGTTGAAACATTTAACCAGCAAGACTGCGAAAATGAATCACAAGGTCAGTGGTATTACCGCCAAGCGTTGGGGTCATCAAATATCAAAGGGGGTAACCTGTTTCATGTAATGACTGGGCACTTGAGCTATCAAATAGAGCATCACTTATTCCCTGATTTACCCGCAAAACGCTACCGCGAAATTGCCCCTAAGGTGCAAGCTATCTTTAAAGAGCACGGTATTCACTACAATACCGGCGGCTTCTTTCGCCAGTACTTTTCTGTAGTAAAACGAATTGTACGCTACTCTTTTCCGTAAATAATGAACGCCAGTGCAAAGTACTGGCGTTAAATCTCATTCGATTCAGACCAAACCCGTAACTCATCGAGAATATGCAGTGCTGAGCGGCCAAAGTCAGTAAGCTCATAGGTCACCGCTATCGGGCGCGTGCTAATAACATGACGGGTGATCATCGCTCTACTTTCAAGCTCTTTTAGACGTTGGTCTATCATCTTTTTGCTTGCACCACCCAGCATACGCGTTAAATCATTAAAACGCACAGGGCCATCTTTTAAATGATAGATAATAGATCCCGTCCATTTACCGCCAATCAAACGCATGCCTTTTTCAATTGCACACGGCTCCATGCAAGCATTTAAAACTTTTTTTCTACCCTTACTATCTGTTTCTACTGAACTTTCCAAAACATCCTCGCATTTTTCAGACTAGTTACAAAAAGGTGACTGGTTGATTAAATAATCTAGGTTACTATTATACACCACAGAATACATTTTGAACACGATAAAGTAATTAGCAAACGGATACTCAACTATGAAAAACGTATTAATTCTTAACGCACATCACTATTACCCTTTTTCTGAAGGTAAGTTAAATGCTGCTTTAATCGAAAAAGCCGACGCTTTTTTTAAAGCAAAAGGCTATCAAACTCGTGTGGTTAATACACAAGACGAATTTGATGTAGAAACTGAACTTGAGAACCATCAATGGGCAGATATCGTCTTTTTGCAATCACCTATTAATTGGATGGGCATGACTTGGTCATTCAAAAAATACATGGATGAAGTTTACACCGCGGGCATGGGTGGAGCGCTTTGCCATGGTGATGGTCGCCATCAAGACAATCCAAAAGCCAATTACGGTAAAGGCGGCACCTTAAATAACACTCAATACATGATGTCGCTGACTTTAAATGCACCTGCAGAATCATTTGCAGATGCCACTGACTTTTTTGAAGGTAAAAGTGTTGATGACCTTGTTTTCCCAATGCATATGAACTTTAAGTTTTTCGGTATGCAAGGGTTACCTACTTTCGCCTGTTATGACGTGATGAAAAATGCAGACATCGAGAGCGACTTTGCGCGCTTTGAAAAACACTTAAACGAAAATTTTTAAGGAACACTCATGAGTAACGAATCTGTTTATAGCAATAAACTCCATCCGGGCAGTGCATTTCCTAGTATTAGTGCTGCACTTTTGAATGGTGAAGAGGCTGTTCTTGGTCAACCTCAACACGGTGCAAGCTGGCAGCTTGTGGTTGTTTATCGTGGTAAGCATTGCCCTTTATGTACTCGCTATTTAAATAGCCTCGAGCAGTACAAAGCTGCGCTATTAGAAACGGGTGTTGATGTAATTGCTGTTTCAGGTGATAGCAAAGAGCAGTTAGAAGCGCATTTAGAGCAGTTATCTGTGTCATTTCCACTTGCTTACGGTTTGACTTCAGAGCAAATGCAAGCATTAGGTACTTACATATCTGATCCCCGTTCACCGCAAGAAACAGATCACCCTTTCGCAGAGCCTGCACTGTTTGTGGTTAACGAGCAAGGTAATGTACATGTGGTTGATTATTCTAATAACCCATTTGTAAGACCTGATTTAGCAACCTTGGTAAGTGGACTTAACTGGATACGCGATCCAAAAAATAACTACCCAATTCGCGGTATGCATAAATAGAGAGTAGCCATGAGCAAATTTACAACTTTGCTGATTGGCTTGGTGAGCATAATGATGTGCTCACCACATGCCTTTTCAGCACAACTCCCCCATGCACATATTGCTTCACCTAATCACTATGAAGTATTGCTAGATAACAATGAAGTACTTGTTTTGCGTATGACTTTAGCACCAGGTGAGCAAGATAATTGGCATAAGCATAATGCTGAAACTGTCTACTTTGAGACAGGTGGTAAGGCAACCATCAGTACAAAAGAGTCACAAACAACACTTGAGATCCCCAATGGCTATGTGATGTGGCATGACGCATGGACTCATCAAGTCAAAAATGAAGGTGAAACCACCATCACTGCAATTATTGTTGAGAGCAAATAGGTAGGAGCAATTATGGCATTAGAAAACCACCCAATGTGGCGCTTACCTAAGCATCACCTAGATTTAAAAAGTTCACATGACCATGTTCATTGGGTTGAATTATTTTATGACCTTATCCATGTGGTAATCATTTTTTTGCTAGGTAATTTTTTAAGCGAACACTTACATTTAAGTGGTTTTCTTACTTTTGCAGGTTTATTCATCACCGTATGGTTCGCATGGGCAGACTCCAGCGTTTTTAACTCACTCTATGTCAGTACCGATGTAAAACATCGGCTGATCATGGCCTGCCAAATTGTCACCGCCATGGTTATGGCAGCCTCTATTCCCCATGTACTTGACAAAGGCTGGACATATTTTGCATTGGCCTATGCCGCAAACCGACTCATTACAGCGTATTTATTTCATCGCACCAATCAATTGGGGATCGAATCAACAAAATTAGCACGCACTGTGAGCCGTAACTACTTTGCTCTTGCTATCATCTTTGCTATCACAGCCTTTATCCCTGCACCCTATCGTTATTGGGTATTTGGCATTGCGATTGCCGCTATCCAAGTTTTATATATGGCTCCAAAAATTGGTGTACTTGAAAATAAACGTTTTTTACCACGCCTTGGGCATATGTCTGAGCGCTTTGCCCTTTTACTGCTCATTGTCGTAGGCGAAGGTTTCTTTAAATTGGTGATTACTTTATCAGAAAAAGGAATTTATAAAGTCGACCCCTCTGTACTGGCTAACTTTATGTTTGGCGGTATTGCAGTATTTGTGCAATGCTGGATTTACTTTGACTTTGTTGGCAATGGTAAACCTAAGAATCAACATAAATGGACACTCGTAAGTTGGTGGTTAGCACACCTATTTTTAATGTTATGTGCAGTTATGGTTGGCGTTGCACTCGCCGGCGAAGTGAAAGCTGGGTTTTGGCAACCTTACCCACTTAAATATGGTGTCATTGGCTGTGTAGGGTTAGCAGGCTACTTATTGAGTTTATTGTGGATCCAGTTAATGATCGAACACCGTGTAGCCCATCGTTTTGCAACAGCTAAAGTAAGAATGTTTGGAGTTATACTCACTTTAGTTACCATTCCCATTTTACCCCATGTGCCTTCGCTCATTGGCAACTTACTTTGGGGCACAGCACTGATTTCACAAATTGCCTACCCAGTCACTCGCGCATACTTTACCCTTTCAAAAGAAGAAGCTAATTCATAACGATTAAAACACCTTTGCAAAAATGACAAAGGTGTTTTGTTATCCTTGCTGTTTTTCGCAAAGACTTTCCTAGCAATAATATCGCTATTCAATCATCCCTTCTTAGGGGTTGAAACAAGCATTAACGGACTCATGTCATAACTAAAGGCAATGAAAAATGCCGGTGTGAATCACATTGGCCTGCACTTTAGACGTAACGAATTACCCATCGAATGGGCATTAAAGCACATCGGCGAACATTTTTTGCCCAAGTTCCATAATTAAGGAGTTATGATGTCACAATCAATTATGCCAAAACTGGGTTTTGGTACATTTAGATTACAAGACGAAGTTGCATATCAAAGTGTGCTAACAGCTATTGAAGAGGGCTTTAGACACATCGACACCGCGCAAATATACGGTAATGAAGAAGCTGTTGGCCGAGCGATTAAAGACAGTGGTGTTGCACGTGGTGAGTTATTTATTACCACCAAAGTATGGTATGATAAGTTAAATAAAACGGACTTTATTAACAGCGTAAAAGAGAGCCTGACTAAACTACAACTAGATTACGTCGATTTACTGCTTATTCATTGGCCAAGCCCTGCCAATGGCGAAAGCATGGATGAGTACTTAACCGAGTTACAATCAGCAAAAGAGCTTGGTTTAACGAAAAAAATTGGTGTTTCAAACTTTACCATTGCACAAATGGAAGAAGCCTTAAGTATTTTGCCAAAAGGTGCGTTATTTACCAATCAAGTAGAAGTACATCCATACCTAACCAACCAAAAGGTACGTGAATTTTGCGCGCAAAACGACATTCTCGTTACGGGCTATATGCCATTTGCGGTAGGCAAAGTACTTAAAGATCCAACTATCAAGGCTATTGCAGACAAACATCAAGTGAGCACAGCTGAAGTGGTCATTGCTTGGGAATTAGCGCATGACATGGTGACGATACCGTCATCGACCAAACGCGAAAATATGGCTACCAACTTAAAAGCCCTTTCGCTTAGCTTAAGCCAAGACGAGATTAATCAAATTGATGCCCTTAGCTGCGGCGACAGGCAAGCCAACCCGGATTTTGCTCCTGACTGGGATCATGATGAAGTAAAAACAACTCACGCTTGGCAATTTCAAGGTGCTGATAAAGCACTCGCTTTGGGATTAAAAGATGTACCAGCACTTAAAGCAGGGCAAATTTTAGTTCGTAACCTTGCGATTGGTATCAATCCAGTTGATTGGAAGTTTATCCAAGCTGATCCTATTAATTGGCCAGATACACACACACCTGGCGTAGACGGTGCTGGGGTTGTTGAGCAGGTAGGCGATGGCGTAGATACCAAACTAATTGGTAAAACAGTCGCTTATCATCACAGCTTGAGCGAAAACGGCAGCTTTGCTAAACACGCGGTGCTTTATGCTGAACGTGTTATGCAGGTACCAAAAGAGTTAGCTGCTAATGTTGCTGCTGCATTGCCTTGCCCACTTCTTACTGCATGGCAAGCCTTTAGCAAAATACCATTACGCAAAGGCGAAAAAGTATTAGTTACCGGCATGGGGGCTGTTAATAAACTACTGACGCAAATGCTGAACCACAGTGGCTTTGAAGTTCATGCATTATCAAAAAGCTTAACGGCAGAGCAAGCAGAAAAACTTGGCGTTAAGTTAGTATTACGCGACGCGCCTTCTGAAGGTGGCTACTTTGCACTCTTTGATGCTAACGGCCCTGAAGAAGCTAAAAAGTTAGTGCCACTCCTAAAAGCAAATGGCCATGTGATCAGTATATTAGGACGTATTGAAACACCTGTAGATGAGCCATTTACGCGCACAATTTCTTATCACGAGATTGCCCTTGGTGCATTACATGATTATGGCGATACACAGCAATGGCAACGCCTTGTAAGTGATGGAGAAAAGCTCCTTAATGACATTGCTTCGGGTACTTTAAATGTTGAAGAACCTACTGACTTTGAATTTAACAATCTCAACGATGCGCTTGAGTTTTCTAGAATTCAAAAGCAAAAAGCCGTTGTCGTTGTTTAGTGATCATTTAAAAGGCCTCTTTTGAGGCCTTTTTTATTTTATGCGACTGTTTCGTTGGCTGTATTATTGATTACAGCTAGGTGATAAATAATCACTAAGTTTGCAATAAACCACAGATCTTTAATCACAAATTGACCAAGTCCTGCTAAAACCGTCGAACTGCTAAGCGCATTCGGTGCGGTAATTAAAAAAGTTTGCGTCATGATAAATACCGAGCAACAGGCAAGCCCTGCCAATACTATTAGCTTGTTGTTTTTAATCAACAAGCCAACACAAAGCAATAGCACACTGACAATGTCAAACACACCAATTACATTCGATGCACCTTGCACACTAAAAACCTGATATAACCACGACATAAACGGCGATGTTTCTACAAGGCTCACAATTCCCTTCGCCTCAAAAGCAAAAAACTTCATGGCGCCAATCCAAACCAACACTAATGCCACCGATGCATAATTTAAAGCAATATGCGCTTTATCAGTTAAAGCCTCTTTGTAAAACACAAATAAAAACAGTGGAATAACAGCAAAATACTTAATGATCCCCTGCCCTGAACCAATCACAGGAAAGCCTCCTTCACTTGCAAGCCAACGATTAGCGCCAAACAGCGTAATCAAACAGAGCATTGATATAGCAAATGCAGTGATGGTCGGAAGCGCTCTATTGATAAACCCCAAATGTGAATGAAGACTGGTAATGCCAACAAAGCAAAAAGCAAAGCCTGCGATCATACTCATGATGTGAGCTGGCACCTGAGCGTCTAATTTATAGAACGAAAAAATACTGCCAATGGCATTGGGGTTTGCCCCTAAGATAAAAGACAAGCCCAATAACGAAAAACTGATAGTGATAAGTGCAACCACTAAATTATTTGCTGTACGTAAATTCATTTAACCCCCGCTTTACTGCTTATTTAAAAGACCCAAGTTAGGGATAAAAACATTCACACTAAAATCAAATATAAGAAAAGCCAGACCGGACTATTTATAAGAAATTGAAAAATAAATAAAATCATCACTGCTATTTGCTGTTATTTAGTTAAAAATAAATCTCTTTAATTCAATATCAGCAATTTTGTTCAAGTTTTTAGGTTGCCTGCTTCGCTATATTGGCGTAGGAATAATAACGAAGCGCACAACTTTCAGGAGCATCTGTGAGCAAAGACAATCACTTTAAGTACATTAACAACGAACAGCATCAAAGCATCTCGATGTTAACTGCGACTATGAGTGATTTTACCTATGCAAAACATGCTCACGAAGAGTATTCAATTGGTATTACCCTACAGGGACGGCAAGATTTCTTTTGTCGTAATGCGTTTTATAAAAGCGTACCTGGCAATGTCATTTTGTTTAATCCTGAAGATATTCACGATGGTCACTCTGGCACTGAGCAAAACCTAGAGTATCTAATGCTGTACATTCATCCCGATGAATTTCAGCCTTTGTTCAAAGCGCTTGGGTATAAGCAAGATTGCACATTACGTATGGCAAACACCTTGTATGCTGATCCATTACTGCGTAATCAAGTGATTAACTTATCGAGGCTTTTACAAACCAATAGCACCAGCAAAATAGAGCGAGAAGCTGCGCTATTGCAAATGGCGCAGTCTTTAGCAAGGCTCAATGGCAACCTTGATTTGCCAACTTTAAACACCCGAGTTGATAGCTTACTACTGCGCGCAAAAGACTACATTTTGGCAAATATCGACAATGACATTGCTATTGATGACATTGCCCATGCTGCCACTATGTCGAAGTTCCATTTTATCCGCCGCTTTCGCGAGCACTTCGGTATTACTCCACATCAATATGTTTTGAACTGTCGTATTAATTATGCCCGTAGAGCGTTACAAGTTGGCCGCGATGCCACCAGCGTAGCGGTTGAATCTGGCTTTGCAGATGCCAGCCACCTCAATCGTAACTTCAAACGAGTATTCGGTATGACACCAAAACAATTTCAACTGCAATGGGCTCGTAGATAGAGCTAAATTACTGATTTGGAGCTGTTATGGCAGATATTTTTGCATATGCTATTGGCATTATGTACACCCCTGGGCCAATCAATTTACTCGGTTTAAGCAGTGGCTTAAATAAACAAACACATTCACACCTTGGGTTTTTTATCGGCGTGGGTAGCGCGATGTTTATCTTATTTGTGCTGCTTGGCTACCTTGGCTTACAAGTGATCAACCCGCAGTTTTTGCCTTATGTGAGCTTAATTGGTTGCGGCTATATTTTGTATATTGCTTGGAAGGTCGCAAAAGCAAAAGTACAGGTGAGTGATACCTCAGCTGATGCCTCACTTAGCTTTTTCGATGGCCTGTTTATGCAGCTATTAAATCCAAAAGCCTTGGTGGCCACTTTGCCAATTGCTACGATTCAGTTCCCAAGTGCAGATATTACCGGCGCTGCAATCGTATTTTGGTCTCTTATTTTAGCCATTCTTGCCTTTGGTGCGCCTACAAGTTACTCGTTAGCGGGCTTGGTGCTTGGCAAACAAGTATCACGGCCGGGTGTTTTTAATGTGTTTAATAAACTGATGGCTGTTTTGTTGGTTTATGTCGCACTAATGATTGCCTACGAGCATGTGCTAACCCCGTTAATGGCCTAAAATTGATCATCCCTCGCAAACGGGCATAATAGCGTTATTCAGCAAACGGTTATCACAAAATGATGCAAGGCAATCTATCTATCCGCTCTTACAGTACTAAGCCTGTTAGTCATAGCCATGACTATCATCAACTTGTACTGCCCTTAAAAGGTGTGATTGCTATTAGTGTCGGTGATTTTCAAGGTAAAGTCGCCCCGGGTGAATGCGTGGTTGTCAAAGCCTCGCAAACACACCTGTTTACCGCAATGCCAGAGGCGCGATTTGTGGTGGCCGATATGCCAACGCTACCAGATAACCTGGCCACTGCTGAGCGCTGCGTGTTTGCTATTAATCAATCACTTTGGGCATTTTTGCAGTTTGTGGCAAAGCAGCTTGAGCAAGCGGTTAATCGTGAATTAGAACTTGCCATGTTTAACACCTTCAATTTGCTGTTAGCTGAGCAAATTATGCAGCCAAAAGTCGACAGCCGTATTAGCGAGGCCCTGCTTTATATTGACAGTCACTTAGGTACTCCTCTTCAAATCAAACACCTTGCCAGCATTGCCTGTTTAAGCCGAACGCAATTTAAGCTGCTGTTTAAGCAACAAACCGGATTGACTGTCATGAACTATGTAACCAAACAGCGAATGGAAAAAGCCCAAGCCTTACTCAGCCATACCGACTATCCGTTACAACGTATTAGTGAGTTAGTTGGTTACAATGAGCTTTCATCTTTTAGCCGCAGTTTTTCAAAGTACTTTGGCTTATCACCAAGTAAATTCAAAAAATAACTTTAGTTTTTAACGTCAACAAAACCGTCCTTTTTGTCAAAAACTGCACATAAATTTTGATTATGCTTTTGATATCTTAAATTTAAAGCGAATCATCAATGAACCATACCATCGCGACCATTGCCGTTTTAGTTGCCAGTGTGTTTTGGGGCACAACAGGCACGGCCGCAAGCTTTGCACCAGACATTAGCCCTTTTGCAATAGGTGCGTTTGCGATGGGGTTTGGCGGCGTATTACTTTGCTTAACCTCACTAACTCAACTGATAAACAATGCAAGTACACTGCGTAAGCACTACCGCCTAACCCTACTAGGTTCAGCCTGTGTGGCTATTTATCCGCTAGCATTTTATACCTCAATGAATAGTGCCGGCGTAGCAATTGGCACCGTTGTTTCGATTGCCAGCGCCCCTTTATTTACCGTCTTATTGGAATACTTAATTGAGAAAAAGCCCATTGCAACTCGCTGGCTAGTCAGCTTTTGCTTTGGTGCAGTAGGCATTGGCTTAATCGCGTTAGCCAAAGAGCATAACTCTGCTGCTAAGGGGCTGTTTAGCCAAAACATCGGAATTTTACTTGGCTTAATTGCAGGGCTTACCTATGCGGGCTATTCATGGGTTGCCAAACGTTTAATTAGCAACGGCGTTCACTCAAGAGCGACTATGGCGAGCCTATTTGGCGGCGCTGCATGTGTACTCTTGCCTTCGTTATTGATCACTGGAGATACGCTTTTTGCCACAGTTACCAATACCAGCGTGGCGCTTTACATGGCCATAGTACCGATGTTTTTAGGTTATTGGCTATTTAGTATTGGCTTAAAAACCATAGCGGCTAGCCAAGCCGTGCTCATTACTTTACTTGAGCCTATTATCGCCACCATACTGGCTATTGTGATTTTAAATGAGCAGTTTCAGCGAATTGGCTGGCTTGGCATTGGCTTAGTGAGCATTAGCTTGGTAATTCAAACGGTCAATTTTAAACGAATATTAGTGCGCTACTCGAAACGTTTACTTATACCCTGAATTAAAATAATTAAAGGGGAAACCCAAAAGGACAATGTCTTGATAATATAGATTAAATGTATGCGCTAAGTCAGTTTAAACTCACTTAGCGCATGTTTACTTTAGGCTGTTTTAAAAGGATTACGAGTATCTTGGTTAGCATCAAGATTGCGCATCAAAATTGCGTGATCTAAATCGATATCTTCTGGCAGAGGAATTTTAACAATATGACCTGAGCCTTTAGCATCGCTAATGGCTTCGCCTTTTTTGTTTTCCATAAAATCCAACTTAAAGTTGATATTCCCTTTTGGTGTCATAAGCTCAAGTGAATGACCAGTACAGAACTTATTTTTCACATCAATTTCAACTAAACCATTATCGTTGCGACCTAATACTTCACCCACAAACTGCTGTTTATCTGATACCGAATGACCGTATTCATAGTTTTGATAGTCTTGATGCGCATGACGCTTTAAGAACCCTTCGGTATAGCCACGGTGCGCTAAGTTCTCAAGAGTTTTAAATAAGTTTGCGTCAAATGGACGACCAGCAACGGCATCATCAATGGCTTTACGATACACTTGTGCAGTACGAGCAACATAGTAGAAAGACTTGGTACGGCCTTCAATTTTTAAACTATGCACGCCCATTTTCGTTAGTTGATCAACATATTGAACGGCACGTAAATCTTTTGAGTTCATAATGTAAGTACCATGCTCGTCTTCAAAAGCAGGCATGTACTCACCAGGACGCCCTTGCTCTTCAAGCATAAATACTTCATTACTTGGGGCACCATCACCTAGGGTTGGGATCACCGCTTTAGGGTCAATTTTATGTACCATTTCGCCGGTTTCATTCTCGGTGCCTGGTTTCACATCGTAGTTCCAGCGACATGCATTAGTGCACGTTCCTTGATTTGGATCGCGTTTATTAATGTAACCCGATAGCAAACAACGGCCAGAGTACGCCATGCAAAGTGCACCGTGAACAAACACTTCTAATTCTGTATTTGGGCATAGCTCACGAATTTCAGCGATTTCTTCAAGCGATAATTCGCGCGATAAAATGACTCGTTCAATACCCTGCTGAGCCCAAAAGTTCACTGTGGCATAGTTCACCGCATTGGCCTGCACAGATAAGTGAATTGGCATGTCTGGCCATTTTTCACGCACTAACATGATAAGCCCAGGATCTGACATGATCAGCGCATCTGGCTGCATCTCAATGACAGGCTCAATATCGCGTAAATACGATTTTACCTTGGCATTATGAGGAGCAATGTTCGACACTACATATAATTTTTTATTTTGCGCATGGGCTTCGTTGATACCGGTTTGCAGATTATCTAGGTCAAACTCATTGTTACGAACACGAAGGCTATAACGAGGTTGGCCTGCGTAAACGGCATCTGCACCATAGGCAAAGGCATAACGCATATTCTTTAAACTACCCGCAGGTGATAACAACTCAGGCGTAAAAGGACGAGGGGTCAAAATAGGTGACGACATGAAAGCTCCACACATCGAACCGAGTACAAGTCGGTTGCATGAATTAATACAAGAATGAAGCGCGGCAGTATAATAACCTGTCCAGTAATTTTATTGATCTAGATCATGATTGATTCATAGAGCTTATTGTTGAGTAGGTGACAAACGAAAAAAGCGCCATAAGCGCTTTGGTCATAACAACAATATAGAGGAATAGTTAATGGGCTGAGCCATCTCCGCCACGTAATACGTTACTAGATGCTTTACACCCATTTTCAGCGATATAATCAACAGCTGCTTTGGCTTGCACTATGCCCCAGCCGTAAGCATGATCATAACCCATATCCCCCTGATCATCGGCAGATGCCCTCAGTGCTAAACGAATACCATTCGCAGAACACTCAGGATAATTACTCCATACCAATGCAGCTACGCCGGAAACATGGGGAGTTGCCATCGAAGTACCTGATTTAAAGTCATGATCTGAAAACTCAGCGACTGTTATTGTGGTTTCCTTACCGAGGTTGTCCATTAAATTAAGACCCTCATTTCTTGTCACAGAGCCAGCAATCATAGAAGTAGGGTTAATAGTGCCGATTAGCTGGCTTTGGTTATTATTACGAATAATAACTCCCACACCGCCATCCGCTTCACACTGCTCTACTTTTTTATAAAACGGAATTTCCCCTCGTTCGATTAGACAGATTTTTCCTGTTACATCTCCACAGCTCTGAGTACCTAAACCACAATCAACGAGCTCCCCTGTCACAGTACCAAAACGCGAGCCATCCATACCATAATATTGGAAATTAACATTATCTTGCGTGACATTAAATTTTGAAAAGCGCGCGCGGTCAACAGGCACAGTTGAGAAAACATTAACGCCTGGCGCTGCTAGTTCAATTTGACTGCTTCGCTGAGAAAAGCTTGCATGATTTTTAGTGCTATCAACCGCTGCGACTGAAATCACACTATCATAAGACGCAGGGTAGCTATGTGAAGCTTCACCAGCATTTCCTGCTGCCGCAACCATTAATATATTTGCACGAGCAACTTTATCTAACGCTTTTTCTTCAATCGGGCTTGAGTATTTTCCCCCAAGGCTCATTGAAATAACCGTTGAACCAGCTTGCTGGCATTCATCAATCGCACCGGCTAAATCCGAAGCGTAAGCCCAGCTACCATTACCTGCAAAAACACGCACAATGTGCATATCAAGGGAATGATCATCGACAATCCCTGTCGTACCAAATTCATTGTCGATTGCGACAATCGTGCCCGCAACATGAGTACCATGACCAAATGGATCTTGATACCACACACCAGCACCGCCATCGTCTGAGCCTGTAACACCAGCACTCGGCAAATCTGGGTGCTCTAAGGCATAACCGCTATCGATTACACACACTTTTTGTCCGCCTTGATATTGAACTTGATCAGCTTGAACCATCGCTAAACCATACGGAATATATTGCGAAGCGCCTTCAGACATTAACTTTCTTGGTACGTCAGGGTAAAAAGTCTTTACGTTTGTAAGCCCTGTAACATTGGCTAACTGAGTTTTATCAATCGAAATTGCAAAACTTTCTAGTGAACTAAGCTCTTTTTCTATTTTAATATTATTTGATAACAACTCCGATTTAAGCGCTGAGGCTTTATTACTATTTGCTTCTAGAACAATTCGCATTGATTGATCAGCTAAAGAAGGAAAACTATAAGCAAGAGCAATGCTTGCCGCTAAAACTGTTTTTTTATTTATCATCATTAAACTCCTTCTCTACTCTGCGTTGTCGTCATTTTTGCTACTTGGGCAATCTTTCACTTGTACATTGCCACTTATTGTTCCGGCATTGTTATAGCCTTGGTATGGACCAGACTCGAGTAACATCACATTCAATAACCCATTTGCACCAAATCCAGATTTAATACCTTCAGAAATATCCATCATGCATGCAAAGCCAACCCCCTCTCCAGGCAGGCTAGGATTGGTTGAGTTATAATTAAACTCAACTTGATACATCCCCTCAGTGCAAATATCTTGTTTGCAGAATAATCGCTCATCACCAGACTCTGCCCCATCAGGCGACACTGGATCTTCACTACATAAGCCTGCACCATAAACCTGTGCGTTAAATGATACTCCTCCAGATTGTTGCCAATCTAATGCAGTTACATCTTTGTAATTTACTTTTCCGCTTACTTCTCCATCACAACGAGCTGCATGTGCTGTAAACACAGCTTTTCCAGCCCCACCCTTTGAATTAAGAGTGCCACCAGCGTTAACTTGAGCGTCTAACTTTGCACATCCACCCATAATAGCGAATGATGTGATTAACAAACCTAACTGCGCTTTTTTCATATTAATTCCTTGTTGTTTGTTTTTATTAAAAACAGCTAAAACCACTCAATAATAAAATATATTTAATTTATACAATTAGTTATGAGTGACAAAACAAGTAATAGAGGAAGTGAAATGAGAATTCAACACACTAAAAAGGGTAAAAATTATGGCAAGAAAAACAATTAATTTGACTGTAAAAAAACACCTTTATTAACAAACTGTTAAAGACATATTCACACAATATAAGAGTGTATCAATCTGTACCAAAATGTAACCAAGCACTTAAATATTATAAAAACAGATGCAAACTAGCACTTTAGAACTACATAAATTAAACTAAGTAAGGACTTATACAGAAAAGAAAAAAGGTGACCAATCCTATGGCCACCTTTTTAGATCAAACTCAATTAACTATCCAGGGTAATTGGTTTTGATTTGCTAATGTTAACAGCAAAGCCCTTAACATTGATATTTTTATACGCCAGTTAAGCGTTCTCGGCGTTTTTTCCACAATAAGAACTGATAACCAAGTAGGCCATCGGCCTGAATATTGATCCGCCCACCTGCGGCTTTTATCACTTGCAATTGCTTTGGCTTATCGTCGAATTCAAATTTGAATTTATATGACGTCAGTGTTTGCTTAATCAAACTAATGGCAAGCTCGTGCTCTTTTGCAGCCTGAATGGTGACCATTTCATCCTGATTAAAGCGGTACTTAATTTGTTTATTTGTTGCGATTAGTTTCGGCATCAAATTAGCGATATGTTCATTCCAGTGCGCAGACTTTTTTGCGTATTCCATTGAAGCCGCCTCATCTAGCTCCCATGTGGTCAATAGCTCTTCAGGAACATTAAACCCTTTGTTGGTTGAGCTTGCAGCTTGATGGGTTTGCGCACTAGCTTGATCAGGAATAAAGCTTAGAATACATAACCATATTATTGTTATTATTGAACTTTTATACATTAGCAGGCCTTTGTTACAAAGATATTGAAATAAAGGCCCAGCCACCTAGCCGGACCTTTAAGCGCTTAACACAAAATGGTATTAGTCATTAATATGTGCGCAGCGGCCAAATTCAGCACCTGCCGACACCGCATCAACCACTTGCTTAGGGAAGCTAAGTTCACGGTCGCGGCCGTTATCACATACAAATGCCTTATTCGCGTCAATTTCTATTGATAAAACTGCGCCAGCAATGCCAGCCATGATTTCAGAACCATCAGCACTTAGACCAAACATGTTATCGGTAAGCAAGCCTTTTGCTTCAGTAACACCTTGCTTAGCAAAGAACTCTGCTGATGACATCCAGCCAATACCTTTTAAATAAATAGCGCCAACAAAGCCGCCAGATAGAGGGCTACCAGCGCGTCCGGTGATCATCGATAAGTCCTCATTTGCATCAAGAACCATCACTGAAGGTAAGCCAAATCCTAGTTCAACTAATTCTTCATGGCTGTAGCCTAGGTCGCAATAGTTGGTCCAGAAACTTATCGCAGGAATGTTGTCACACCAACGTAAGCTACCAATTTTTTGAGTTGTATTGGTTACTGTATCCCATACTTTAACGCCAGCAGGACGACGGTTTTCGATGGCGCCAAAGGCGACATAACGACCATTTTCAGAGATAACTGAATTGTCGATTGCACCAAACTCCGTGTAAGTATCAACAAGCTTGCCATTCACCCAAGCAATTTGCGTAAAGCCATTCGTTGAACCTGTAATGGTTTCGCCATTACCAGAGATACGATCTGCTCGCGCCCATGCCGTACGACGAATTTGCTCATCGCCATTCATAATAGCGATTTCTTTACCGCTACCATAAGTACGGTCAACCATTTGGGTGCCAGGTAAAACGCTTGCTTTACCCGTGTTTGCATCCCAAACAGTAGGCATACCAACTGAACGTGCAGCTTCGCCTTCAGCACAGCGATTTGAACCATCATATGGGAAGCGTGTTGTACCAACAATCAACTTACCATCATCATCCATATCCCAGATGCTATGTGAGCTTTGCCCCTGCTGACTTGAAAGCGAGCAACTATTCCCCGTTAAATCTTCAAGCATTGATACTTTGCCTGAGTTTATATCCCAGACGCCGCCTTGCATCACGCCATTATCATTAAAGTGTGCGGTAATGGCAGCTTTAGTTGCTGTTTTGTTCATTGCTGTGCTTGTAGAGCTTAATAAAGCGTAGCCATCAGGGCTTACTAAAGTATCAAACGAATTAGTCGCACTGTCGTATAAGAAAGGAATACCCGAAGAGGTTGTTCCAAGTGCTTTTTTACCGTTTTTAGCGTGATCCATTACAAACGCTGAAATCAGTGGCGTATATTGAATACCATCTTGATAACCGTTGAAGAACATCTCAACTTGTTTAGTTTCACCCGCTGAAACAACTATCTCTGTCATCGCACAGGCATTATCTATTCCCGGGTTTGCACTTTCGTTGTCATTCCAATATTCAGCTTCAGAAAGAATATTCGTTTGCTGAGTTGGGTAGCCACCTGCATTGATCTCTTGGGTATAAAGAGCATAACGTGCACCTGGTGTTAAACCATTAATGGTAAATGAGCCATCTGGGCCGATACGGCCTTGTGTCATGTTACCTGACTGTTGACTGATCACATCTTCATAGGGGTTATCAAGATTTCGTGCTATTAAATTAATACCAGAATACTCAACGCCTTCTTTTGTAAAAAGCTTTCCTTGAATACTACCGAACTTTGCTTTGTATTCCTCGGTAGGATAGAGGTCAGAAATATTAACAATATCGTCTTTTACATTAATCGTATGCTGATTAGAGCCTGCTGTTGAACGAACATTAATAAACGGGAACATTGTTTCAATGGCAGAAAAGTCAAGCATACTTGAACTAGTAAACTCTGTAACCCCAGCACAGCCCGGTACACCGTCGTATTGTGGGCTGTAGCTAGCCGACATATACACTAAATGGCCATTTGCTTGCGAGTGAGACATATTGATCGCATGGCCAAACTCATGGGTGAATACCCCACCAACTTGCGTGCCATCGGTATCATTAATATCAACATACCAGCCGTTCATTAAAGCTGTCGCTTCAATAATCTCACCGGTTTCTTCATCAGCCCATTCAGGGAATGCAATACCTAAAACAGCGCTTCTTGGCACACCAAAATAGTTTTCTAAAATACCACCATCAGTGTCGTAATTGACCCAAAAGCCATAACCGTTCTCAACACCATAAATTTGATCAACATTTTCTGCAGTCACATCCGCAATGCCTGTTTTCTCAAAAATCGTGCCCTGCACTGACATCTCGAAGGTCGAGGTTTCTACATCAGACCACTCTTTCACAGCATTCGCCGTTACTTTGTTGGCTTGCTCAATCGTTAAAAATGTATAATCTCGGTCAAGTTCTGTATTAGCAGGGATCACTGTGCCATCAGCTAAGGTAACATCAACGTTAAAAACAGTGCCTTTTTCAAGTACAGTGAAGGTTTCAACATCGTTACCGTCTTTATCTTTGATAAGTTGGCCGCCATCTGTCCACACTGGAATACTGCCTTTTGAGGTATCCCATTTATATGGCTGCATTGTCGGTTCATGAATATAAAGTGGGCCACCGGCTAACGCACCTGTTGAAATAGTTGCAAGGGTTAATGCTGCTGCGATTTTAGAAAATTTCATTATTGTTGTACTCCAGACAGTTCACCTACTAAATCCATAAAAACTCCCACATCGACTGCACCTGGTGTGGTTAAGAGATTTTGTTGCTCTGCTGATAAGCTGCTGGTATCTAACCCTTCAAAAACGCCTTTGTTAGCAAAAATGTTTTCTACTTTGCCATTGCGCACTACAAATTTACCTTGAGCTAAACCAACGGTCGTTTGAAACCCTGTGATTGATGCTGGCTTATACATAAAGGCAATCACTTGTTCGCCTTCACGCCATTTAGAAAAGCCCTCAGGTGTTGCGCCTAAATACACTTTGCCATTGCCCATAGAGCGGGGCTTGATCAAGCCAAACTGACGAAAAGTGTAATTTGAATCCTCTTTTAATTTGCCTTTAGCATCTGACGAAACCTGAATAGTCACTTCGGTATAGGGACGATTGTTATCAAAACCATCTGTTACGCTTACCACCTGACCGGCAATAATGCTCTGTGACTCAACGGCCATCTCTTGTAAGTTTTGTTGTTTTAGTTTCATTGCATTGGCTGCGGGGCTCAAAGTAAGCATGGTGCCAAGTGCAAAAGCTGACGCGCATGACAACTTAGAAAGTGCACTGCGTAGTTTCATTGTTCTCTCCTTTGATTATTCAAAATAAAAATGGAAGTAAGATTTTTGGTTTATAAAAAATCAATTCACTAATATTTTATGATTGAATAAGTTCAGGAATTCACGAAAAACCATGTAGCGTTTTGTACACTTAAATTTAACATTTCGATTACAATTTTATTGTTGCTATTTTCCTCTGAAAAGATAGATTAAAGATTCAAATTAAAAGCAGATATTATTGATTTTAAATGATTTAAAATACCCCCAACTTATCATCGGAAATTAGCTTACCCGCACAAAAGTGAACAAAAGGTTAACAATAACAGTTGATGTTATTACACTTTTAAGATGCATTATAGAAATGGTAAATTAATAGCAATTAGCTTAGCTAAGTGAGCACGTTCTAAGCGAGTAGAGATTGGGTATGTCAGCAGAGAAACCCGCTGACATTAAGTGAAGAATAGTAAACTAAAACAGCTGAATTTCTTCAGTTTCAAGCGCAAAGGTTTTGCCGTTTGCAAAACTTATATCGATATAAAAAATATGACTACTCTCAACTTCAGGAGCTTGGTTAGGTTTTAGTTCAATAAATATAGGTGCTGTAGTGGGTAATACGCTCGTGAAGTCTTCTACACTGGCATAGTTGCCATCACTGTAATAATCAAAATCATTAACAAACATCTCTGTGATATCAAACACACTATTTAAACTCATACCCGCAGTGAGTTCATTGTTGTAATCAGCGCTTGAGTATATATTAATCGCTGTAATGGTGTTCGCGCTCCCTAGTACCACTGCAGGGATAGCACACTCTGCATACTCTTTATTAGGGTCGGGCTCATTTCCTTCACTATAAACGCCTTCACCAACACCGCCTAATTTAATGGTATAGGCATCATAAGCGAGTGCTGTATTAGCCTCGTTTTGCTCTGGGGTGACAACATAATTATTAATATCGATTGCAATGGGGTAAGGTGAGCACTCAAGCTCATCGTTTGAGTCTGAATTACAACCAGCTAAAAAGCTTGCGAGTAAACTAGCCAGTAAAAGATTTTTCATTATTGTCCTTATTAGTTTTATCATTTCCTGAGTTAATAATTGCCTATAAAATAGCCCATAACAAGTACTTAACTGCTAAAATTCGCTCACACTTTATACCCGTGTTGCTATAGATGGTTAAGGTTCATGAAAATGCCATCAAATGACTATTTAATTAAATTAGGAATTTTCACGTAAAGCGCGTATAATTCGCGCCCGTTAATATTTAACCTTTTAAATTTAAA
The DNA here is from genome assembly GCF_004208935.1 of Pseudoalteromonas sp. CO109Y. Classification (NCBI taxonomy): domain Bacteria; kingdom Pseudomonadati; phylum Pseudomonadota; class Gammaproteobacteria; order Alteromonadales; family Pseudoalteromonadaceae; genus Pseudoalteromonas; species Pseudoalteromonas sp. CO109Y. The sequence goes on from NZ_SGPD01000042.1 coordinate 441,234, forward strand.
ATTATTGGAGCATAAAGATGGCTTTAGAGCGTACTTTTTCAATCGTAAAACCTGATGCAGTTGCTAAAAACCACATCGGTGCTATCTACAACCGTTTCGAAACTGCTGGTCTTAAAATCGTTGCAGCTAAAATGGTTCACCTTTCAAAAGAAAAAGCTGAAGGTTTCTACGCTGAGCACAGCGAGCGTCCTTTCTTCGGTGCTTTAGTTGAGTTCATGACATCTGGTCCAGTAATGGTTACTGTTCTTGAAGGTGAGAACGCAGTTCTTAAAAACCGTGAAATCATGGGTGCTACTAACCCTGCTGAAGCACTAGCTGGTACTTTACGTGCTGACTACGCAGACAGCATCGACGAAAATGCTGTTCACGGTTCTGACGCTGTTGAATCAGCTGCACGTGAAATCGCATACTTCTTCGCTGACGAAGAAATCTGCCCACGTACTCGTTAATTTCGAGTTCACAGCTAAGTCTGTGATGCAGAAGAAAAAGGGCTTTCGGGCCCTTTTTTAGTCATTAGCTAAGCCTATTGTAAATCTGTTTAGCTAATGACTAAGTCGATTAAATAATGTACAATCGCGCACCCAAACTACTTACCACCGTCACTGATTGAGGTTGTTTCATGGCCACTGAAAAAAAGATTAATTTATTAGATTTAAACCGAGATGCAATGCGTGAGCTTTTTGTATCATTCGGTGAAAAGCCATTCCGTGGCGATCAGGTGATGAAATGGATTTATCATTTTGGTGTAGACAATTTTGACGACATGACAAACGTCAACAAAAAGCTAAAAGAGAAACTAAAAGCTGAATGTGAAATTGTTGCTCCTGAAATCTCAGTTAAGCAAGTAGCAAGTGATGGCACCATCAAATACGCTCTGATGCTACAAGGTGGCCAAGAAGTAGAAGCTGTTTGGATCCCAGAAAAAGACCGTGCAACTTTATGTGTTTCATCACAAGTAGGTTGTGCCCTTGAATGTACTTTCTGCTCAACAGCACAACAAGGCTTTAACCGTAACTTATCAGTATCTGAGATCATCGGTCAGGTATGGCGTGTTGCAAAAGACATTGGTTTAGATGGCGATAGCACTAAGCGACCAGTTACTAACGTGGTAATGATGGGTATGGGTGAGCCATTACTAAACCTTAAAAATGTAGTACCAGCAATGGAACTTATGATGGACGACTGGGGTTTTGGTTTATCAAAGCGTCGCGTTACATTAAGTACCTCTGGTGTGGTACCTGCTCTTGATTTATTAAAAGAGAAAATTGACGTAGCGCTGGCTATTTCACTTCACGCGCCAAACAATGAACTACGTGATGTACTGGTACCAATTAATAAAAAGTACCCTATCGAAGAGTTTTTAGCGGCGTGTCGTCGTTATATTGATGGCTCTAAAGCAAACAAAGATGTGACTATCGAATACGTTATGCTACAAGGTGTAAACGACAGCACAGATCAAGCTCACGAATTGGTTAAAACTCTTAAAGGTACACCTTCAAAAGTGAACCTAATTCCGTTTAACCCATTCCCAGGTAATGAATATGGCCGTTCGAGCAACAGCCGCATCGACCGCTTCTCTAAAGTATTACAAGCAGCGGGAATTACCTGTATTGTTCGCCGTACCCGTGGTGATGATATTGACGCAGCTTGTGGGCAATTAGTGGGTGATGTTGTAGACCGTACTAAACGTTTAGCGAAAAAGAAAATGCGCGAAGATAACGCTATTGCGGTAAATGTTCACCAAGCATAAGCGTAACTTTTAAAGATAAGCCTTTGTGACAAACTCGTTATTTTTAAAATAATAGATGCAACACAAAGGCTTTTCGGTAAGATAGGCATACGGAATCAAAGAAGAGATTAGGTAATGCGTTCTATACTTGCCATTACTGTTAGTGCAATAGCATTAACAGGGTGTGTTACAGAAAACAGCTACAATGGTAGCGACAGACCCGTTGTTGAAAAAAAGATTAATAATACCGGTGCTGCTCGTACTCGTATCGCCCTTGCGTTACAGTACTTAAAGACAGGCAACAACTCGCAAGCAAAATATAACCTAGAACGTGCCGCAGACTTTGCCCCTGACCTTCCTGAAGTACACTATTCTTTAGCTTATTACTATCAACAGGTTGATGAACCTGAGCTAGCAGATAAAGCCTATCAACGCGCACTAAAAATCGCCCCTAATGATCCGAACACCTTAAATAACTACGGTGTATTTTTGTGTGGCATTGGCGAATACGACCGCGCAGCAGAAGAGCTTCTTAAGGCGATTTCAATTCCTAGCTATATCCGTGTAGCTGAAAGTTACGAAAACTTAGCCTTGTGCGCGATTGAATTTGATGATTTTGAAAACGCAGAAAAATACCTTAAGTCAGCACTAAATCACAGCTCACAGCGTCCTTCTTCAATGATAAGCCTTGCTGGTTTGTATTACGCAAAAAGCGATCTTCATAAAGCTGAAGATATCATTGAAAAATACGAATCTTTAGGCCGAGTAACACCTCGAGCACTCATGCTCAGCTACTTAATTCAGCAACGCATGGGCCATATTGAAAAAGCTGAAACAACGGCAGGTATTATTCTACAAACCTATCCAGGTTCAGTAGAAGCGAAAACCATTTCATCTGGGCAAACTAAACGCTCAGAATTTGAAGTTCTACGAGAAAAATACCGTCAAGCGCAGCTTGAAGAGCTGAAAATCTCAAGCGATAACAGCATAGTTAGCAAAGATCAGCCAAAAATTCGCATCGTGAAAAGAAAAGCGCCTGCTAAACAAGCTGTTGTTGCACAGGCGTCAGTGGCTGCTACCGGGCAAAGCCTTGTAAAGACCACAAATGTTCCAACAACTTATGAACAAACTTCTCTAGTTGAGCAGCCAACTGTAAACAAAACTCAACCCGAGCCACAAACTGTAGCGCAAAGTAATAAGCAGGTGCCTACTGAGGTAAACTCAGACAGCGAAGAAAAGCCCGTAACAGAGACTTTAGCCTCTTCACAAACGAGCGATACAACGCCAGAGACGCTCACAAAGCAAACTGACGAAGGTTTCCAAACAGTTTCCTCTCGTAAAGTTGAACAAACTCCAGTTATTGCAAAGCAGCAAACAGACGCGCAAACACCAGCGCAAAGTAATGATGAAGTGACCATAGTGTCATTTGGTGCACCGCAAACGCCAAGCGTTCAACAACAAACGCCAGCAAACTCGCAAAATACCAAAAATGATGCCAGCACTGTGGTCTTTTACGAAGCAGAAAAAGACGAAAACGTATTTAGTGGCAGTCAAACAACGGCGTCAACCGCAAATAGCACTGACTTTAGCGTGACAAACGAGCCGCTTAACTTACCCATGCTGAACGCAAATGTACCGGCGCTGAATATCCCGTATCATATTATTGAAAATGGTGAAAACCTCTTTAGCATTTCGGTGCGATACAATGTTAAACTACAGAAGATTTTGCTGTGGAATGGCTTAAAAGAATCGGATCGTGTACAAAACGGTACTCGCATTTATTTGAACGATCCGAACATTTATCACGACATCAATGATGGCGACACACTCTTTAGCATAGCCACACAGCATAGCGTATTGATCGATCAGTTAATGCGCTGGAACAAATTGAGCCCAGATGTCGCCCTAGAACCTGGGCATAGACTCTTATTGGTAGATCCAGACTCATACGCATTATGAATGAAGAAAACAATTTAGAACAACCACAAGAAACGCTCGGCCAAGCGCTAAAAAAGCGCCGCGAAGACGCAGGAATGAGCCTTGAGCAACTTGCTGGTGCATTAAAGTTATCAGTTTTACAGTTACAACGACTAGAAAACGACGAGCACGAACTACTAGGCCCTGCGACCTTCGTAAAAGGTTATATCAGAAGCTATTGCCGTGAGCTTAAAATCGATAGCCAAGCCATGCTTGAATTACTGCCTGAGCACGTTGAGCCTGAGAAAAAGTCAAAAATGCAGAGCTTTTCTCGCCGCACAGAAAAAGAAGCACATGACAGCCGTTTAATGCTGTTTAGCTACTTTATCGTAGCGGTGATCATTGGCTCGTCTGTGTTTTGGTGGTGGCAAAATAGCAACCAGAATATCGAAGAGCCGGTCACGACTGCGATGCCAAACCAACTTGAAAGCAGTGATATTTCACCTGACTTAACTGTAGAAGCACCAGCTGAAGAAACCATTCAACCACTCGCTGAAGGCGAGCAAGAAATCGCTCAGCCTGAAGCTGATGCGCCAACGACCAGCAACGAAGCACAAAATCAAGCTGCATCACAAAACCAATCTGCTGCTCAGCCACAAACTGAAAAGGCAGATCCTGAGCACAGCGAAGTGGTGATGCACTTCAATGAAGATAGCTGGGTAGAAATTCACGATGGCAACGGCGATCGCATCGCTTTTGGTGTTAAAAAAGCAGGTTACATTATGACAGTAACCGGCCCACAGCCGTTTAATGTAGTATTAGGCAAGCACCAAGTAGTCGACATTACTTTTCAAGGTCAAGCCGTCGATACCTCACATTTTGCCAAAAATCGCTTAGCTAAATTTACTTTACCGTTATCAGAGTAACCGCAATGTTTTCAGAATCTCCTATTAAACGCAGAAAATCGACCCGTATTAACGTAGGTAACGTGCCAATTGGTGATGGTGCGCCAATTGCCGTTCAGTCGATGACTAACACCAACACCCTAGATATCGATGCAACGGTTGCACAAATTCAAGCTATTCAAGATGCCGGCGCCGATATTGTGCGTGTGTCTGTACCAACCATGGAAGCAGCTGAAGCATTTAAAAGCATTAAAGAACAAGTCACTATCCCGCTGGTAACAGATATTCACTTTGATTACCGTATTGCATTAAAAGTGGCTCAGTATGGTGCGGATTGTTTACGTATTAACCCGGGTAACATCGGAAGCGAAGAGCGTATTCGTGCCGTTGTAGACTCTGCACGTGAGCATAACATTCCGATTCGTATTGGTGTTAATGGCGGTTCATTAGAGCGCGACTTACAAGAAAAATACGGTGAACCAACGCCAGAAGCTTTACTTGAATCAGCTATGCGCCATGTTGAGATCTTACAACGTTTAGACTTTGATCAATTCAAAGTATCCGTTAAAGCGTCAGATGTATTTTTAGCGGTTGGTGCGTATCGATTACTTGCCAAAGAAATTGACCAGCCTCTGCATTTAGGTATTACCGAAGCCGGTGGTATGCGCTCAGGTTCTGTTAAATCAGCTGTTGGCTTAGGTATGCTACTAGCCGAAGGCATTGGTGACACACTGCGCGTATCCCTTGCTGCCGATCCGGTACAAGAGATCAAAGTTGGTTTTGATATTTTAAAATCATTACGCATTCGCTCTCGCGGCATTAACTTTATTGCTTGCCCGAGCTGCTCACGCCAAGAGTTTGATGTGGTAAGCACCATGAACCAACTTGAAGAGCGCCTTGAAGACGTGGTTGAGCCTATGTCTGTGTCGGTAATTGGTTGTGTAGTAAATGGTCCTGGCGAAGCACTTGTAAGTGATATTGGCCTTGCTGGTGCGAACCGTCGCTCTGGCTTATACATCAATGGTGAGCGCCAAAAAGCACGTATCGATAACGATAACATTGTCGACCAACTTGAAGGCTATGTGCGCGACTTTATCGCTAAAAAAGAGAAAGAAACGCCAATCGACATCAAAATCGTTGAATAATTCGCATATACTCGGCAAACCCTTGGGTTTGCCGTTTACCTTTACCGCTTAGACGGTATAATGACGGGTCAATTTTTTAGTTTTTCTTGAGGCGCGATTTTTTCAGCGCAAGTACAGTATTTAGGATTTATCAGTGGCAAAACAAATTCAGGCAGTTCGTGGTATGAACGATTGTCTGCCAGGCGATACGCAAATTTGGCAGAAAGTAGAAGACATTTTACGTGAAACAGTTTCATCGTTTGGTTATCAAGAAATTCGTTTTCCAATTGTTGAATCAACCGACCTATTCAAGCGCTCTATCGGTGAAGTAACCGATATCGTCGAAAAAGAAATGTACACCTTTGCAGACCGTAATGGCGATAACTTAACACTTCGCCCTGAAGGTACGGCAGTATGTGTGCGTGCAGGTAATCAAAACGGTTTACTGTATAACCAAGAACAACGTTTATGGTACATGGGCCCTATGTTCCGTCACGAGCGTCCACAAAAAGGCCGTTACCGTCAATTCCACCAATTTGGTTTAGAAACATTCGGCATTGCCACTGCTGATATTGATGCAGAAGTTATTTTGCTGACAGCCCAATTATGGAAAGAATTTGGTATCAGTGAGCACGTTCGTCTGGAGCTTAACTCATTAGGTTCAAATGAAGCGCGTGCAGACTACCGCGATGCACTTGTTGCTTACTTAGAGCAACACGTCGATGTACTTGATGAAGACTCTAAGCGTCGTATGCACACCAACCCTTTACGTGTGTTAGATAGCAAAAACCCTGATGTACAAGCTATTTTAACTGATGCGCCTAAACTATCTGAGCACTTAGACGCTGAATCAAAAGAACATTTTGAAAATTTATGTGAACGTTTAGACGCTGCAGGCGTCGAATACACGGTAAATGAAAAGCTTGTACGTGGCCTTGACTATTATAACCGCACTGTTTTTGAGTGGGTAACCGATAGCCTAGGCGCACAAGGAACCGTTTGTGCCGGTGGTCGTTACGATGGTCTAGTTGAACAACTAGGCGGTAAAGCAACACCAGCGGTAGGTTTTGCAATGGGTCTTGAGCGTTTAGTGTTATTACTTCAAGCACTAGAAAGTGTAGGTGACATCCGCCGTAGTGCTGATGTATATTTGGCAGCCATGGGCGATAAAGCCAGCATTCAAGCGCCAATCATTGCCGCTCAATTACGTAAAGATGTTGCAGGTCTACGTGTTATGGTGCACGCAGGCGGTGGCAACTTTAAAAAGCAATTAAAACGCGCAGATAAAAGCGATGCGCTAGTCGCGGTTATTATCGGCGAAGATGAATTAGAACAAGGCGTTGTGACTATTAAGTACTTACGTGAGCGTAAAGAACAAGTCACCTTAAAACTAGAAGAAGCGAAAACGCTACTAGCTGAACTTATTTAAGCCCAGCTAGCAACAGAGGTAAGCATGGAAATTTATTCAACAGAAGAACAACAAGAAGAAGCGATCAAACGCTTTTTCCGTGAAAATGGTTTAGCACTTGCAATTGGTATTGTTGCAGGTTTAGGTGGTTTATATGGTTGGAAAGCTTATAACCAAAACCAAATCACCACAGCTGAGAAAGCATCTGACTCTTTCACACAACTTGTTGAAAGCGGTGCCGTGCTAGAAAAAGCGGATACGTTTATTAAAGACAATGGCGAGTCAAGCTACAGCACGCTTACAGCATTTGTTGCGGCAAAAGAAGCCGTTGAAAAGAATGACCTTGATGCAGCAAGCGAAAAGCTGAACTGGATCATCACCAACGAGCAAAACCCTGAGCTTAAAGCAACGGCAACAACGCGCCTTGCTCGTGTTCACCTTGCACAAAAGCAATATGAGCAAGCGCTAACAACGCTAAACGCCCAGCTTCCAGCATCATTTGCTGCTGCAGTCGCTGAATTAAAAGGCGATGTTTATGCTGCACAAGGCGACAAAGATCAAGCTCGCAGCCAATACCAAGCTGCTGCTGATAATGGCGGCCTTGAAAACAATCCGTTATTACAAATTAAACTTGATGACTTAGCACAAACTAGCCCAGCGGCGTAAGGGGTTAAGATGAAGAAGTTAACAGCGGCAACACTTGCTCTGTGTATCGCAACCCTGACTGGGTGTTCGTCAAGTGATGACGAGGAAGAACTAGTACTGCCTGAAATTGTTAATCAATTTGAGACAGAAGTAGTTTGGCAAGAATCAATCGGTGATGGTGTTCAGCACTATTTCTCGCGCTTAACACCGGCTATTCATAACGATGTTGTGTATGTAGCAAACCGCGAAGGTGAAGTTGAAGCCCTATCGCTTGAAAATGGCGATACGCTATGGCAAACAGATGTGCGTGAAAACCCAGCTTTCTGGCCTTGGGAAACCACAGAAAGTGCCAAGTTATCGGGCGGTATTTTACAAGCTTACGGCAAAATCTTCGTTGGTTCTGAGCATGGTTACTTAACTGCTCTTGACCGTGAAACAGGTGAAATTGTTTGGCGTAAAACGATGCCAGGCGAAGTACTTGCTAAACCAGCTGCAGGCGACGGCCTAATTTTTGTAAACCTAGGTTCAGGTAAATTATTAGCTGTACACCCAGATACAGGTGAAGAGCGTTGGAGCTTTGAACAAGAAGTGCCACCTCTGACGTTACGTGGTCAAAGTTCACCAACTGTAGCCAACGGTGGTGTATTGCTAGGCCTTGAAACAGGTAAATTAAGCGTATTAATTTCTGAAAATGGTTACTCTGCGTGGAGTGCTGAAATTGCTTCTCCAAAAGGTGCGTCTGAGTTTGAACGTTTGGTTGATGTAGATACACAAGCATTAATTAGCGGTCCATATGCTTATGCAATCGCCTATAATGGTAACTTAGCAGCCGTTGATATTCGTTCGGGTAATGTTGTTTGGAAACGTGAGTACAGCAGCTACCGTGATTTATCGATGGATAGCCAGTCTATCTATGTTGTTGATAGCGATGGTGTTGTTTACGGTCTAGATAAAACATCAGGTATTGAGCGTTGGAGCCAACCGGCACTGCGCGGCTGGTACTTAACAGGCCCTACCGTGGCTGGTAAATATTTAGCACTAGGTGACCAAGAAGGTAACCTACACTGGTTAGACAAAGAAACGGGTGAGCTTGTATCGCGCGAAGACTTTGACAGCTCAGGCTTCTTTATTGAGCCAGTTGTTGCCGGTGACAAGTTAATTTTATACACCCGAGATGGTGAAGTTAGCGCGGTTAAAATTCCAAACTAACTTACTAATAGTAAACGTTATTTTTCTAAGGCTTCGCTTGGCGAAGCCTTTTGTTGTTTTTTTAAGAGGTAGTTTATGCTTCCCGTGATCGCTCTTGTTGGGCGACCCAATGTGGGCAAATCCACATTATTTAACCGTTTAACACGTACTCGTGACGCCCTCGTAGCCGACTTTCCAGGCTTAACACGAGATAGAAAATATGGCCAAGCTGATTACGATGGCTATGAATTTATCGTGGTAGACACGGGTGGTATTGACGGTTCTGAGCAAGGTATCGAAACTGAAATGGCTGAGCAATCGCTACTAGCGATTGAAGAAGCCGATATCGTGCTATTTTTAGTTGATGCCCGCGCAGGTATGACCGCCGCAGACCAAGCGATTGCTAACCACCTTCGTAAACAACAAAAGAAATGTTTTGTTGTGGCAAACAAAGTGGATGGCATTGATGCAGATTCATACTGTGCAGAGTTCTACCAGTTAAGCTTAGGCGACGTACATCACATTGCAGCGGCTCACGGCCGTGGTATCACGCAATTACTTGAAACAACTCTACAGCCTGTTATTGCAGAACTTGCAGGCGAAGCTGAAGAGCTTGAAGAAAGTGATGACGAATTGGTTGATCTTTACAGCGAAGATGAAGAAGGCGAAGACAACCAGCAAGCCTTTGCTGACAAGCCAGTAAAGCTTGCTATTATCGGTCGCCCTAACGTTGGTAAGTCAACACTTACAAACCGTATCTTAGGTGAAGAACGCGTAATCGTTTACGATATGCCGGGTACAACTCGTGATTCTATCTATATTCCGATGACTCGTAACGACAAAGAGTACATTCTTATTGATACTGCGGGTGTTCGTAAGCGTAAGAAAGTTAGCGATGTTGTAGAAAAATTCTCTGTGATCAAAACCCTTAAAGCGATTGAAGACGCTAACGTGGTATTGCTTGTGGTTGATGCGCGCGAAGGTATTTCTGATCAAGATTTAAGCTTACTTGGTTTTGCCTTAAACGCAGGTCGTTCATTGGTTGTTGCTGTTAACAAATGGGACGGCCTTGATGATTACGTTAAAGAACGTATTAAGTCTGAGCTTGACCGTCGTTTAGGTTTCATCGATTTCGCACGTTTACACTTTATCTCTGCTTTACATGGCACAGGTGTAGGTCACTTATTTGAGTCAGTAGACGAAGCATACGAGTCAGCAACTAAGCGTATTAGCACAGCGATGCTGCGTCGTATCATGGATATGGCACAAGCGGATCACCAACCGCCACTTGTTCGCGGTCGTCGTGTAAAACTTAAATATGCTCACGCAGGTGGCTATAACCCACCACGTATCGTGATCCACGGTAACCAAGTTCATGACTTACCTGATAGCTACAAACGCTACCTAATGAACTACTACCGTAAAGCATTAGGTATTATGGGTACGCCAATCAAAATTGAATTTAGAGAAGGCGATAACCCATACGCGGGTCGCACTAATAAAGTGACTTTATCGCAAAAACGTAAAATTCGTGCATTTGCGAAAGAAAACCGCAACAAGTCGTAATTTCTACAGCTAAGCTTTAAGTATTAAAAAAACCTTGTGAGTATGACTTACAAGGTTTTTTTATTACTAAAACTATGCTTTATTTAATAAACGAACAATAAATAGAGCAGCATAAATGGACTTTTTAAGTCAGGTTATTTACGTCGATAACGTAGAAGAAGTACTCGACTTTTACTATCAAGCATTTGGTTTAAGTACCAACCATATCAGTGACGATGCCGAATACGGTGAACTTGTGACAGGATCTGTAAAACTTGCTTTTGCGACCCACCCGCATGCGCAATCATACTTCAAGCAAGGCTATATTCGCGCCCATCCTAAGCAACCAGCTCTTGGTTTTGAGCTAAGATTCAGCTGCCATAATTTAGTCGAAAGTTACGATAAAGCTGTGCTTGCTGGTGCTGAGCCATTGTGCCCGCCAACTAAAAAAGACGCCCAGCATTATGCGTATGTTCGCGCTATTGAAGGCACTTTAGTGTGTTTAGTAGAAGATTAGCTTTTTGTAAGGTCCGTTTTTGTTAGGTCAGTATGCAGCTCAAGGGTTAACTCGCGTAATAACTCGATTCGCTCCAAACTCATATTTGAGCGTGCCATTAACTTAGCCGTTAATTCTTCAGCATCAACTTTAAGTTGTATGCCCTGCTCTGTTAACGAAATTACTTTTTTACGCTCATCTTCACTTGATACCTGACGAGTCAATAAACCTTTGCTTTCTAGGCGCTTAACTATTGGTGTTAAGGTGCCAGAATCGAGGTGCGTGTCATGAGAAAGTGCTTTTAAGCTCACTTGGTTATTATACCAAAGTGAGTGCATCACAATATATTGCGGATAGGTTAAGTCATAAGCTTCGAGGATTGGTCGAAACGCTCTGATCAACGCATTTGTTGCACTGTATAAAGTGAAACATACATTGTCTGATAACTTGTTGCTCATGCTGCTACCCTAAACTGAAATACAGCCGTATTATTGCCTTAATTTAGTTTGCGCGCAAATTATTTTTCGACGGTCTATTGCCTTTTATAGTAAAGATCATTAAATTGATCGCAAATAGTTTGCGCACAAATGTTTTGCGCAACTCATTAATTGATTCTAATACAGCAGATTCGAGGTTTATATGGCGACAAGTCAACAAATTCATTTAGTTTCACGCCCAACGGGTGTACCAACACAGGCTAATTTTGCGCAGGTAGACGTAACACTTCCTGATTTGAACGACGGCGAAGTGTTAATTAAAAATACCTGGATGTCAGTTGACCCTTATATGCGCCCGCGCATGATTGATCGTAAATCATATATCGCGCCATTTAACTTAAACGAAGTGATGGAAGCCGGTGCTATCGGCGAAGTAGTTGAATCACGCAATGATGACTTTCCTGTAGGAAGCAAAGTAAGTCATATTAGCGGTTGGCGTACCATGCACATTAGCAATGGCAGCGACTTAACATTACTGCCAAACGTGCCATTACCAGACCAACTATTTTTAAGTACCATGGGTATGACCGGGTTAACCGCATGGGCAGGTCTAACAAAGGTAATTAACCTAAAAGAAACTGACACTGTGTTTGTATCAGCAGCGTCAGGCGCGGTAGGTAGCATTGTTTGCCAAATTGCCAAGCTAAAAGGCTGTAAAGTGATTGCTTCGGTTGGCTCTGACGAAAAAGCACAAATGGTTAAAGCGTTGGGTGTTGATGCAGTAATTAATTACAAAACGGTAGCAAACCTAACAGAAGCCCTTGAACAAGCGGCACCACAAGGCATTGATGTGTACTTTGAAAACGTAGGTGGCGATCACCTTGAAGCCGCACTCAATGTAATGAACGATTACGGCCGTATTCCTGTATGTGGCATGATCTCAGGTTACAATAACGACACTGCACAACCTGGGCCAAGCAACCTGTTTTATATCAACTCGAAAAAGCTCACCATGCAAGGCTTTATCGTGATTGATTACTTTGATCAGTTCCCTGAGTTTATTGAACAAATGGGCGCGTGGATCAGCGAAGGTAAAATTAAATCTGAAGAAACGGTATACCATGGCATCGAAAATGCCGTTGATGCATTTCTTGGCCTGTTCGAAGGTAAAAATAAAGGAAAAATGCTAGTTAAGCTTTAACTCTTAATAGCTAATAAAGCCTGTATCTTAGTTGGTACAGGCTTCTTATTATCATTATCAGTCATTCAAAATCGATAAATAAGCAAGTTCTGCTAGTTTTTCTAATGATGACGTTGCATTAGACTCAGGCTTTTCAGCATGAACTGAGTAGCGCCTTTTCGGGATCTTAACTTGAATAAAACCATGATTATTGGCCATATCAATACGCAGCATTTCACGTTCTTTTGGCGTTAAATGATTTTCATGGATCTTTTCAAGCTCACCATGATCAAGCCAAATAGCAGCACAATTTGGACATTCGTCTATTTCAACCACTTTTAGTGGGGTGAAAAAGCGTCGCATCATCACTACATCAGGGCAATTCGGGCAATTAATTCGCTTTGCTAAATCAACACATTCTGTTGGCAGGGTTTGTAAATGAGCCACCAGCACTTGCGCGGGTTTTAAATTCGGATCGCTAAAGTGAAATATTTGTCGGTTATCAAAAAATACGCCACCGCTTTTTGATAAATACACGTTAACGTCGCCAATGCTCACTGCTTCAAGGGCTGTTTTAGTACGCGGGCAAAACATATTACATCCTTGTTTTTATAATTAATTTAGCGCTTTTATTATTAACGGTTTAAGCGGCTCAGGTAAGCTGATGTTACCAGCTAATACAAAGTCATGTGCTTCATTTGACATTTTTTGCCATGTTTTACGAATAATACCCAGCCATTTTTGTTCATCGTAATCAGGCTTACTACTTGCAAAATCAAGCATGTAATGCTCAATAAACACAAGGCTTGCGATGTCTTCAATCAATTGGCTATCAGGGTTTCGTTTTATGTTCTTTTTAGCAACGGCTGCGTATACGCGCTCACACTCTTCTGATGCGTAACCCGCCGTTTTCATAAGGGCTGTTACACGCTCGGCATGAAAGTCATATAAAGCCGTACGCCATTGATAATAACCTTGTTTACCCATAGGAAAATCACTGCGAGGAGAGCGCCAACGCTCAATATGTTGGCCTCGCGCAGCAATATGCATCAACTCATCGGCTTGTGGATTAAAGCGGTTTAGCATATCGGTCATACGCATTGCATATAAAGACTCTTTTGCTAGCTCTTGATCATCTTGTTTTACACGATTTGGGTCGACAGCATTCGCTGCATCTATCGCTTTTATAACGGCTTGGTACATAGTGTTTAATCTTACTTGTGCTTGCAATTCATTGTATTTAGGTACAATTATTTTTTTAACTTGCTAAAAATTCAACTAAAATTCTAGATCTTCGCTAGACAACCAGCTAACCCTAAACTAGTATTTTTAAAAGCAAGATTAGCACTTAAATACCTACTTAATTCAGAGACGCCATTGCGTAATATTACATATTTTTCGTTGTTATTTACTTCTTTTTTTCTCAGTTTCTGTTTATTTTCGGCGATCGCACTAAAAGTGTTTTACGATAGACAAGAAATGCATGAAATTGAGCAAAATGCAGCACTTAACAGTTACAGCAGTAACCTTGAAAAAGCACTTGATAGCGCACTCCTTGGTCCTTACCTTGTTCGCGCCGCGATGCGTGACTTTACATACACACAAACTGAATTCGAAACCCTTGCCACTGAGATATTAACTCATAGTGATGGTAGCCAAACTATTCAACTTGCACCAAAAGGGGTTATTCAATACAGCTACCCGCTAACCAGTCACGAGAGTGTGATTGGTGTCGACTTATTCAAGATGCAAAGTATTGAAAAGTCATTACAAACAGCCATTGATACTCAAAAAATGCAAATCGATGGACCTAAAGAGTTGGCTCAAGGTGGTCAAGGCTTAGTCGCTCGATTACCAATTTTTGATCAAAATGAGTTTTGGGGGTTTGCAATCGCGGTGCTGCGTTTTCCAGAATTTATAGCAAATTTGAGCCCTGAGACTACTTCACACCCTCACCTCTATGAGGTTTGGCAAAAAACAGCGAATAGCTACGCGCCGCTTTTAAATAACCACAGTTTTGAGCAAAGCCACTGGTCAACTTACAACCTCGATGTTGAAAATCAACATTGGGTTGTGGGTATTAAAGACGAGTTTGCTTATCGAGCGCATGTTGAATTTTTAGTATTACTACTCATAGCTCTGTTACTTTCATCGGTTAGCTGCTATTTGATTACGATTACTTGTCGGTTACGTGAGCATGAGCAAAACCTCGAAAAACTTGTGCAAAAGCAAACCTTAGAGCTGTCTGAACAGGCACTTGAATTAAAACAAGCTCAGTCACTCAGTGGCGTAGGCAGTTGGCATCTGTCGCCTGATAAAAGCATTAGGCAATTATCATCACAAGCTAAATCGCTATTCAAAGAACAAAGCAAAGCGCAATCAATTACTGATGTCTGTAAAAAAATCGATAGCTTTTATAAAAATTCGTTTTTAAATTTTATTCATACTAAGCCTAGTAGCCCAACTGAAATTGAGTACACGATTAAACTCAATGGAGAAAAACGCTGGTTTCATGAACACGCTGAATGGAACCCTAAAACTAACACCTTGGTTGGTACGATTAAAGACATAAGTGCTGAAAAACAACGCCAACATGAGCTTTACCAACAAGCACATTTTGACTCGGTCACTGGCCTTGCCAATCGCCATTACAGCGAAAAATATATCGCTAGTTTATGCCCTGAAGACCAATACAGTAGCGGTCTTACTTTATTGTGTGCCGAGATCAAAGGCTATCGTCAATTAGAAGATATTTACGGTCAAGATTACTTAAATGAACTACAGACAGCGATAGCTAACCGGCTAATTGAATTTTCTGACTTACATCAAGCGTTTTGCGCTCATATAAAACCTGGCTGTTTTTTAATATTACTAAAAGAAGCCATTTTTGATGAAAAGCTTGCCGCTCTATTAGATAAATTACAGCATCAGGTCGGCGGTATTATTGAAACCGCTGGTAGCGCTCATTTTTACCACTTATACATTGGCGTGGGTTATCCACACTTACAAAACATCGATGCGGCTGAGCAAATCAATACAGCCCTCATTGCGATGAATGAATGCCCCCGTACACAAAAAACATTTACTGTTTATAGCCAATCTCTGAAAGATAAGCTTATTGCACAAAGTAACCTCGAAAGTGATCTACGTCATGCGCTTGCGGCCAACGAACAGCTAAGTATGGTGTATCAGCCAATTGTAAACACTATAGATGGCACACTGATTGGCTGTGAAGCGCTTGTACGTTGGCAGCACCCTGTTAGAGGGTTTGTGTCACCAGTGGAGTTTATTGCAATCGCTGAGCAATCAGAGCTCATTAATTTATTATCACGTTGGATTGTTGCTAAGGTTGCTGAAGATTGCCACCGCATGGTTGATAACAATATTCGTATTAAAGTATCGATCAACCTGTCGCGTAAGCAGTTCTCTGATGTGCATTTAGTTAAACGACTCAGTAAAGAAAAAGCTAAGCTATTTCCGGCTAATCAAAAAATTAATCTTGAGATCACCGAATCCGCCCTATTTCAAAATACCCAGTACGCCATAAACCTAATGCATGAACTTAAATTAGCAGGTTTTAATTTATCACTTGATGACTTTGGAACGGGTTATTCATCACTGTCGTCGATTCAGCAGTTTCCGCTAGATAACGTTAAGATTGACCGTGCCTTTATTTGTAATTGCGTGGATAACCCACGTGATGGTTTATTTTTACAAACGATGAGCGATTTAGCCCATCAACTAGACTTAACGATTACCGCAGAAGGAGTCGAAAGCTCAGAGCAGTGGCAATTGGTGAGTGATAAAGGCATTGATTATATTCAAGGTTACTTAATTTCAATGCCCTTATCTATTGATGATTTTATAGCGTTTGACCCGGTTGCGTAAGATCCAAAGCCAAGCTTTGTTTTGGCTTTTCGATCATACGGGAAAGCTCTTTTTCGCCATCAAGGACAATAATGGTTGGCGTATACATTAAGTCATACTGTTTTGCTAACCCTGCAGGGTCTAGCTTGTCGTAGCCAACGGCCACTAGTTTAAGTGAGCCTAACTGCACCTTTGCAGTATCGAGAAGCTTCAAAAATCGAGGCACTTCACGTTTTGAGTCATGACACCAAGTGCCTAAAAACACCAAAACTTGCTTACCTTGCAGTGCTTTTATCGTGGTTAACTCTTCTTCACTCGGTGTGTATTCATCGTACTCTTCACTAAATGCAGAGTAGTCTTTAAGTAAGTCATCACGACTTATCTCTCCACTGTATGGAGCGGTACCTGCAAATGTCAGGGCAGAGAATAACAAAGCGGCGATATAAATTAGTTTTTTCATTTTTTTTGTTCTCAAGATATTTTCCTCACCTTAACCAATTTAGCAACAACACTCCAGCAGGCTTTGTGCAAAGAATCGTTATTTTTTGCAGGTTAAATTGGCATGTAAAGTAAAAACAAACTACTATATTAGATATATCTAATGTAAGGTTTTACTATGTTTTCCTTCAGAACAATTGTGATTTGTACTGTGTTACTTTCACCTAGTCTTTATGCCGAAACAAAATCAGCGACTCTAGAAACTCAAGCAGCGCAGCGAGCAACTGAATTTGCCACTACGCTTAAATCAGCTTTAGGAGCCGCAATCAAGCAAGGTGGTTTAGTCGAAGGAATTAACGTGTGCAAAATGCAAGCCCCGGCCATTAGCGATAGCTTATCAACTGATGGTTGGACGGTAGCACGTAAAAGCACTAAAAACCGTAATCCAAATAATCAACCCGATGAATGGGAAGCTGAAAAAATCGCCCAGCTGCTCGATATGATCAGAAACACTGAGAGCATCGACAATGTGACTTTTTCAACCAATAAAGATGGTCAATTTCGCTTTGCTAAAGCGATAAAAGTCGCGCCAGTTTGCCTCAATTGTCATGGCCAAACAATTGCGCCAGAAGTAAAACAAGCACTCAACGAACATTACCCAAATGATTTAGCCACAGGCTATCGGCTTGGTGATCTAAGAGGAATATTCTCTATTACCAAAACGCTCGAAACGCCTGAGCCATAAAATAAAAGCCTTGTACTCGCATAGTTTGCTCTTAGCCATTAAAATACCCTTTTAAAATCAACCATGGTGCCATTTATGTCTTTTCCTCCTTGCCCACAATGTAACTCTGAATACGTGTATGAAGATCAAAACAATTTAGTATGCCCAGAATGCGCTCATGAGTGGGATCCTAATGCGGTTGATACCGATGATGTGATCAATGTGAAAGATGCTAACGGCACCTTATTGGTCGATGGCGATAAAGTGACTGTTGCGAAAGATTTAAAAATCAAAGGCAGCTCACAAGTGATTAAAATAGGCACCAAAGCCGTGATTCGCCGCGTGTTAGACAAAAAAGACCACGAATTAGACTGTAAAGTTGATGGCGTTGGTGAAATGATGGTAACCGCTAAGTTTGTTAAAAAAGCTTAATAAGCAAATAAAAAGCCACACTGGTTTAAGTGTGGCTTTGGTATACATAACCTAGGGGGTTATTATTTAGCGGTAACAAATTTGCGTCGAGTTACCACCAACAAGCCTATTGCCAGACATGTAAGGAACGATAGCGAACCGCTACTTGATTTTTTAGACTCTGGCGCAACATTAATTGTCACCTGTTGCGACACACTTTGGCCGTATTCGTCTGTTGCTGTAACACTGAAAATAAGTGTTGTTGCTTCATCAAGCTCAGGCAAATTAAGAGTTAATACGCCTGCATTGTCGTCATTTAATGTAACATTCACGCCAGAAACTTGGCTCCACACTAACGAAGTGCCTTCATTTGCTGACGCAGTCAATACCAGTGTAGCTTCTTCTATTGCACTAACTATTAGGTTTTGTTCACCATTAACTGTCAATGTTATAGGGTCTATCACCTTAATAGATTCAGCGGTATAGCTATCAGTTTGCTGTTCTGACACTTCAAAAGACACACCAAAGTCAAGTTGAGATCCGACCATATCAGTAACATCTACCTGCATGCTAATGTCAGTTTGTCCGTTTAAGATCAGCTGAGTTTTTCCCTCTGTAGTAACGAGTTCTGCACCGTCTACAGAGAGTACTTCGGCCCCTTCAGTTAATAGAAACGATAGAACAGCCTCACTCGGAATTGATGAGCTATTAATCGTTATTTCATAACTCACCTGTTCACTACGTAATACAACGTCTGAATCTGCTTGAATACTTAATAAAGGGTTTGTAATAACAAAATCAATTGGGGTATCTGCAAAACGTTGTCCTGATTTTGTTTTTGCGGCAAGTACACCTAAATAACGGTCACCTGGTTTTGCATCTTCTAGCTGCCAATTCGCTTTGATAGAAAATGCGCCTTCTTCACCAGCAATTAACTCTGCAGTTAAATTGTCCATTGATTCATCCTGTAACGTAGCGACTGTAAAACGAACATCATCCACCGCATTTGCTGCAGAACCTTCAAAGTTGTGGATCACGATGTAATACACACCTGGCTCAGGTTGTAATAGGTCGCATTGTTCATTGGAGTCAACTCCTGCACTGATACAAATCATCTGATTTGAACCTTCATACGCGCTGACATCACCGTCTAAATCTTCATCTAGACCAATGTAAACATCTAAGTCTTTACTTGTCGTACTTTCGATATTTACCCAAACACGTTGCGTACTGTTGTTTACAACTAATGGCAGAACATAGCGATTGTCTTTTACATAGCTCCAATCCATATTGTAAGGCTGAGTTTCAGGCGCTTTTATTTGAATTTGATACTCTTCTACACGTTTCAGACCACGCGCAAGCAAAGTTAAATCATCTAACTTAGCACCGCTTTTAAAACCTGATACTTGAAGGCTACCTGCTGCACTATGAGTTTGCACTTGTTGTGCTTCAGGACCAACACCCGCAATAAAATTAACCACTGCTGGCAGTGTTAATGTATGGCTTGGCTCGCCATCTTTCAAAATTAGATGCCCCATTTGCACATCGGTATCCGAACTATAACTACTGCTTGCGGTGATGGTCAGCGTTTGCGTTTCCCCTTCATTTAATGTGAATGAGGCAGGTTCCGCTGTTAATGTAATATCGCCTACTCTCGCAGCCGATGTTACTTGCCAGGTCCCTTTACGGGTTGCCTTAAACGTTCGACTCCACTGACAACTAATAACACAAGCTTGATCTACAAGTTGTGCAAGATTGAGTGTTGCAGGGTTTCCGCCAGATTGTGGATCAGCCGCTAAATAATTTGCTTCTGTTTCGTTCAGTACAAGTCCTGCTTGTGCAGCATATTGCACCTGCAGCATACCGTTACCCATTTCATAAAAATTAGCTGGGGTTGGTTGTCCTGTATTGTCATCATCAACAAAAGCATTACTATCGGCAGTCATAACAATCGCAGATTGTGCTTCGGCTGGTGTCCACTCTGGGTGCAACGCTTCAATTAGCGCATATGCTCCCGCAACGTGTGGGCTTGCCATTGACGTTCCATCTAAAAATGCAAATTTAGCTTCAGATTTAGTGTTACTAAATGGCTGGTTTTCAGTGAAAGGTGCATAAATACTTACCCCTGGAGCGGCAATATCTAACGAAAAATAGCTATCGTAAGGAAGTCCTGGACCACGTGATGAGAAATACCCAGCAATAGAGCCAGCATCAGGATCGCTCACCATTTCACCTTCTTCGATTACGGCAATATGGTTGCTACCTTCTGCTAGCCAATTAACTAAACTCTGACCTTTAGTTGCATCTAAATGAATTGATGGCAGCACATGAAAATCATTATCTACCGTTTCACTGCCACCATCGACATTGATAAGTACTAAACCACCAGCGCCGCCAGCTTTAACATTTGAGCCTTTTGCCACACGCGCAATTTCACCGCGTCGACACACAACGATTTCACCATTAAAAGTACCAGCGGCAAACTCCGTTAAACAGTCACCATCACCAAAGTCAGCAGCATCCACTATTTCAGCTGTTAAACCACCACTGGCACTGCGGCCAACTAAAGGTGACAAACTAAAATTACCACCAGTGAAGCTGATCTGTTTTTCTGCAAAGGTACGGTCATGTGTGAACGCAGCAACCGTTGTCACCCAAGGTAAGTTTGCAGGGGTACCTATGGTGCCACTATCTGGCCCTGAGTTGCCCGCCGATGTCGCCACATGGACACCAAAGGTACGTGCATTTAAAAAGGCTTGGCTTTCAAATCCATACCAAGGATCTGTTGCAGAACCACCAACTGAATAATTCAGTACGCTTACACCATTTGCAATCGCATGCTCTACAGCTTGTAAAGTCAGCTCTGGTAAACAACCTACTAAATAATCATCGCTATTACCCGGATAACAAACCTGATAAGACACAATATTAGCGTGTGGTGCCATGCCACTTATTTGCTCGAAAGCGAAATTAGACTCTTTTCCTTCTGCATTATAAGCAGGTACATTTTTTAAGATATTACCTGCAACAGTACCCGCAACATGGCTACCGTGACCATTAAAATCAAACCCGATTTCCAAACGGCTTCCTAATTCATCATAGCGCTCTTCATCGATTGGCACTAAAGGATAGCCATTTAAGATATCGGCATAACTCACAATACCAATCAGTTTGCTATTACAAAATTCACTATGGGTTTGGCAGTCACCAAGGTATTGCCCATCGCCCAGTGGATTTACATGGGTATAACCGTCATCACCCCTTGCTGCAAAGCTTGGGTGATCAGCATTAATTCCTGTATCCATAATGCCGACAATGACGCCTTCACCTTTTGTCGCAACACCTGTCTCACCATCCCAAATAGCAGGAGCACCAACATAGCGAGGTCCTGAATCTGTGTGAAGATAATGAATTTGACGTTTTTCAACGCGCTTTATGCCAGTTTGTTTACGTAACACATTCGCCGCATTTTCTGACATACGAACGGCAGCACCATTCATACTGTACTGATACTGAAAGAGGGTATTAATTTTCTCACCAGCATGCAGGCTGGCTTGTTGTAAGATGCTTGTCTGCCCTGCTTTTAAATCAGCGGCATAATGTTTTACCGCTGGCATGCTGGCGTTCAGTCGCGACAAGCCCGAGAATTGGGATGATTTAGCAACCGATGGGTCTGAAAATTCAACTAGATACACATCATCACTAATTACAGCGCGACCTTTTAGCGCTGCAAGCGGTTGATAATTCAAGCGTGCATTATCATCACCTTCAACAGCTGAAACATGACTAACACTTAATAGGCCGACCATACTGGCTAAAATGGAAAGTTTTTTCATTATTTTTATTCCTTAATTCCAAATACTGCGGTGCGTTGAGCTCGCTTGAAGTACACCCATAACGCCATCATCAGCAAAATAAATAGACCCGTGCTACCACTTGATTTATGTGTGCTTTGTTCAGCTTCTTGGGTAACCACCAAGGTAAAGTCTTGAGATGTTTGGTGACGAGAGTCTGAAACACTAATGGTGAAATCATAGCTTGCCGCACTGCTCACGCTACCCGCTAACACACCGTCGTCGCTTAGTGTCAAACCAGCAGGTAAGTTGTTACTTGAAAATAATAATGTGTCACTATCAGCATCGGTAAATAACGCATTTATAGCGATATTTAGCGCTTCACCAGCACTAGATTGAAGTTGTGTATTTGCGCTGTCCACTAGCACCGGCGCGTTAATGTTCAAGCTGCTCACATTGACCGTAATATCTGTCGTTGAGCTCATGATCACGTTGTTATCGCGCATTTGCCCGAATACGCTCAACACATATTCTGAATTAGTCTCTGCATTTAAAGAAGCGGGGTTATTTACTAAAATGCGACCATCAGGCATTAAGGCTAGTGAATCATCAATAAGAGGGTTTGCTAGATAGAATTGATAAGTGCCAAAAATATCACCCGCTTCACCAGGCCCAATATTGAAGAAGTTGATAGACTCTAGTTGGATTTGGCCTACAAGATCACCCGCTTGCGCGCTCTCAAATACATCAAACTGCTGACCCGCAGATGGTTTAGCAATTGCACCTGACTGATCTGATAGCTTGGTTCTTGACCACATATGATAATCAGCGTTGTTGCTGAACAGCACAAATCCTTTACCGCATACAGCGCGATAGTCACAATAGCCATCATGCATAGCTGTTAAGTAAGCTTGCTCACCGGGTGCAAGAGTCATTTCGCTATGGTAATTTTCAACCGCTTGCGCGCCAGGTGCCTTACTTAATTTTACGTAATTTGCTTCGTTAGAGATTGATTCAATCTGATTACCAAACCAGTCATAGCTTATAGTCACCACTTTAGGCCCCATGTTGACTGGGTTAAATAATAAAGGCGCATCGCCTGTCGATGGAATTTGATCACGAACAGTTCGCACAAAATACCCTAGATTGCGATCAAACTCTTCTGCAGGTAAATCTTCGCGGATAAGTTCATCGGTACAATAATCAACGAGTAAACCTCGCGAGTCAGTTACAAATCGAATCGGCAAGCTTGACTGTTTTAAGTTTGCACTTGGATTCGATGGATCAGCTGCAATAGACGCATCGACATAATAAGCGGTAGGTACATTTTGCTCATCAATATCTATGAAACCATATAAAAGCAGATCCGCATTAGAGGCATAGTTCAGTAATGTTCCCGCTGCAGTGTCTGGGTACATTTCTAAGAATGATTCTCTAAAAATAAAAAACTCAATCGTACCGTTCATATCACTACGGTCGAAATACGTTCTAAATGCTAAGTCTTGTTTACTATGAAACGTTAAGCCTAAGCTTAATTTTTGCTTGCTCTCACATTGCTCCTCTGGCACAACTGCACTGGCTAGGTTTTCAATAATCATGCTACTTTTAGCACCATTTGCAGCTTCTGATATTTCGGTTTTGCGACCAACGGTCGGCAATACAGTGAATGTTGCATCGGTAGCAGAGGTATTTTCAAACGCTTGTTCGCGAGCAAAAAAGTCTTCAAATAAACTCTCACCCAGTGGATTATCGCCCGGTTCATTCAAGAAAACAGAACCGTAATACTCTTGATAAGTATCGTAATGAGCTTGAATACTCGTTGCCGGTCTTGCACGTAGCAACCAAGGCAGATGCATAGCTGACAGAGACTCATCATTAGACGCAGTTAGATGCAAATCACCATCGAGTTCAGTGGCACGCCAGTTCTTTAGGGTGTAGTCTTTAGCATCAACCAGAGGCCATTTTTCAAGTAAAGCGCCATCAATAGTCACTGACACAGGGAAGGTCATGGCACGATGAGCTTCAACCGTCACTGAACTTGGTAATTGCCATGTCAATGCAGCGTGCGAAGGGCCGCCTGTTTTTTGTGTTATCGATAAATCATAGGTAATTGCTTTGTCTGTTAGATTTTTAACATACACTTGCTCGGTTACTGTTCGCGTTTCATTGTCAGCAATATCAAGATTTCCTAAATGCAAAGACGGCTGACCATCTGGCAATGAAAATGCCACAGCTGTATTTTTTAAAGCCTCGGCTTGCTGTAATTTTCCTGCGCCGCTATGTGTTACTTCAGCTTGTTCTGAACCATCACGATTTAACACATTGCTATTTGCGCTATTCATCAAAATAGCTTTTACTTCTTGCCCTGTTAAGGCGCTATTTTCACTTTTAACAACCGCTGCAGCGGCTGCAACTTTAGCAGCGGCAAAAACAGCATCGCTTGCCGAAACCTGTTCACTCCCTGTGCCCACTAATGCCACCTGCACTGCGTCAGTCGAGTCGACTAAATCAGGTTTAATAGCATCAATGTCACCACGAACAGGACCATGTAATGAAGTGCTAGACATATAAATAGCACTGTCATCTTCAATTGATTGTGTTGTGCCTACAGATATTGCAGCTGGGGCTACAGCTTGAATAGGGGTTGCATAGTGACTCAATTGTTCACCACTGCCTTGTGGTACAATCACCACACTGCCTAAGGTTGCCGCTTTTTGAATGTTGACACCCAAACGTGCGTAGTCGCCAATCCAAACATCTTGGTTACTGTAATAACCAGGCCCAAAACCTGAGATATCTAATAAAATAATATCTGCTTTATCACTCGTATCTCCATCACCGTCTGGGTCCAATGCCCATTCAAGTGCTTGTGCGACAATATCAACAGTAGGCTGATATGGAACCACATTAGCCCCAACTTTAGAGGCACGGTATACCTTCGCAGCCCATAACTCAGCTGATGGTGCTAATTGATGGATGATTGAGGCTAATGCCGTACCTCGACTGCCACTTTCGCCATTCGGGTCGTATGCAGAATCAATTGGATTAAAGTCATGATAAGCCGCATATGACACACGCTCACCAAAAAAGTCCAATCCTTTGGTTACCACCGAGGTAGGGAAACCATCAAATGGCACATCCGCATATTTCCATGCTTTTTCATATGCTTCGACAGTCCCCTCTCCACCAAGAAGTTGATGAGTGTAATCGATACCGGTAGAAATAATCGCAACACTTACACCGCGGCCTAAGTCACTATCGACAACCTGCGACTGTTCAACTGCTGTAAGCGTTTGCTTAATCGTCATTGGTTTTGGTAAAGGCACTAGTCCCGTTGTTGCATGAACATGTTGTACACCCGGCATAGACGAAACTAACTCGGCTTGTTCAGCAGTTAAATTGACCGTTAAGGTATTCCCCAGAACTCGCCTTTGAGAGGCTAAGCTAATATCTGCAAACTCTTTTTTTAATGATTTAATAAAATCAGCTTGTTGCTCGGCTATTGCTTGAGTTTGATTTTTGTTTTGAATGGCTGAGCTTGCCACATCACTCAACACAATTAGGTACTGCTCTTTTTTGTTCGATGTTTTAATTTGCTCACCTGTTTGTGGTAAGGCAAACGCAGCAGAGCTGAGTAAACTTACACCACATAACAAGGAACAACCCCGTCTTATGGAATGAGATAAAAATCGCATAGTTATTCTCTTTTTGGTTATTTTTATGGTTAGGAGCCCAGTACTCCATTAACACCGGCTTGTTATAAAAGCCGAAACACGCAAACACCATCTTAAGAACCTCAAATTTTTATCTTTTTTTTATTTATTATTATTTTTCAACAAATTAGATGACCGCCGTTTATCTCAACTTTATTACTATAATATTTTTTAAATGTTATATTTGTTCACATTGCTGAAACTGAAGGCGCATTTTTTTAACTTTATTTTGCCTTCGAATGTTAAATAAGTAGTCGAGTTCACTTTGTCATTGATTAATAAATCAAAATTAAAAAACGTCTCTTTGAATGAATGGACTGTCGTGCCAGATCAGCTTTTAATTAGAGGTAAAAAGGGTGAAGCAAAAGTACCTGCTAAAGTCATGAATGTACTTTTACTCCTTATCTCTGCTAAAACAAAAACCGTCGCACGAGAAGAATTCATAGAGAGTATTTGGCATAGCCAACCAGAAGTCGGCGAAAAAGCACTCAATCAAGCGATATGGCAGCTAAGGAAAGCATTTTCACAAACAGGGGCTGAACAAGATGTCATTCTTACAGTAGCAAAAACAGGCTACCGTCTTGATGAAGATTTATTCTCTGAGCCAGTAAAAAATGTAAAAACCGCTCATTGGTCACTTAAACACACCATTTTTATCATGTTGGCAATATTCATTTTGCCCATTTTATATTTTCAATTAGCACACTTAATGGCTGAAGAGGGCTCAAGTTCAGTGACTCAACGCCCCACTAATCTGTCATATTTTAAAGGTGCCGAAGAGAACCCTGCATTTACGACTGATGGAAAAAAAATGGCCTTCCAATGGGATAATGGCGTCAATGTCCCAGGTATTTACTATATTGATTTAACAAAGAAAAGCTCTGTTCCCATTGCAGTTTCTGAGCTAGATGAGCATGCTGTGTCACCCACTTGGTCGCCCGATGGTGAAGCCGTCGCTTATATGGTTAGTAATGATGAGCACTGTAAAATCATCATCAAACATTTAAATACTGAAACGCGGCAGCAACTGAGTCCATGCTATGCGGGTAACCTGACCACAACGTTAAGTTGGTCTCGGATTGGTAATCAATTAGCCTATGCAAGACAAAATGATAAAGGTGGCGTAAACCTTCATAGTGTCGATATGGACACGGGTCTTGATAGTGAAATATCAATTGCTCAAGGGAAATTTCATGATTTCCCTTTTGCTTGGGCAAATACGAGTAGCGCGATTGCATACGCCAGCCGACAAGACCCTCTTGGCAACATTTATCTGCGCGATAAAAATGGTAAAACTCGGCCGTTATTGAAAGAAGAGCGAGAGATATTTTCACTGGCATGGAGCCCTAATGATACCTACCTTTATTTTGTGACGATTTGGCAATCAGAACTTGCCATATTACGTATCACATTAAGTGATGGCACTGTTACGCCTGTTTCATATGAAAATATTCCAGGCCGGATCGCAGTACGTTTAGGTGAGCAACCGCAATTAGTCTACCCCCGCTATACTTCAATGGAACAGCTCTATCAAATAATGCCAAGCGGAAATATCGCTGCTATGCCATTTTCATATGGCCGTGATCTTTATCCGGCTTATTCGAAAAGCCAAGAAAAAATCATATTCTTTAGCAACAAAGGTGGATTCTTCCAACTTTGGTCTGCAACACTGAATGAGAAATTCGCTCATAAATTTACCCGCCTAGATGGCAGTCCTTATATTCATGCTATTTCTCATAAAGGCGATAGATTTGTGATCCCCATGCAGGATAAGAAAGATAATCCATACCAACTTTATTTAGGTAATGTTGCCGATGGCAAACTTACCCAATTAAAATTTCTAGATTACGCCACCAAAAACTTTAGTTGGAGCCAAGACGATCAATCACTTCTTTACAGTGCAAATTTAAATGGTAACTGGCAAATATGGCAGCAAAATCTTCAGTCAGGGATCACCGAGCAATTAACCTTAGATGGCGGTATTTTTGCTCAGCAATATAAAGATGGTCGTATTTTTTATGTTAAAGCCGACAGTAATGGAATTTGGTTGCTTGATGACACAGCTAAACAACCGCTTATCGCAGATTTACAACCCAAAGACTGGGGCAATTGGCAGCTAACTGAGCAAGGGGTGATATATTTATCGCGGACAGACAGTGCAGATGAAATTCGCCAATTTAGCTGGCAAGGTGAAGACCGCATTTTACATAGTTTGCCACCACGCTCAGTCAAAGATGACCGCTCAATTGCGATGATGCCCGATGGCAGTATTATCGCTTCTATGTATCTGGGCAAAGAAGCGGATATTGTGGCCGTTGATTTAAAAGACGATTAATAGCCAAACTTTTCAACAATAATCCCTGTTACTTCACAATGTTCGCAGCTCAACTGCCAACCTGCGGCCCATGAGGTTGCGTTAAGCTTTGCTTTGCAAAGCGGGCAAACTTCGCCAGCAAAGGTACTGGGAGTAATATCTTTAGCTTGCTTAGAAAACGGTCTTAAAAACCATAGAATATTATCGTCGATACTGATGGTTAGATCGTGGCGTAACGTCTCGCAATAAGCATCAAACACCGCTTGTTTGTACTGTTTTTCGTGCTCAGTAGATTGACTAGCATAAACACTCAACGCATTTTCGATTTTTTTTAGACGTTCGGGCCATGCTTGTGCGTCTATATTCGCTTTGCAATCTAACAACTCTTCAAGAGTGTAACTTGTATAGTTTGGTTCAAACATCATTGCCATCCTTGCTTTGGGTTATTAATTCTTTGGGTACTCAGTGCTTTAGATATAACGTACCATTTTTATTTATTTGCAAAAGCCATTGTTCAAATAAATTGTTCGCAATACTCAGCTCTTCATCTGAAAGTGTCGGGTATTGCCTTTGCTCAAACCACGCATAACGATTATACACATCGTTATTTTGCGTGATTTCCATAATGAGTCGATTTATAGCGTAGGCTTTTGCTGCACTATGCTCACCAACTTGTTCGCTGTAATACATGCTCGCTAAACTCATCAGCGCTTGTTCACTACCCTGCTTCGCTGCTTGCTCTAAAAATACGGTTTTACGCTCTTTAAAACTATCACGATTTTTGATGAACTCTGCACGTGACAACTTCTCAGGAAATTGCGACTTCATGTAAAATTCGGGCGTTAGCCCAGCAAACGTTTGCTGCGCATAAGCGGAGCCATTTTCTGCAGCCTCTGCCAAATAACTGTAAAAAGAACGCCGCGTTGCTAAATCTAATCCTTGGCAATGCTCATATTTATCTAAAACACGGCTTTGTATCTCGCCAGCATCACTAAACTCATAGATTTCAGCCAACTTTACTTCCAGGACCTGTTCATCTAAAGGCGCATTAAAACAATACTTAAGGTTTTGCGCGATGAGGTAGTTAGCCTCCACATCACCTTGCTGAGCACGTTGCTTTAGCTCTGTAAAATGGTCTAGAAACACGCCATCAAAACGCCAGTTTGGTGGGTTTTTGATAATAAGCTCGCGACTATTATTTACCTCATTCCCTTGCTCAACTAATTTATCTGCTAACAAACTCGTTTCAAGCTTGGTAGCGGGCATGCTCACTTGTGCGTCAACTTGCTGCGTAGCTCTTTTATTATTCGATAGTTCTGAACTGGTAGCTAATGGAGCAGTTTTTTGAGAGACGTAACTGTTAATAAATATTACGCATACTAATACCATAGCCACAGTTAAAAGTGGCTTTTTCCGTTGTTTAATAAAAGCATACCCAGACATAACAACCTACTTATCACTCTTGTTGCTAAGTAAGTTACAAGAAAACAATAATAAAAGCGAAGCTAAACTTCTAAATATGACAGCCTAAAATCATGATGGCGATCAAACAAACTAACAACTTTGTACCCAAACATTGAGTTAAAGTTATTAACTTGCTAGATTATTTTTTGTTCGAAAAATAATCCCTTTACTTAAGTTTATGCAAAATATGGAGATCATCGAATGCGCCTCATGCTCAATACATCGATTTTTATAATTGCCGGTCTTACCCTTGCTGGCTGTGGCGATAATAAAACAGAAACAACAAATTCTGAAGATATAAAAACTGCGAGTTCTACTATTAAAAGCACGCAAAAATTAGTCACTCCAGAAAACTACATAAGAGCTGAAGATGACTTTTCATTTTTCGACTTTCAACTAAGAGCAGGCGGTAAAATCAATGAGTTCTTTTACATCACTGAACCAACGCCACTGGATCAGCAAAGTGTAGTGAGAATGAATAAAGATACTCTGTATGCAGGCGCTGTAGTAGATACTGAAGGAGGTGCTACTGTAACAATTCCTGAGTTTCCTGATGATCGATATTTCTCGGTCTATGTTGTTGATAATGATCACTACGCAACAGCGGTATTTTATGAATCAGGAACTCATGCTTTACCTAACACAACAAAGTATCAGGCAGTTATTCAAAGGATCCAGCTTCTTGCTCCAGATGACTCTGCTGATGTTGCTCTTGTAAATGAATTACAAAAGAAAATTATCATTTCTACAAATAGTAATGACACTTTTCCAAAGCCTGACTGGGATAAGCCATCAATGCTTAAACTTCGCGCCGATTATGAAAAAGAGTTTCAAAAATTCGCACAATACGAAGCTGATTGGATGGGCAAAAAAGGAGAAGTTAACGAACAAAGCCGCCACTTAGCAGTGGCTGGTGCTTGGGGTCTATTTCCTGAAAAAGACGCTGTTTATATAAACTATACAGGCCCTGCCGATCCAAGTAAGTGCTATTCTGCAACATACGAAGTACCTGATAATGATGCGTTTTGGTCTATTACTGTTTATGGTGATGATGGCTTCATGAAATCAACGAACAACATAATTAATGATCGTAATGTTACCCTAAACGAAAATGGAACATTCACCGCATTTTTCGGCTCAGAACAAGCTTGTGGCGATCAAGCTAATAGAGCTGATATTACTCAAGGCTGGAACTTTCTCATGCGAGTTTACAGGCCTGGCGAAAGTATTTTAGACAGAACATATAAGCTACCTGAAGTCACAGAAATTTAAATTACTATCTTGAGCCTGAATTATGAACTTTAGGCTCATTACAGCCATTTTCACTGCTTAACTGCGGTTTCGCTTCGCTTGCTTTGAACAGGTGAAAAACTTAAAGTTAGAAAGTTACCAGAGCCTACTAAGGGTCTAGTTCGTCTTTATTAGGAATATTGTGTATGGACGCATTACCGTATCTTCAAAAGATGACATTCAAACGAGAGCACGTTTTCTCTTTTGATACATATCCATTCTCTATTCCTGCGGTTAATCAGCTCTTTGAAATAGACTTTTCAAAACATGTCACAATATTTGTAGGTGAAAATGGTTCTGGGAAATCGACTCTTTTAGAAGCAATTGCTATCGCCTTAGGTTTTAACGCCGAAGGTGGTTCTAAAAACTTTAACTTTCAAACTCAGCAATCGCATTCAGAGCTTCATAAGTACTTGCTACTCTCAAAATCGTTTAAGAGATACAAAGATGGTTTTTTCTTGCGAGCTGAAAGCTTCTATAACGTTGCATCAAATATTGATGACTTGGATTCGGGATTTTCTGGAGGATCTAAGCTGATAGATGCCTATGGTGGTACATCCCTTCATCATCAATCACATGGCGAATCGTTTTTAGCGCTTATGGTAAACCGCTTCATCGGCAATGGGCTTTATATTTTAGATGAGCCTGAGGCTGCACTTTCTCCTGCTAGGCAGTTGGCTGTTTTAAGTCGCATGTTTCAACTAATTGAACAGAACTCTCAGTTCATTATTGCCACACACTCACCGATTTTAATGGCATACCCGGGTGCGAGGATCTACCAAGTGGGAGCACAAGGTATTGAACAAATAAATTATGAGGATACTGAGCATTACCAAATTACAAAGGCATTTTTAAACAACCCACAGCCAATGCTCGAAGAGCTTTTCAAGCCTGAAGGTGACTGATACCAATCCGCAATAAGACTTAATCATTTTGAGGGATTAAACCTGTCGCTACCTGCGTTAAAAATTTCTGAGTTAGAACAACTAAATAACGAAATTTTTGCCTTGCTATCAACGAGGTTTCTTTGCCTCAAAATAGACTACTAAATTAAGCGAATTGGTATGATTTTATTATTTCTGATGCTATGCATGAACAAAGGTAAGCAATAAAGCATGCTTACCTTTGTAGGGCGTGTTTAGATTTAACTAAATTTGTTTTGGTAATTTAGTCGAAATAACGGCGGTAATAACAATAAATAACAGCGATATAGCCAAACAGGCTGCTAAGCCATAAAGCTGAAACACTAAGCCCGACAACATAGTACCAATTAAGCGTCCCATGGCATTGGCCATATAGTAAAACCCGACATCAAGTGATACGCCATCGGCATCAGCCATGCTAACAATTAAGTAGCTGTGCAATGATGAGTTAATCGCGAAGACTACGCCGAACAACATCAGTCCGCCTATCAACATTGGTTTTACTGCCCAGTCAAAACCAATGGCAAGAGCAATGGCTAAGGTGACTAAAGCAAGCAATGATGCCCACTTAACTGTCTCTGCACTTGGTGATGTTTGCTTATTAAGCTTAATGATTTTAGGAGCAAAAGATTGCACAGCCCCATAGCCAATGACCCAACTAGCTAAGAAGGCCCCCACGGTCCAGTGGTCCCAATCAAAGGCTTGCGATAAAAACACCGGAAGTGCAACTACAAACCAAACATCACGCGCACCAAACAAAAACAACCTCGCGGCTGACAAGATATTGATTGAACTACTTTTTGAAAATATCTCGTTAAACTTAGGTTTGTTTTTAGCTTTGCCTAAATCATTTTTAAGTGCATAAATACTAAAACACCACACCACCAGCAAAGTGGCAGCCATGGTTAGCATTGCGCCTTTAAACGACATTAATGTGAGAAGTAAACCACCTAAAAAGAAGCCCACACCTTTTAATGCGTTTTTAGAGCCTGTTAGTATCGCTACCCATTTAAACAAGGTGCCTTCTTGGCCACTGGCAACCAGCATTTTAATTGAGCTTTTAGCACTCATTTTATTGAGATCTTTTGCAATCCCAGACAGAGCCTGCGCCAGCATCACATAGGCAACACTTAGCCATTCAGGGGGGACTGCCAACATGAACAAGGCTGCAACCTGTATGGCAAGGCCAATATTCATGGTTTTGTTTAAACCAAGCCTTGCGCCTAAATAGCCGCCCACTAAGTTAGTGACAACACCAAAAATCTCATAAAACAAAAACAGCATGGCAATACTCAAAGGCGAGTAGCCAAGCGCATGAAAATGCAGTACCACCAACATTCTCAATGCGCCATCTGTAAGCGTAAATGCCCAGTAATTCCCAGTGACAATTAAGTACTGCTTTATATCAGCGGGAAGATTAGCCAAACGCGTCATTGCTTTTAACCTTGAAGTGATCGCGCAACTTTTCGGGCAAGTTCGGCGGTACGGTTTGCATAACCCCATTCGTTATCGTACCAAACATACAGCTTAACTTGTGTCTCGTTGACAACCATGGTTGATAGCGCATCAACAATGCTTGAGCGTGGATCAGTTTTATAATCGATAGAAACAAGTGGCTTTTCTTCATAGCCCAAAATGCCTTTTAGCTCGCCCTCTGCGGCTTCTTGCATCCATTGGTTAATTTGCTCAGCAGTGGTTGGCTTTGTCACTTCAAACACACAGTCAGTGATTGATGCATTGGCTAACGGCACACGAACCGCGTGGCCGTTTAATTTACCTTTAAGTTCAGGGAAAATATGTGTAATCGCTGTTGCAGAGCCGGTTGTAGTTGGAATTAAGCTCATGCCACATGCGCGAGCACGGCGTAAGTCTTTATGGGGCGCATCTAAGATAGTTTGCGTGTTAGTGATATCGTGAATAGTGGTCATTGAACCATGTTTGATACCAATTTTTTCTTGCAATACTTTAACCACAGGCGCTAAACAGTTGGTAGTGCACGATGCTGCTGTAACAATATCATGCTGATTTACATCGTATAAATCATCGTTTACACCCATTACAATATTCAGCACACCGTCTTCTTTTACAGGGGCGGTGACAACAACTTTCTTCACACCTTGATCAAGATAGGCTTGCAGTAACTCGGTTTTTTTCATCACACCAGAGGCTTCAATAACGATATCGCAACCAGACCAATCAGTGTCTGCAATCGTTTTATTTTGCGTAACGTTAATTTCGTGGCCATCGATGATCACACTGTTGTCTTTACTTTCAACCTCATGAGGCCAAATACCGTGCACCGAATCATACTTTAGTAAGTGAGCCAATGTAGCTGCATCACCCGCAGGATCATTAATTTGCACAAACTCAACGTCGTCCCATGCAAACGCTGCTCTTAGTGATAAACGACCCATACGGCCAAAACCATTAATGCCTACTTTAATTGCCATTGTTAAGCTCCTACTTTTTGAAAATTGTCGAAAAATGAACGTTGTACTGGGTTATGCAACGATTTAGGGCGAATAGCCTGCACTTGATTAACTATGTCATTTTTAGCATAGCCAAGCTCATGCATTAATAAACCAATAACTAAGCCTGTACGGCCTGAGCCGCCTTTACAGTGCACAGCCACGCTACCACCGCTTTTTATGATGGCAAGAATCTCGTTAAGGTGTTTGTTGAAAGCTAAACTAAACGCTTCGCTTGGCGCGTCATCATCGATAATAGGTAATTGAAACCAGCTGAGATCTGCTCGCTCACATTCGATTGCAAGCTGCTGCGCGCCATTTTTAACAAGCTCTTCATCGTACATCAGAGTAATAATTGCTTTTGCATCTGCCGCTTTTAAATCAGCAACAGACTGTGATAAACCAACGTCTTTTGTGCCAGGGCAAGGGGTAAAAATAAATGCCCCAGTTTCTAGTTGTAAAATATCAAATGGATGTGATTGCATTATGATTCCCCAATTATTCTTTAAACCAATGTGTTGTTTTATTGACGATTGCAACCAACGACAGCATCACAGGTACTTCGACCAACACCCCAACAACCGTTGCTAATGCTGCACCCGAGTGCAAACCAAATAATGAAATAGCCACTGCGACCGCTAACTCAAAAAAGTTAGAGGTACCAATTAAACATGCTGGCCCGGCAATGTTATGCTTAAGCTTAAGTTTTAACGCAATGAAATAGGTGATTGCAAAAATACCGTAGGTTTGCAAAACAAGCGGAATAGCAATCAGTACAATGTTTAGCGGTTGGGCTAAAATCGTGTTCGCCTGAAACCCAAACAGTAAGACCACAGTGGCCAATAAGCCAACAACTGAATACGGTTTAATTTTCTCTAAAAATGACTGCACTGCAGCTTCATTTTGTGCTGAATTATTAAGCGCTTTTCGTGTTAATACCCCGGCGATAAGTGGCAGCAATACATACAACACAACCGAAATCATCAATGTAAGCCATGGCACATGAATATCAGATACACCCAGCAACACCCCCGCAATAGGTGCAAAGGCAAAAATCATAATGATGTCGTTCACAGACACTTGCACTAAGGTGTAATTTGCATCGCCTTTGGTCAGTTGTGACCACACAAACACCATTGCCGTACAAGGTGCAACACCAAGCAAAATCATCCCAGCAATATATTCTTGCGCCGTTTCAGGGCTAACCAAATCAGCAAATAACCCTTCAAAAAATAACCAACCTAACGCGGCCATTGAAAACGGTTTGATTAGCCAGTTAATGATTAAAGTGAGTATCAGCCCTTTAGGGTTATTACCGACTTCTTTAATCGTTGAAAAATCAACTTGCACCATCATTGGATAGATCATTACCCAAATAAACAGTGCAACAACAATGTTTACATGGGCCACTTCGGCTTTCGCTATTAGCTCAAATAAAGGCGGAAACATCACCCCAAGCGTCACACCGATGGCGATAGCAGCAGCAACCCATACAGATAAATATCGTTCAAAAACACCCATTTTCAGTCCTTAATTGCAGCAACGAGCAACACGAGTTGGGCGATCATCACCCATCGCATTTAGCCTTGCTAACTCGTTTTCTATGAAATTTGGTTCGTTTACCACGGTCGAGGTAATTGTTTGTTTCATCCACATAGGTAGAGTCGGGTTTAAAGAGTAAAATACCCACTGCTGGTGTTTTCTATCCGACAAAATGCCCTGTTTTTTAAGCTGCGCTAAATGCCTTGAAACCTTTGGCTGACTCTGCTCGTTAAGTGCCGTCATTAGCTCGCATACGCAAACCTCTTGCTCAACGGCGATAAGCAATAAGCTTTTTAAACGAATATCATCTGCAAGGGCTTTATAAAATGTGGTTGGCGAAATCGATGCTGGTTTTTCTTTGTTATGGGATTGCACAAACTGTTTAATTCGCTCATTGAGCTCTTGCAAGGTTTTTTCAAAGGCGTGAGGTTCAGGACGCGTTTTTGGATCAATAAAGTCCCAGCCTAAACAATGTGTACCATCAACGCGATTAGCGCATTCTTTTGCAGCGTCATCACATAAGGTAATGACGTAATCAAAATGTAGGTTAGTTACATCGTTTAAGTGCTTTGAGTGTAAGTCATCAGTTTTTAGACCAAAATGCTCAATCGCCGCAAGCGTACGAGGGTCTACCGCATAAGGTTCTGTGCCCGCACTAAACACCTCAAACTCACCTTTACCATGATGTTTAAGCAACGCTTCAGCCATAATTGATCGGGCTGAATTTTCTGTACATAAAAAGAGAACTTTCACGACTCACTCCATAACAATTTGGTTATATAATATTTTTGTTATATAAAGTGCGCAAGTTATTTTTCTTGATGACTTAGTTTAAATTGAACTAAAGAAAGAATCTGGCGCATCTTTGCGCCAGCTTAGATCTTGCCGTTTTTAGAGGGTTATTTTGCTTGTAAGGTTAAATAGTCACTCATGACTTTTTCAAGATGATCGTAATCTTTTTGCTGAGTAACAGCCCCTGCGACCACCACCTGCGTTGTTGGCTCATACATCACCAAAGTGCCCCAAAAGCCACCATGTTGATAAACCAAGGTGCCGTTATATTCTTTTGCAAATACACCTAAACGGTAAGGGCTATCTGCTGGTAAGCCTTTATCCGAGAGCATGAGTTTGAGCGTTTCTGGATGTTTGAAGACCTTACCTGAAAATAAAGCCTGATAAAATTTAGCCATACCGATTGGGCTGGCAACAAGCCCACCGCCACCATATAAATCGACAGTTGGGCTCCAATTAAAAGTATCGGTGCCATGCAAGTATTGATGTACGCGACGAGATTCATCCACAGCAACCGAATCACCCCGTTCCCAGATCACATTTTCAATATGATTTTTGTCGAAACTTAAGTATTGGCGAACCGCTTCAGGTAGCGGTAAATCTGTCACTCTTTCAATAATATGGCCGAGTAACACATAACCGGTATCTGAATATGAAAAACGCTCACCAGGTTTACCAACTGGGTCGCCCCACTCTACACACCCTTTAATTTGCTCGCGCATCGTAATATCTTGCTGCGGATTTGCCATTATGCCAGCTAAATACTGATCGCTTTGGGCGTGATCGTATAACCCTGCCGTGTGACTCAGCACTTGCTTAAGCGTCATTTTATCAAGGGCATAACCATCGCTTTCAAGAAGCGCAAAAAAGTCGTCAGAAATTAACTTATCAAGCGTTGTATCAAGGCTTAGTTTTCCTTCCTCGTGCAAACGTAGCACCGTTGCCGCAGTGAAAGTTTTGGTCACACTGGCAATTCTAAATAAACTATTTGGGTTAATAACTTGCGGCGCATTTTCTTTACTTTGCTTTGCCGTTGAAAAAGCATGTCCATCATCAACAATCACATGAAGTGCAAAACCTGTAAGGGGAGCTTGTTGGTTTGCATTGAGAACTTGGCTCATTAAAGCATGGTGAGTTTCGAGTGGCTTTGTAGGCTCAGCAGCCACTGGCAAAGCCATTAACGATAGAGCAACAAATAAAGAGCTTAGTGTTTTTTTACTCGCTTGAAAGCACCAGCGTTCCATAACATTTTCCTTAAAAAATAGTCCTTAATTAGCGCCTACAGCTTTCGAAAAAAGCAGTTAAGCAGCCTAAATACTGCTTAACTGACATTAACAAACGACTTTCCTCTTGTCGAATTAATACGTTAATGCTATTTAGTAAGCATAATTGCAGCCTTAGCAAACGTATTTTGAGGCGTTTTAAGAAGTTACTGATGCTCCCTTAAGTCTCTTTCAAATTCAGTTTCTGTTTTAACTGGAGTGCAATGTGTAGTGACTTCAGTTTTGCCAATTTTTTCTGGTTCGTCTGAGCTATAAATCGTGGTGTTATAGCTTCGATCTATTTCCCCTGGGCAGTGATGATCTGCGATTACTACATCCTCAAATTCACCCATTTGCTGCTGTGAGGCACAGCCAGATAAAAGTAATGCAATAAAGGTTAGTGTGTATTTCATAACAAATTCTCTTCAAAAGTTCGAGGTGAGTTTTTTGGCACATTGTCTTGGCGTAAAATCCATTTTGCTATGTCATCTTTACGCATAAACTTAACCCCCTTGTGCTGCTTTGCATAGGTTATAAAGTCATCCAACGCTTTCACTCTAGCGGGAGTGCCCGCTAATCTATCGTGAGCACTGATAGACATCATTCTTCTGCGTTGTTTGCCTTCCTTGTAGAGCACATCAAACTCGTCCTTAAGCTCTTGTAAATACGCTTTACCAGTCATGGCTGTGCTGCCAGTGTACCGAACTATATCGTTGTTTCTATAAGTGTATGGAACAACAACAATGTCGTCACTTCCGACAGGTGTTAGCGATGGCTCATCACGAGATAAATCGTCTATATGATAAATAAAACCTAATTCTTTAAGGATTTTGAGTGTGTTTTTTGAGTGCCTCATCCAAAAAGCGTTAAACCCCACAGGCCGTTGCCCTGTGACTTTTTCAATGATATTTGCACTTTTTATGTATGACTGTCGCTCTTGCTCTTCACTCATAGAGTATTGAGGGGTCCATGTTTGTCCGTGCCCTGATGCTTCATGCCCGCGCCGAACGACTTCTTTTGCTAATTCAGGATTTAATTCAACAGCTCGGCCAACCATATGAGAAGTTACTTTAATTTGATGCTTATCCCATAAATCTAGCAGCCTGGGTATGCCTTCATTCATGCCGTACTGGTACCAAGAGGGTGAAATAGTGTCTGGA
This sequence comes from Pseudoalteromonas sp. CO109Y, assembly GCF_004208935.1. Lineage (NCBI taxonomy): Bacteria > Pseudomonadati > Pseudomonadota > Gammaproteobacteria > Alteromonadales > Pseudoalteromonadaceae > Pseudoalteromonas > Pseudoalteromonas sp. CO109Y. The sequence continues at coordinate 479,970 of NZ_SGPD01000042.1, forward strand.
TAACCCAGCTCTTGCGGTGGAAACGGGCCTGGATCTGATTGGTCTTGCGCTGTTGCCTCAAACTGCATCGAAATTGAGATCACAAGTTGAGCATCATCAGGCCAAAATACAGATGTTGCCTCCTTAGCTTGAGCTACACCTAAGGAGCTTAGAACAAACACCGACGCAATTAAAATTGGCTTTAAAAATTTCATCATTTATTTCCCTGATATACTGGGTAGTCTGTGTAACCTCGCTCATCACCACCAAATAAAGTAGTAGGATCTGATATTTCATTCAAAGGTAAATTGTGCTCTAAACGATAAGGTAAATCAGGGTTTGCAATAAACTTTCTGCCAAATGCAACATAGTCAACTAAGCCTTCACCAATTAGTTTATCGGCCTTTGCTAATGTGTAATTTCCTGCAACCACTATTTTGCCACCAAAGCTTTCACGTAATTTAACTCTAAACTCATCTGTTACGAGGGGAGCATCATCCCAATCAGCTTCCGCTAAATGCACATAAGCAATTCCAAGTTCATCAAACTTTTTAGCTAGATATAAAATGGCATCGATTGCTTGCGGATCATCCATGCCTCTTTGTGTAATAAAAGGAGCTAATCGAATAGCCGTTTTTTCTGGGCCGATAGCTTGGCTAATTGCGGTAATGATTTGCAGCGCGAACTTTGCTCTATTTTCAATATTACCGCCGTATTCATCGGTACGTTTGTTTGATGTTTGCCTTAGAAATTGATCAATTAAATAGCCATTGCCTGCATGTACCTCAACGCCATCAAACCCTGCTGCAATCGCATTTAAAGCAGCTTGTTTATAGTCTTCAACAATGCCCTTAATTTCATTGGTCGATAATTCACGTGGTGTAGGACAATCAAGCATTTGGCCTTCGCCATTTTCATCAACCACCCACACTTGCGCATTTGGAGCAATAGCACTTGGCGCAACTGGCAAGCCGCCTGGATGAAAGACACTATGCGACATTCTGCCAACATGCCATAACTGAGAAAAAATGAGACCATTTTGCTGATGAACAGCCTGCGTTACTTTGCGCCATCCATTGATTTGCTCTTCAGTATAAATCCCGGGGGTAAATGAGTAGCCCTTTCCTTGTGCAGAAATTTGCGTCGCCTCTGATACTATAAAACCTGCACTGGCTCGTTGCGCATAATATTCTGCCATTAAACTTGTCGGAATATCGCCTGGTTGAGCCGTACGTGAACGGGTCATTGGAGCCATCACTATTTTATTTGCGGTTTTATGATGACCAATTTGGTCTGTATTAAATACTCTATTTTTCATGTGTGTACCTTTTAAATAAGCTCGCTGCGTGTAAATAAAATTTCTATTTTTAAGCCATCAGGCCCTTGAATAAACACTTGATGCTCATTCGCTGCCGGCACTTCCCGCTCAACGAATGGTATTGAAGTTGCTTCTAGCCGTGCTTTAACTTCTTGATAATCAGTTGCAAAGAAAGCAAGGTGGTCAACCGTTGATAAGCCAACTGCTTCTGTTGATACCGAAGCTTGGGTTAAGTAATCAGATTGCGATTCATTTATGCCAAACTTAGCTGCTATATGAATGCATGGTGTATCCAAGTCGTCATATAACCAAACACCATCAAAACCAAATGCTGGCCTTGGCCCCTTTTTAAGGCCTAACGACTCTAAAAACTGAGCCATGTGCTGGATATTCGTTGCTAATAACAGAGCATGATTAAGCTGCATTTCTATCTCCTTCAAGTGATGAAATGAGTTTAACTATTTTGACTAAATTGATAATTAGCCTTAGAGTTAAATAAGTATTCATTAAAACTGAAGAATAATGTCAAAAATTGATGATATGGCGCTTTTTGTTCACGTTGTAAAAGCGGGAGGTTTAGCCGCTGCGGGAAGAAAATTGGGGCTTTCGCCTGCAAGTATGACAGCACGAATTAATAAAATTGAGCAAAATTACGATACGCGATTGTTAACGCGTAATACGCGCAGTATTGCCTTAACAGATGCAGGTGAACGTTTTTATAGTGGCTGTTTAAGAGTATTAGCAGAAGTCGAAAACACAGAAAACATACTTCAAGAGTCGCAACAAAGCCTAAGAGGCCAGCTGAAACTCTCTGCAACATCTGACTTTGGTCGCCAGTTTGTTGCACCCGCATTAGCAGAATTCATCAATAGCCACCCAGATGTTAAACCGCACTTAGTACTGACAGATGGGGTTACCAATATTGTTGAGGAAGGTATTGATCTGGCATTTAGATTCGGCAATTTGCCTGATAGTAACTTGATTAGCCGCCCGCTATGTAATAACCGCCGTGTGCTTTGCGCCTCACCTAGCTATATAGAATCGTTTGGCTTGCCAAGGCATCCCGAAGATTTAAAAAATCATCGTTGCCTTGTACTTGAGCGACTTGGGCAACCGCTAAATGACTGGCATTTTGAGGTAGATAACACGCACTTTTCTATTAAAGTAGCTCCCCACCTTTCATGCTCAGACGGTGAGGTGGTAAGACGCTGGGCAAATCAAGGCCATGGCATAGCCTTAAAATCATACATTGATATCAAAAATGACCTCAAAACAGGCGACCTTATTTTGATACTAGATGAGTATGTTCGAGGCTTTAGCCACAGCGATAAAAAAAGTGTCGGCCTACAGGTGATATATCCAAGCAGGCAATTCCAACCTCGGCAAGTGAAAGCGTTTATAGAGTTTTTTGAGTGTTGGTTCAAAAAGCACTGCTAACTTTAAATAAATCGCAAAGTAGATTTAATAGTTAACACTACTTTATAAGCATATTCACAGCCATAATTACCAAAAGCCCTGCAAAGATTTTCTTGATGGTAGACACAGGCAAATGATGCGTTGCTTTTGCACCTAATGGTGCGGTAAACCACGAAGTACAAACAATACCAAACAAGGCTGGTAAATAAACAAAACCGGCAAAGCCCTCTTTTAATGTAAGGTACTGACTGCCCGAGCTGATGTAACCCACTGAACCAAATAGCGCAATGACAATACCGCAGGCCGAGGCACAGCCAATAGCTTTTTTCATATCCACCGAGAAAAACGTTAGTAACGGCACAAGTACCGCACCACCGCCAATACCTATCATGGCAGAGAGCCCCCCCGTGATGCTTGTATAAAATGTTAACAGGCCTTTATTAGGTAGCGAGCGTAATGTTTGGCTGTCATTTTTACTGCCTAAAATCATTTTTAGTGCAATAAGCAATACACTCACAGCAAATACAATTCGCACTACATGTTCTGGTAATAGTGAAGCCAAAAAGCCACTGATAAGTGCACCTAGTGCAACCCCAGTCATCACCCACGGAGCCAATTGCCAAGGCACATTACCATTTTTATGGTGAGCGATAGCTGATGACGTAGATGTAAACAGAATTGAGGCAAGCGATGTAGCAATCGCCACCAGCACAACTTGCTCAGCAGGTAACACCTGAAAGTGCAGCAAGATCATGCTTAATATGGGCACAATCACCAAACCGCCACCAATTCCTAATAGCCCCGCTAAAAAGCCAACCCCACTGCCAAGTACGGCGCAAGCGATAATAAGCACGATTAATTCATTCATTGTATTTGTCTATGTTGTTGGTTTAGGGAACCGAGTATAACAACAATAAAGTACGGGGTTGCTCTCAAAAGTCCTGTTAAGTAGTGAATATTACTCACGTTTTATATGAAATTACTGCAACTCTAACAAACCCATTTAGAAATCCAGACGTCCAAAATGACTTTAAAGCATTTTTTCACTATCCCTTCCTAAATGTTTTACTAAAACAGTAAATATTTATGAATCTGCCTCATGTTTTACCTGAAATAAAAACGTTTTTCTTCATGATACTGAGCACGTATAAATTGATACCAAGCCACCTCAAGGTTAATGACCTAGCGATTTAAGGAAGGTGAGCAGCAATCATTTATCTCAGGAAATATGGACACATTGCTATGAACAACGATTTTAAATATACAGTTAAAAGTTTAAAGCTAGACGAAAACTATCACCCATCTAACAGCACGCGTATTACAACTAACTTTGCTAACTTGGCACGAGGCGCAAGCCGTCAACAAAATTTGCGTAATGCATTAAAAATGATTGATAGCCGCTTTAATGCACTAGCAAATTGGGATAACCCGCAAGGCAACCGCTATTCAGTAGAACTTGAAATCATTTCGGTTGATTTAGAAATTGCGGGGAGCGCTGAAGCTTTCCCATCTATTGAGGTATTAAAAACCAATATCATTGATCACCAAACTAATGAACGTATCGAAGGAATTGTTGGTAATAACTTTTCATCGTATGTACGTGATTACGACTTTAGCGTACTGCTGCTTGATCATAACAAAGCGAAAAACGAATTTAGCATTCCCGAAAACTTTGGTGATCTTCATGGCAAACTTTTTAAAAGCTTCATAAATTCAGAAACCTATAAACAACACTTTAAAAAACCTCCTGTTATTTGTTTAAGCGTGTCTGATAACAAAACGTACCATCGTACAGAAAACCAACACCCAATTTTAGGTGCTGAGTACCAACCAAATGAGTCGTCATTAACCGAGCAATACTTTAAAAAAATGGGCTTGCAGGTGCGCTATTTTATGCCACCAAACACAGTTGCTCCGCTGGCGTTTTATTTCTTTGGTGACCTGCTGAACGATTACACCAACTTAGAGTTGATCAGCACGATTAGCACCATGGAAACATTCCAAAAAATCTACCGTCCAGAAATTTATAATGCCAATGCCGTGGCGGGTAGTTGCTATCAACCAAATTTAAGAAACGCCGATCACTCGATCACGCAGATTGTCTACGACCGTGAAGAGCGCAGCCAACTTGCGATTGCACAAGGTAAATTTACAGAGCAGCACTTTATTAAGCCTTATCAATCAATGCTTGAGAAATGGTCTGCTAACTACGCGATTTAAAGAGAGTAAAAATGAGAAAGTTATTACCCACATCGACAGCTGGCAGCTTACCAAAACCTGCTTGGCTTGCTGAGCCTGAAACCTTATGGTCGCCTTGGAAATTGCAAGGCGCAGAGCTTATCGACGGCAAACAAGATGCGCTGCGTGTTGCCTTACAAGAGCAACAACAAGCTGGCGTTGATATCGTGAGCGACGGCGAGCAAACTCGCCAACACTTTGTAACGACCTTTATCGAACACTTAAATGGCGTTGATTTTGAAAACCGTAAAACAGTGACCATTCGTAATCGCTACGAAGCCAGTGTACCAAGTGTAATTGGCCCGGTATCACGCAGCAAACCAGTGTTTGTTGAAGACGCCAAGTTTTTACGTTCGCAGACCAAGCAACCTATAAAATGGGCATTGCCAGGGCCAATGACCATGATCGATACCTTGTATGACGCCCACTATCAAAGCCGTGAAAAACTAGCGTGGGAATTTGCCAAAATCCTCAATCAAGAAGCGAAAGAGCTCGAAGCTGCTGGTGTTGATATTATTCAATTTGATGAGCCTGCGTTTAATGTGTTCTTCGATGATGTTAATGACTGGGGCATTAAGTGCCTAGAAAGAGCAATCGAAGGCTTAAAGTGCGAAACCGCCGTGCACATTTGCTACGGCTATGGCATTAAAGCCAACACTGATTGGAAACAAACACTAGGCAATGAATGGCGTCAATACGAAGAAGTATTCCCAAAACTTCAAAAATCGAATATCGATATTATTTCACTTGAGTGCCACAACTCTCGCGTGCCCATTGAGCTATTAGCACTCATTCGCGGCAAAAAAGTGATGGTTGGTGCCATTGATGTAGCGAGCAATGAAATCGAAACCCCTGATGAAGTAGCACAGACATTACGCGAAGCCTTGAAATATGTTGATGCCGACAAGCTTTACCCATGCACAAACTGCGGTATGGCTCCCCTTCCTCGCAACATAGCAAGCGCCAAGCTCAGTGCGCTAAGTAAAGGCGCAGAGATTGTGAGGGGGGAGGTTTTAGGGGCTAGGATTTAGGCTCTGGGCTCTAGGCTCTAGGCTCTAGGCTTTAGGAGTAGTTAGCGAGTTACTAGGGGAAAGGTGCGAGGTTCGAGGATCGAGATGCGAGGTGAGAGGATCGAAGTGCGAGACGCGAGGGTCGAGTCCTTGTCGCCATAAATGACGACCTTGTAGGTCGGGCTTTAGTCCGTCAGATTTTATATTTGCTATGGACCTGATTGTGTAGCAGCCATTTTACATCGCGTTTATGGTTGTTTAATTGCGAGGGTAAGTTAGTGAGTTACTAGGGGAAAGGGGAAAGTTACGAGGAGCGAGATGCGAGATGCGCTTCTACCTCACCCCTAGTCGCCATAAATGACGACCTACATGTAGGTCGGGCTTTAGCCCGTCAATTTTTGAATTTGGTCTGAACCTGATTGTGTAGCAGCCATTTTACATCGCGTTTATGGTTGTTTAATTGCGAGGGTAAGTTAGCGAATTTTTAAGAGAAAGTTGCGAGGTGCGCGTCTACCTCACCTCTAGTCGCCATAAATGACGACCTGTATTGTAGGTCGGGCTTTAGCCCGTCAGATTTTAAATTTGGAATGGACCTGATTGTGTAGCGGCCAATTTACATCGCGTTTTATCTCGCCTCTCGTTTCTCGTTTCTCGTTTCTCGTTTCTCGTAAAATTTATCAATGACGCGGCATAAAGCCGCTGCTACAACGTAGGCGTGAAACCTGTTTCGCGCATCCTATCCTCTAACGACTATTCTCTATCAACTAACTCCTACGTCCCCCCTAATGCTTTTAAACCACCCCGTTCAGAAAGTGTTAATCCAAAAGATGCAAAATTGAATTGGCTAGATTAATTATTTTTTGCTAGATTTCAGTTGTACCCAATGGATGGGCAAAAATTGAGGGATTAATATGAACGAATTTGATATTTTCATTAAAAATATTGTTTTAGATTGTATTCGTGAGCAAGGCACCTGTAGTGACATTTACGAAGAAGACGAGCAATTAACTTTTTATGTTGAGATTGAAAACCACGACAACGTGATATCACGCAAACAATTTAAAGTTACTTACCCAATTAACTACTCTATTCAGTCAGCTCTCAAGCATGAAACTGATTTACTTAGGTATTTAGACTCTGGTGAAATCAGAACGCCATTTACAAACGACATTGTCGAAGTACTTAAATCTGAGTTACAAGCCTTTATGTTCAGCAACAAACCACATGGCGAATATCATATTTGCTGATTCTTGATTTATAGCCTGAAGCAAAACAACCAGGCTATAATTTAACTAAATCACTATTATAAATACGGTAGCGTAAAGTGGTTTTCTTGCTGGGGCAGCAACGAGGATCACTTTCATCATATGTACGTAATTGTATAACAAGCTGTTCGCCAATCTTTTTCGTACTATCTACTACGCCGTTAATAGAAATAGACGACAATTCGCTATAACCATCATCTTGCACCTTAATGAGAGTCAGCTTCTCTAACCAAACATTGCCTGATTGATAAGTCCAAAATATAGAGACTCTTCCATCACTATGCTCATAAAAACGCTTTAATCGGCCAATTTCATCATCAGAGACTAATTCTGGAAAATGATCTTTATATTGACTCTGAATAAACGCATCTACGTGCTGCTGAACTTGCTGCTCGGTGGCATATCCTGTTAAGGATACAAAAAGTGCTATTAATCCAAAGCTTTTCAACACAAAACTATGGGGCTTTAGTTTGTTATTTTCAGACAACCCCATTGTTTACTCCATTGATAACTGTTTGTTGATAAAACTTGGTTTAATTAGTTTGATAATAAAAACTTGTCTTGGAGAGTGGTTTGATTATTTCATACTCAAGGCCAAAAGCATTCCTATCCCCCTCCCTAGGTATACTATAATTGTCTAAAAGGACCACCCCCCAATGATTATCACTAAGACCACCGAAAATCACATTAATGTTGTCATACTCATCTTTTGTAATAGCTGCAACCTTATACTCAACCATTAAATCTCTGAGTTCTTGTGTATCAGCTGATAGCTCCATCAAGTTTGGCTCTGCATCAGGGCTTAGAATTTTATAATCGGCAGAGGGTACAAACCCAGCATATCTTGATGGTGTATAGCTTATTAATTGGGTGGGAGAGTAAAAAGTATTGTTAACACGGTAAACGTGCGGCGCAGATTGCTGTATGAGTTTCAAATTTTGGCTATTTTTAAATGCTAAAATTTGTGCCTCTGATACATCTAAAAAAGACCTAATTAACTTAAGCCTTTGTTCAGTACACTGATCTTTTTTGCAAATAAATAAATTAGGGAGTTTTGTTCCGAACTGCTGTTCAACATTTAAATACTGACTACCAAGCACTCCTAAATTAAAGTTAGTGAACGCTTGCTTATCTTTGTCATTTTTAAATTTTGTGGCATGTATATCAAAGATGCTAAACGGGTAAAAAGAGGGTAAATAGGCAAGCTCTACATCGGTTTGCGGCATCATTTCGTCCATATGCTTTAAAACCGCGAGATACTCTTGCTCTATCTCATCATTAAAATAGTCTGGTCTTTCAGCCAGTGCTGTAACAGAAAATAACAAAGCACTACACAGTAATATTTTGTTTAACATGAAAAAAACATCCTTTTAATTAAAACTATTTAAAATAACCATACCATTTTAGGTACACAATTCCATTACTTTGTGTTGAGCTGCTTTCAAATCCCAAAAGTAACCAATCATAGCTTAAAGCATTAAATTATTTATATTTTTCAACGCAAAATCTTATAAGCAAAAATTTCATTATGCTAAGCTAACTTCAATTATAAGAAAATATCATTGATTGGTATCAGAGTAGCTTTATGGAGTAATGCTCAAATGATAAGGATATTGTGCTTGTTGCTATTTTTTGCAACCAATGTGGCTGCAAAGGATGTTCAGAGTGAAATCAGCCGTGTTCTTCACGGTTATACAACATATTCTGAATCTGTCGAAATTTTAGCTAGATTAGAAAAGCAAATGCCTTATGAAAATGCGCTAGATGATGCGCAAGTGATGGCGTTTAAATGTTGGTTTTCTAATGTATCAACCCCAAACAGGGTTAGCGAATATAAACATTTTCTAGAAACAGCCAAACCAGTCATTCATCAAGCAAACAATTTAAACTTAATACAGGAACTTGCTGTCTGTGAAGCAAACCAAGAGTATACACAAGGTAATTATCAAACAGCTCTAGAACACTTAAAACCAATAATTAACACGTCGTCATTAGACGAAATAACCTCTTCAAAAAAATTGTCAATCATTGCTCTTGCCCACATAGTACTTAACCGTATTCAGTTAGCTAAAGGCAACTATCAAGAAGCATTCGACTCTGCTAAAACTGCTTATCAGTTATTTGAAAAAGCAGGTAATGACTACGAAAAAGCACTCGCATTAAAAGAAATTGCCGATATTCACATAGCGTTGTACAACTATGAACTTGCAATTGAACAACTGCAGCGAGCCAAATTAGCGTTAACGAAATTCAATGAGCAAGAGCAGTACAAAGTAGCGGATCAACTCGCGTATGCCTATGAAGAAAAAGGCGACTTAATAAAGGCTATTGAGCTATACGAGTCGATTAAAAAAGATGTTCGCCGTTTCGAAAGCGACAACGGATATGCTTACATATTAATTAAACTTACAGAACTCAATATAAAACTTAACAGTCTATCTCAGGCTGAGTCATACCTAACTGAGTCGAACACGCTCTCTGTTACTGACAGCTGGATTTTGACTCTTTACAACTTCACTAAATCAGAATGGTACTTGGCTACAGCTCAGTTGCAAGCCGCCCTTTCATTTCATGAGAAGATAGCCGCCGCGCAACAACAATCTTGGCCCAAGAGCTTAAAGGAGCGTTATTTAAATTTAACCTCGCAGCTTGCAGCTGCAACAGGAGATACTTCCTTACAAATAGCATCTCAACAACAATTAATCTCTTTAATTAAAGATAAACAACAAGCTATCGCAAATAATACGCTTATTTCTGCCAGATTAAACTTTAATTATGAACAGCAGATCCTTGAGATTTCTCGTTTAGAACATGAGTCAAAGCTACAACAAAAGCTATTATCAGTAGCCGAAGATAAGTCTTTTTGGCAAGGCTTAACTATGATGATAACTTGCTTGTGTTTACTCTTATTCGCCGTTTATACATTCAAACAAGTTCGCCAGAAAAAGTACTTTGAAATACTCGCTTTAAAAGATGAACTAACAGGCATAGCGAATCGCAGAGCTATATTAAATTTAAAACGAAGCGTCATGCTGCAAAACAAACTCAATCAGCAAGTCAGCTCATTAATTTCTATCGATATCGATCATTTTAAAGCGGTCAATGATCAATACGGTCACGATATTGGTGATGAATTAATCATTTCCATAACCAATACGATTGTGCAAACCGTCCGTTGTTCTGATCGGGTAGGTCGTGTCGGCGGCGAAGAGTTTTTAATTGTGCTTGAGAATCAATCTTTAGAGCATGCAAAAGATATTGCCGAGCGCATCAGACTTTCTGTTGCCGAAAAGGAACATACATCATTGTCTATAAGCGCAACGATAAGCTTAGGTGTTATAGAAATTGCACCAAATGAAACGTCTGAACAGGCAGCCAAAAGGGTAGATTTACACCTTTATGAAGCAAAAAGAGGCGGCAGAAATACTGTTTATTCTTAGCTTTAAGAAGAGTTCAACAGCAATCAAAAAAGACACAGACTAAAATCCGACCAAACGAATGAAACACTCAACTTTCCTCTGTTTTTGATATAAATAATCCGCAATATGACAATAGTCATAATTCTGTCATCTAATTGATCAATAATTGACGCTAATTTAATCACCTAACGTAATGAAGAAGTAATGGACAGTGCCTTGGTGCAACTTTCGTTTGCACTCCCATCTAGTGAAGACCCTTTATGTGCTGCGCTTGCGCATACTATGGAATATGAACAATTGCATTTTGCGGCTAATGAGCAAAAGCGTGTTGTATTTTGTTGTGTGCTGCCAGATGATGCCCATGAAGGTGATGTGATCTCTATCAGTGCAACGCGCCCTGATGCACGTGAGTCTGCGTACTTTACTGCGCATACTTTAACGCAACACGATCTAGATCAGCACGTTATTATGCTTACGTTAGAGGATGTTACTCACAGTGGTGAATTTGTATTGCAATTAATGCTACACGGCATGCATGCAACACTTAAAGACAGCGCCCAATTTGATGTCAGCATTGCAGCGAGCACATCACCAGAGCTATTAACTTCTGAGCAAGCTAAAAACCATGGCTTACGCCATTACATCAGTAATATTGGCGCAAGCTTTTTAGCCTTTTTCTAGGGCCTAGTCAGCAAAGCTAATTTTACCCATGGTAATATCGGGGATCCCTTGCTCGGTATTACCAAAGCATTGTTGCCCGCCCGACAAACATTCGTTCGCTAAAATTGCAAATAACACGGCTTCTTTTGCATCTGGGTTTATCCCCAACGAATCGGTGTTTTTTATAACAGAAAGTTCTGGGCAATTAGCCAAAATAATGTCCATTAATAATGGGTTATGAACTCCACCACCACTGGCGTAAACAGCCACATCGGTCAAGCCTTCGCTGCATTGGTTAATTGCTTTAGCAATCATTACCCCTGAAAACTGCACTAAAGTTGCCATCACATCAAAGTGCGATAAACTCTGCGTATTCGAGCGTGCTTGTGCTGCAAATAAATACTCTAGATTAAACACTTCAGGCCCGGTTGTTTTTGGAAACCCTAAAGCAAAAAACGCATCATCACACAGCGCTGCGAGTAAATCTTCACTTACCGTGCCTTTTGCTGCAATAGCGGCATCTTTATCATAATGAAGTGGTGCAAAATAACGCTGCACATAGGCATCCATAATGGTATTGCCAGGGCCTATATCAGAGCTAAAAACCGCTCGTGCATCTGCAGATTTAGGTAAGTAGGTTAAGTTTGCAATACCGCCCATATTTAGCAAAATACGGTTTTCGCTGGTACTTGTGAAATACAAGTAGTCACCATATACCGCAAGCGGTGCGCCTTCGCCACCCGCAGCAATGTGCTTTTGTCTAAAATCAGCTATGGTCGTAATACCTGCAGTCACCGCTAAATGATCGCTGTCACCAATTTGTAGTGTTGCATTGCCATATTCTGCACGCTTGTGTTGGTTTTTAGGGCAGTGATAAATAGTTTGTCCGTGGCTGGCAATCACATCAACAAGTTCTTTTGCTACTCCCCAGCTGGCTAACGTTTTGGCAACCATTTCACCATGTAATTGGCCAATCCAAGGGTTGAGTAAAGTGACTTCTTCAAGATCACATTCGCGTTTGGCGAACACTCGCTTTACACGCGTTTTATAATCATCGTCGTAGTCGACCGTCGTAAACTTTAATACTTCTACATGAGTGTTCATGCCCTGCCCTGATACTTCGCATAGCGCGATATCAAGGCCATCTAACGAGGTACCACTCATTAGACCAATTATTAATTTTCTTTCTTTTTTTGCGCTTAAATACAGTTTTTCAATATGTTGATGCATAAATAAATCACTTAAAATCAGCTTATTAGATGTAAATAAGCGGGTTGATGAGTTGGAATAGTTTATATTTTAAAATAATAGATTTAAAGAATAATTATTGCAAAGACTTTTAAATTGCTTTAAAACTGTACCGGTGAGCTCCCCAAAAGGAGAACACACAAGCATCATAACAAAAAGTATGACTCATTAAATTAACTAAATGGTCTAGGTCACTCACCAACCTGCGTTGATTTAAATGATAAAACGCAAGGGAATCATCATGAAAGCAAATACATCAACAGGGCATCGCTCGCTATTGCTGCTATCACCTTTAGCTCTCGCTGTAAGTTCAGTAATTAGTTATGCCCACGCAGAAGAAACTACTGAAGTAAAAAAACCTGAAGTGATCACCGTAACGGGTTCACGTATTCAACGTACCGAGCTGGTTTCAAGTAGCCCAGTGGTGAGCGTTGATGAAGCACAAATTCACCTAGACCGTGCAGTGAACGTTGAAGATATTACAGCAAAACTGCCACAAGCTGCGGCGGGTGCAAACAGCACCGGTGCCACAGTCGGTGACTCATTTGGCTCATCAACCATAGATTTACGCGGCCTTGGCCAAAACCGTACATTAGTACTTATTGACGGTACTCGCGCAGTACCATTTAGTTTTCGTAACTCGGTTGACGTGAACACCATTCCAGCCGGGTTAATTAAACGCGTTGATGTATTAACTGGTGGTGCAGCAGCGGTTTACGGCGCAGATGCCGTAGCCGGCGTTGTAAACTTTGTTTTAGACGATGATTTTACTGGCGCTGAGTTCTCAACCAGTTACGAAAGTGCCGATGGCGGTAACGAAAAGCTTAACTTTGAGGCTATTTTTGGCGGTGACATCGCCGATGGTCGCGGCCATGTAACAGGCTATATTGGTTATACAGAGCGAAAAGAGTTATTAGCCGGCGAGCGTGACTATGCGCTTGAAAACTCAACGGCAATGATCAACAGCGGTGGTTATTATACTGACGTTGCATCTGGCAATAGCATTGGTATTGCTGACTCAGGAGCTGTAACAAGTGATCGTCAAACAACTGATTTCACAGCTGACCGTTATTTAACTCAACCGATGGACCGTTTTTCTGCGGGCTTATTATTTGACGTTGATGTAAGCGACAGTGCCATTGCCTATGGCCGCGCAATGTATTCTAAAGTGACCGTAAATGGTGCGGGTGCCAGTGGTCAAACACCGATTTTTGTAAACGAGCAAGTGACCCTCACGCAAGACAACGCGTATATTCCAGATGAACTACGCGACCAACTCACGTTTGATAGCGAAGGCAATGCCCTTGTTAATGTTGAACGTAACCTAGGTTTAGCCGTGCAACACACCGAAGCGGTGCGTGATTCAATGCAATTTCAATTGGGTTTAAAAGGTGATTTAACTGACTACTTACGTTATGACGTATATGGCCAGTATGGCAAAACTGATGAAGTAGCCACCATATACAACAACGCATACCGTAATGATAACAGCGGTAATAGTCGCTTTGCTGCCCTTGCAAATTCAGTGGATATTTTTGATCCAAACCATGATTTCAGCGACTTTAGCGACCCATTGCTATATACCACTCGCGACCGTACACAAAGTGTGATCTCAGCAACACTGTCAGGTGACTCTGGATTCTTATTTGAATTACCAGCCGGCGCTATCGATTTTGCAATTGGTTATGAATACCGTAAAGAAACCGGTAAACAAACCCCAGGTGATGCATTTAGAAACGGTACCAGCTTTGCGTCTATCAGCGCATTTGATATGGATGCAAGCTTTAGCTCTGAAGAGTTCTACGCTGAAATTTTAGTGCCTATCTTAGTTGATAAACCTTTTGCTGAAGAGCTTAGCTTTGAAGGTGCCTACCGTATTTCTGATTACTCAAATACCGAAGCAGAAGACACTTACAAACTAGGTATCAACTGGGCAATAAACAGTGACATTCGTATTCGCGCCAACCGCTTAACCGCGTTTAGAGCACCTAACTTAGGTGAGTTTGCCAGCCCAATCACAGCGCTATCGTTATCGTTATTTGACCAAAACAGCGATCAGTTTGTACCACGCCTAGCAGGGCGTTATAACGGCGATCCATGTTTACTGGGCACCGGTGATGCGACTCAATGTGCTGCGTTTGGTGCGCCGCCTGTTGGCACCGAGTTTGATTCAAGCACGGCAGAGTACACCTACGGTGGTAACCCGAATATTAAACCTGAACAAGCTGAATCTGATACATTAGGCATTGTTTATACACCTGGCTATTTAGAAGGCTTTGATTTATCACTCGATTACTACAGTATTCGTGTAACAGATGCGGTAAGCCAAATTCAACCAGGTGCTGCACTGCAAAGCTGTTATGTTGATGACCCGAATCCAAACAACCCATTGTGTGGTGCGGTACTTCGCGATCCAAACACTGGTTTTATTAGCACAGCTATCGTCAATGACTTTAACTTAGCCGCAATTGAGCAAGAAGGTATCGACGTTGCAGCAAATTATGTGATTGATGCACCAGAGCAAATGGGTGGTCGTTTTAGATTCTCGTACCAAGGTAACTTTGTTACTAAGCAAACGCGCCAAAACAACAGTACGGTGGCTGAAATTGACTGTAAAGGAACGTACGGCAGCGCCTGCTCGGGCGACTTTGCGAGTATCCTGCAAGCTGATTACAAACACCGCGCAAGCATTGATTGGCAGTTAGATAACATGAACTTCCAACTTGGCTGGCGCAGAATCGGTGAAGTAGAGTATGCTGTTGACCGTTCAGAAACAATTTCAGCACAAAATTACTTAGACTTTGCCGCTGCATGGCAAGTTAATGAGGAACTTGCTGTTAACTTTGGTGTCGATAACTTATTAGACCGTGAACCACCAACACCTGAAGTAGGCGCAAACCACTTTAACACCGTGAGTGATTATAGTGTGATTGGCCGCTCAGTCGGTGTTTCACTGAGATATGCTCCAAGCTTCTAATTAATCCTACTGTTTTAGCTACACAGGATTGATCCCCTCAAGCGCACCCTGCCCGGTGCGCTTTTTTATTTTAAACAGGCTGTAATTATGTCAACAATAAAAAAGGGACAGTGTTTAGATTGTTGGTTATGATATGAGCAACAAAAAACAGCAAGGAAGATGTAATGCTCAAATCAATAAAGTCAAAAATCCCATTTATTTTCCTAATTAGTATTAGTCTTTTTTGGGGTATGTATTACCAAGGTAGCCACCCGTTAAATGACTTTGGTAAAGCAAACTTTGAATGGTTATACCTGCTTGATGCACTGATAGTATTACCTGTACTTTGCTTAATATTAATTAAAAATAAGAAAGAAGCAGCTTTAAAAGCCTTGATGTTGTGCTCACTAGCTATTTTAGTGGGGAGTTACATTGTTCCCGAACAAAACAAGTTTTTAATGCATTTCTTAGAGCAAGGTCGTTACGGGATTTTAGCTTTGATTGTAATTTTAGAGCTAAGCGCTCTTATTACTGTGTACCTGGCAATAAAATCCGCTTTAAGCCAGCAGACCGACCCAGACACAGCTATAGAAAGGCCAATTAAAAAGCTTTTCAAACAAAGTGCTATTGCAAACTTTTTATGTTTCGAAACACGGATGTGGGCTTTCTTATTTTACGCTAAACACATTAAACCTAGTTATTTCACTGGTGAACAACATTTTAGTTATCATAATAAAGACGGCGCACAAGCTAACTTACTTGGCTTTATTTTTATTATCTTATTAGAACTGCTCATGATGCACTTCTTCATACACTTTGTGTGGTCATCAACAGCAGCAAACATAATCACTGGTTTAACTATATTTAGTCTTTTATTCTTCATTGCAGAATACCGAGCAGTTGCAAAGCGTCCTGTTTCTATTAGTAAATCACAACTCATTATTCGCTGTGGGCTCTATCCTGCTTACAATATTGCTTTAGAAAATATCAAATCCATTGATTTAAATACCGACTTTATTGCACGCGCTCGTTCAATCAAACGTTACAACTATTCTGGCTACCCGAATATTAAAATTAAGCTCATTGAACCTATGGGTGATATCAACACTGTTTTCCTGGGACTAGATGACCCTCATCATTTTATAAACGCAATGAACAAGGAACGAACAAATGCCATTTAACGAGCAAGAGCGCAACGCGCTTTTAGCACTCAAAGGTGTTGGGCCAACGGTGATAAAACGGTTTGAAGAAATCGGTATTGAATCGTTTGAGGAGTTAGCCGGGTTTGATGCCAACACAATTGCTGAGCGAGTCGCGACGATGCTGCATTCAAGTTGTTGGCAAAATAGTCCGCAAGCAAAAGCGGCAATCACCGCCGCGATTGCACGAGCAAAACAAGGCTAAAGCTCAATCACTTCTATTGCACCGCGCTTTTGCATGGTGACATACACTTTGTTTTGCGTCTCATTGAAAGCCAAATTCGTCGGATGCTGGCCTTTTAATTGATAGCTATTTAAGAGTTTGCCGTTTGGCGAGACTTCAAGCACTTTCCCTTCGCCGTAACGAGTAATAAAGACGTGCCCTTGATTATTAACGCGCATGCCATCTAAGCCATGATCAGCAAACTTAATCAAAGCTTTTTTGTTACTAATGTTTAAGTTCTCATCTAAGTCATATTGCCAAACAACTCGCTGCACACTCTCGTTCACATAAAGCTTCGTGTTGTCGTGATTAACCGCTACCCCATTGGTGGTACCCATGTTTTTTTCGAGTAAATGAGTGCTGCCATCTGCATTAATACGCCACAGCTGGCCCGTTTCGTTCGCCCAGTTAGGGTCACTTGCAAACAGCGCCCCGCTTTTGGTGATAGCAATGTCATTGGGTTGATTCATTTTACTATTATGGGCGAACACTTCTGCTTTATTGCTGCCAGCAGGTACTTTTAAAATATTGTGGTTAACATAATCAGCAATAAACAAATTGCCTTGTGAGTCAAACTGTAAGCCATTACCAACGCTGTCATTTGGTAGCCTTACAAATAACGATGTTTTGCCCATGTTATCAACGCGGCCAATGGTTCCTTGCTGGGCATAGTTCACCGCGTACAAGGCACCGTTATACATGGTTGGCCCTTCAACGCCTTGCGTAAAAACGTTATCTTTAACAAAGTCTTGGCTATCAACTGCAAAGGTTAACGGTGAGTTTAAAAGTAATGTAATTGCCAGTGGCTTAAGTAGTTTCATAGGTCTTCCTTTTACTCATCTAAACTCGTGTATACCGCTAAAATTGGGTATTCGTTTTCACCAAAAGATAATGTCAAAGAACGCTTTTCGCCATCATCTAACTTAATACCTTCGTCAAAGCTCTGAGGATGAACACGACGCCCATCGGCAAACAGCGCCATAATATGGTCAGCCTGAAGAATTCGCGACCCCGATGCTTTATTTTCAATCGTCACAACCGCTAAACGGCGACCACTTTCACTGCTCATTAATACACTATGGACAATGCTAAATTGGCTTTGCTTAGGGTAACGCTTGGCATCATTCTCAAATGAAAAAGCACTGCCAGAGAGCATGACCGGATCCACTGATAGTACATCGGTATTGGCTTGACCAGAGGTTGCAAAAACCGCTGCACATAATAGTAAAATGCGCTTCATATCAATCCTTTTCAATTAACTCAGCCTAAAAACAGCATACACCGTTCCTATAACCAGTGCAAAACCGTGAGTAACCCTATAATGAGCGTGTTACTCAGCAATTACAATTTTAGTGTTGATTTTTAATGTTATGCCCGCAAAACGTTAAAGGCGTATCTTAATTTACTGCTGGCAAAAGGAGCCTAGTATGTCTGATATTCAAAATCGTCAATATATTCTTGAGACACGTCCAAAAGGCGTAGCGAATGATAAAAATGTTGTTTTAAAAACTAACTCAGTATCAGCGCCAAAAGATGGCGAGGTATTACTCAGGACCATTTATCTATCACTTGATCCCTACATGCGAGGACGAATGAGTGATGCTGAATCATACGCTGATCCTGTAAAGATTGGTGATGTGATGGTAGGCGCAACCGTATGCCAAGTTGAGCAATCAAACCACCCTGACTACCAAGAAGGTGAATGGGTGTTGGCATACACAGGCTGGCAAGAATACGCAATAAGCGACACTGAAGGCTTAATGAAACTGGGGAAAAACCCTGAAAATCCTTCGTATGCACTTGGAATTATGGGTATGCCTGGTTTTACCGCCTACATGGGGCTTTTAGATATTGGTGAGCCAAAGCCGGGCGAAACAGTCGTGGTTGCTGCAGCTACAGGGCCTGTCGGTGCAACTGTAGGGCAAATAGCTAAATTAAAAGGCTGTAAGGTCGTTGGCGTAGCTGGCGGTAAAGAAAAATGTCAACATGCCGTTGAAAACCTAGGCTTCGATGCCTGTATTGATCACAAAGAAAATGATTTTGCAGAGCAGTTAAGCGCAGCGTGTAATAATGGTATTGATGTTTATTACGAAAATGTCGGTGGCCATGTATTTGATGCTGTGTTACCCCTGTTGAATACAAAAGCACGTATTCCGTTATGTGGTTTAGTATCACAGTACAACGCTACCGAGCTGCCGCCAGGTCCAGATCGCTTATCTATGCTTATGAGTCACATTTTAAAGAAACGCATTAAAGTACAAGGGTTTATTATTTTTGATGACTACGCCCATCGTTATGAGGAATTCGCAAAAGACATGCAAACATGGTTAAGCGAAGGAAAAATCAAATATAAAGAGCATCTTGAAGCTAATTTCGAAAATACGCTGAACGCCTTTAATGCGATGTTAAATGGTGAGAACTTCGGTAAAACTGTCGTGCAAGTTCAGCAGCCAATTTAAATTTCAAGGCGTAGTCAGCTTGGCTACGCCATTTTTAAGGATAACGAATGATTAAATTACACCATTTAAATAAATCACGCTCTAAACGTATTATTTGGTTACTGGAAGAGCTTGGTGTCGATTACGACATTGTTGCTTATCAACGCAATAAAGAAACCTTCTTAGCACCTGATGAACTAAAACAAATTCATCCGCTGGGTAAATCGCCCGTTATTGAAGATAACGGTAAAGTAATTACAGAATCTGGCGCAATTACCGACTACTTAATTAGTAAGTACGGTAAAGGCAAGTTTATGCCAAGCCTGCAAAACGACAACTATGTTGATTATCAGCAATGGCTTCATTTTGCCGAAAGCTCAGCAATGGTCCCTTTTTTATTAAAATTATTTATTACAAAAGATGGCTGTAAAACCAACTTTATTGGTGATTATGCTGATCATGAAATTGGCAAGATACTGAGTTATGTTAATCAGCAATTAAAAGGTAAGCAGTACTTAGTGGATGAAACTTTGACCGGCGCTGATTTTATGATGTCTTTTGTTGTAGAGAAAGCTGATGAGGCAGGCCTGCTAGCACATTTCCCTGAAATTAAACGTTATTTAGAGCAACTGAAAACTCACGAAAGTTATCACACAGCCAATGAGCTAGAAGCAAAATACGGTTAACTCAATAAACAAAGGTACTTCCTGTACCTTTGTTTGTCGCAAAGCGTTGAAGGTGGACTACAGCCATACTTTTACTTCACCAATATTATCAAATAAGTCAGCGCAGCTACCATTTAAGCCGCACACACTCGATTGCGGCCTGACTTTTTAGCCTGATACATGGCTTCGTCAGCCCTTTCGATTGCCGCCTCGATATCGTCATCGGCATTTATTAACGAAACACCAAATGAGCCTGTCACATTGATGTGTTTACCTTTGCCAATTTCAATTTTTAAAACTTCAACGCCAGCTCTTAATCGCTCAGAAAGTGATTTGGCACCTTCTAGCTCTGTTTGGGGTAAGCAGACTAAAAACTCTTCACCGCCATAGCGATATAGTTGGTCGTACTTCCTTAAGTGAGATTTAATACATTTAACAAGGGCTATTAATACCTTATCGCCCGCAGCATGGCCAAACTCATCGTTCACTTGCTTAAAGTGATCAAGGTCGATCATTATCAGTGCGCAGCTCAGCGATTTACGTTTGCAAAGCTCATGCTCTTTTTGTAGGTTTTCAACTAAATTTGTTCGGTTTGATGCACCCGTTAAAGGGTCTCTTGTGTGCAGCAATTCAGAGAATTCATCGATAAGGGTTTCAAATAATTCATGCAAGCTATCTAAATCGGCATGAAACTGGTCCAATAAATTAGCCGGAATAACGGACTTAGACTCTTTTAACGATAACAGGACTTTGGCACCTTGATGCATCTTTTGATGCGCACAAGCGATTTCAGAAAAGTAAGGGTGAAGACTTATGGTGTGTTCGGGTAGCTTATTAAACCATTGCCCAAAACGACAAAGGTTATGAGCATTATCTGCTAAGTCTTGTTCATCTGCAGGTATGTCTGCAATTAAGCACCTTAATAAATTTCTATACCATGACTGGTGCCACTCAATGGCCTGCTCGATTTCTGCAATCACGTCTTCAAGCTGTGTATTCGACAGAGAATTAATGCCCTGCTCGGTATTTTGATGCATAGCCAATGAAAAGACTTCCGCTTATTATTTTATTTCCTAAAACAGTACCTAAGGTAAGTTACAAACTCAACCTAAAGCGCTAGAAATAGATGGCTTAATCGACTAATCGATAACCAACAGCGGGCTCAGTTAAGATATGTTTAGGGCTTGCCGCATTTTGCTCAAGCTTTTGTCTTAACTGACCAATATGTACACGCACATATTCAGGGCGATTAATATACTGCTCTCCCCACACCTCAGATAAAATAGCGTTATGCGTTAATACCTTGTCTTTTTGCTGAAATAACAACAGCAAAATAGCGTACTCTTTTTTAGTTAGTTTGACTTCTTCAGCACCTTTACGCACCACATGTTTATGTGGGTCGATGTGAATATCGCCACATTGCAGGGTCAGGCTTGGTGTTGTTTGCATACGCAGTAGCACCCGAATACGTGCTAGTAATTCGTTTGCGCTGAATGGTTTGGTCAGGTAATCGTTAGCGCCGTTATCAAGGGCGGTGACTTTTTCTGTTTCGCCGTCGCGTGCAGAAAGTACCAAAACAGGGAGCAGGCTCCACTGCCTAAACTCCACCAGCCAATCTTGGCCATCCATATCGAGCAAACCTAAATCAAGCAGCACTAAATCAAACTGCTGCTGGCTTAAAAGTGCAAACGCATCAAGCCCTTTCGCGCACACACTGACTTCATGGTTACTTGCTTTGAGCAGTGTTTTTAAAAAACTTTGCAGAGGCGGTGAGTCCTCTAAAACCAAAATATTAGCCACGGCTGTTACTCCAAATTAATTTAGCTGTTGCCTGCTTTGTCTGCTCATTGAGGGTTAATTCAAAGCGCCCCTGATGACATTTAGCAACCACATCGCAAATAACACTCCCTAGGCCAACGCCTTCATCTTGACTCGTCTCGTGCTTATTAGCAAAAGGGTTAGTTAACACAATTTGGTATTCGTCTTGTGTTTCAATAAATTGCATGTTCGCCGAACCATCTCCGTAACGAGCTGCGTTTTCGAGCATATTGGCAAAGGCAATTTCCAGTAGGGTTTCATCGCCAAAACAGATGCTTTGTTGCTGAGCTTCGATATGCAGTTTAAAGTTTTGTAGTTGTTGCTGACGGCGTGATTTAGCTTCGCTAATTAAGGTCAAAATGGGTAGATTTTGCCATTTAATATTCTCAGCTAACTTATTCACTTTACTGAGCTCCATGACTTTATCAAAGTGCTGGTTAAGTATTTTACTTTGCTCATAAATGTTAGCAACTTGCTCTTTGATAACCTCAGAGCCTAGTTGGATATCATCATCAGCCAACATGCTTGATGCGCCCATAATGGTCGCTAATGGCGTGCGTAAGTCATGGGATAAACTCCGTAATAATGTATTTTTTGACCTCTCTAGCTCCGCCTGTACTTTTATCGCCGCTGATTGCTCGCGTAGTAAGGTTTTTTCTTGAACCTGATACAGTAAAGAGCACGCTGTATTCGCCAAAGCCTGTTGCTCTGCATTAAGTGCTTTGGCAAACGCGATGCCGCCAAATTCAGCTTGTTGTTCATTTAAATAAATAAACTGCTTAGAGGCTACTAACTGCCAATCACACGCAACCTTTAAATGCGCGGCCATGGTTGTTAAAAACAGCTGCTTTTGCTCCTCAAGGCTATCGAGATCATTAAGCTTTTTTGCTAACTCATACAATAAGCGACTATTACTTGCATGTGCTTGCACATCGCGAACCTTGGTATTGAGCTCCCCGGCTAGGTGGCTTATGACTAAACCCACAATCAGCATCACCAAAAAGGTGACCACATATTCAATATTTTCGATATGAAAAGTAAAATACGGCACCACATAAAACCAGTCAGTACAGGCGACACTTACTAAGGTGGTAAACGCAGCAACACGACGATTACTGCGCACCGCAACCCAGGTCACCCACAGCAGCTGTAGCATCACAATATCAGTGGTTGTAAACAGTTCTCGAAACGGAAATATCGCGAGCACCACCACAAGTGGCATCAACACGCTTAAAAATGCGGCTTTTAAATACTGTATTTTGAATACTGACTGCATCATCTTTTCACTTATTTTTTGTCCCTATTAGATTAAAGGGTTTTCAGTTTTGTCACCATAAAGTTTTTATAAAGTTTTTTTATCTCAGCATAAAATCTTTATAAAGCTTTCAAGCTCTCTAAAGACTTCTGTTTTTTTGCTATTAGCATTTAGCGCGTACCCACAATAGCGAGAAAGACAATGGCTCAGTTTGCAGTTATAGGATTAGGACGTTTTGGCGTAACCGCCTGTTTAGAACTTTCAAAACAAGGTCATACAGTGTGTGCCGCCGATATAAGCGAAAGCACCGTTAATCACTATGCCGACCAACTTAGTTTTACCGTGGTGGTTGATGCCAGTGATGAAACACAATTAGCACGGCTCGATTTACCCAGTTGCCAAGCCGTATTGGTGGCCATTGGCGAGAATATTGAAGCCAGTATTTTATGTGTATTGCATTTAAAAAACTTAGGTGTAAAGCAAATTTGGGTAAAGGCCTGTACTAAAAGCCACCATCAAATACTAAGTAAACTCGGCGTTGACCGTATCATTCACCCTGAAGAAGAAATGGGCGTAAGGGTTGCACAAGCGCTTAACTACCCAATGGTTAATCAATATTTCCCGCTTAACCAATCCACGTTTATTGTTGAACTAGGCATTGATCTACAGCTTTCAGGTCGCAAAATTGGCTGGCTACTCAAAGAGCGTAATAGCGATATTAAACCACTCACACTACGACGTGATGATTATTTCAATACAGAGCTGACTAACGACACCGAACTGCGCCACGGCGATAGTTTGGTGCTACTGGGCTCTAAAACTTACTTAACTAAATTAGCAAAACGGTTTCGTGCATTATGATTAACTGGCAAGCCAACGTTTACCCTAAACAATTTAGCGGTGTAAAGTGCCGTAAGCGGCAAAAAATAAACCCACCATTAGTGCTCACTATCGGCTTTATTGTGTTAATTATGCTCGGCACGAGCTTGCTTATGCTGCCAATGGCAAGCACCCAACCGATCAGTTGGCTCGATGCATTATTTACGGCAACCTCTGCGGTTACAGTAACAGGGCTGGTGGTCATCGACACAGGTACTGATCTGACTGTATTTGGTCAAAGCGTAGTAATGCTGCTGATTCAAATAGGTGGTATTGGCTTTATGACAGTGGCGGTGATTTCAATATTAAGTTTAGGAAAAACTCTAGGCTTACAGCAACGCTTACTAGCCAGTCGCGCTTTCGACACTAACGATTTAACCTCGGTGATCAAGGTTGCTAAGTATGTTTTAGTGTATTCATTAGTGATTGAGTCGGTGGCATTTTGCTTACTCTTTATTAGTTGGTTCGATGACTACGGCGCACTAAAAAGCGCCTATCACAGTCTGTTTTATACGATTTCGGCGTTCAATAATGCGGGTTTTGCGTTAAGTGGCGATAGCTTATCGGCATTCAAAGGCGATATAACCGTAAACCTGGTGATCACCACTTTGTTTATCATAGGTGGCTTAGGGTTTACGGTGCTGATTGATATCTACAAACAAAAACGCTGGTCATTACTGTCAACCAATACCCGCTTGGTGTTAATTGCCACCTTAGTGCTCAACTGCATCGCATTTATATTGATTTTTTTCTTTGAACACGCCAATCCGGCGACATTAGCGCCGCTATCAACGTCTGAGCAGATATTAACGGCTTGGTTTCAAACGGTGACACCTCGTACCGCAGGGTTTAATACCCTACCGATTGATGGTTTGAGTCAAGATTCAACGCTTTTGACTATGCTGCTGATGGTGATTGGCGGTGGTTCAGTCAGCACCGCGAGCGGCATAAAACTAGGCACCTTTGTGATCCTAATTTTAGCGATGCGCAGCTATTTAAAACAGCAAACCACGGTCACCGTGTTTAACCGTCAGCTGAGCGACAAGTTAGTGATCAAGGCATTAAGCGTCATGATACTGTACTTATTTATCGCTTTTACCAGCATTATGATCATCACCAAGCTTGAACAAGGGTCGTTACTTGATATTACCTTTGAGGCAATTTCGGCACTCAGTACCGTAGGTCTTTCGCGAGGTATTACTGGGGATTTAAGTGCGCCTAGTCAGCTCATCATCATATTGCTGATGTTGATAGGTCGGGTTGGGCCATTAACATTTGCTTATTGTTTTGCTCGCCAGCACAGCCAACCTTTGACCTACCCTACTACCAGTATTCAAATTGGCTAAAAATCTGTAAAAAAGGCAACCAAGAAAAGGTTGCCTTTGGACTTTATTTGGAATTTCTAAGTAGAAATTAACTTAAATTCTTCATCTTCAAAACTAGTAGCAAAACTGTAGATACTTTTCCTATCTTCAAAGAGAGTGAATTTTGTATTAAGCATTTTCATTTCATTAGTAACTTCATCGTATGCTTTTAAAAACTCTGTTTTTTGGCTTTTGGGCTTCTCAAGCGTAAATAGCATGTTTTGTGCTTCAATAGCTCCAGCCTGAATTAATCGCCTAACGCGATTTATCCATTGTTCACCGTGTTCTATTAATGCTAATGGTTTTGTTTGATTAAAAGACAATGGCTTTATTGCTTTAGTAATTTGACTTCCTTTTGTTACAAAAGGAATATCAATTTGAACACCCAAGCCAGCAGGCAATTTCTGCTGAGTATAATGCACGCCCCTGATATTATCTTTTAAATCTTGTCTTAGAGCCTTAACCATTTGCTGTTCGCGGTACTCTTTAGTCACAAAGTTTCTGGCTATATACTTGTTATATAGCTGTTCAAGTGCGATTTGAGGAGCTTCATGCAGTACAGCTCTTGTCTCACTAAAACTAACAATCCCTTCCCTGAACCGAGTAACTTCTTCAAGCAACTTAACTTGTTGTTCGCCATAAAACCTAGAGCCTAAGCTTTTCACTCTTGTTAATTCTTTTTCAAAAGTAACTAAAGCACTTTTATAAAGCTCACCGTTTAAATCGTCAAAAAATTCTGTAACTCGACCAAAGCTTTTAGGTGCTAATTTGTAGTCAACAAAACCTGTTTTTGGAGAGAATAATAATATTCCAACATTGGCAAATTCTTGTGTTTCACTGAAAGGCATAAAACGTATGATTGAGTATTTGCATAAATTTTTCATCTTATATCCTCCCAAAATTTTGCCAATTTAAATTGTTTTAATACTACGATTATTTCACTCTCAATGCTATCTAAATCATAATATTCAAGCCATTCTTCAGGTAAAGAGTTTATGACAGCATCAATATTTTTTAATGAAGCCTCCATCTTATCTTCGTACTCAACCCGGCTCCAAAGTGGTAACTGCGGATCATTCCAAGCTGACCTGCCTAAGTGTAATTCTTTATGCTTCTCTAAAGAAAAATTAGGTTCAAAAGACAAATTATGATCGAGTACATAAACTTCTTTTTTTAAGGGCTCATAGAACAGATTTGGATTACCTCCAAGGCTTGTTAGATTCCTATCATCATTTTTTATCCAATAATCAAAAATATAGAGATCTCTTAAAAGTTCATTTGATAAAAATTCCAACTCAGCAAATGTAACATCTTGAATATTAGGTATGAATCTAGAACCAAAACACATACCAGGACCAAGATCATCATATCCATATTCAACAAGTGCATCATCAACATATATGAGATCATAATCAGGGTTAGGTAAACCAAAACTTCTACATAAATGCGCAGCAATCCACTCTTTAACCAACCCTTTAGCTGTAGCACGAGCACCTTTTACAATGTATTGCTCATCATTTTCAGTCCTACACAAAAATGGTGTCGTCTGGCCTTGTTTAAATTGTCTGACAATTTCCGTAACAGCTAACATTTATATCCTTAAAAACTCAAAGCCTTATATAGAAAGTATAATTTTATTTCGCGAATAAACTTTATACACGTTTTTGTATATTTCAAACTATAAATATTTATTAAACATTAATCTATCCGCTACAACTGCTGGAGCAAGGCATTAATATCACTGTAGCGCTGCTGTTCACAAAGGCCAAAACCTGAAAGCTGCCTGACTTTGTTGCGGGTAAATAAAGGCACGCTCATGCCCGCTAAAAACCGGCACTGGGTGTCGATGCTGACATCACTAATCCCTTTAGCGGCTAAGTGCTGTTTAAGCTCAGCAATTTTGCTGGCAATCACATTTTGCTCAGGCATTTGATGCACTAATGAATAACTAAGTTTTACCTGCTGGCCCCTACATACTGAACAATGGCCACATTGCTGGGGTGCATTCTGATCATCAAAATAGCGGGCTAAGTTATAACTTAAGCAGTTATCTAGCTCAAAAAAGCGTACTAAAGTGGCAATACGTTTAATTTCGGCCTGCTCTTTTTCGATAAAATATTGGTGAAGTTGCAGTGCTAAATCTGCGTGGCTTATTACCGAGTTATTCACCTCATACACTTGCGTAATACGTTTAGTTTCAAGGGCAATATGACCTTTTTCGGCCAAATAATCGAGCGCTGCAACCACGCGCTTTCTATCAACTTGAGTGGCACGGGTTAACGCATCAAAATTAAGTGTGCCCCAAATTTTCTTAAACTCAGTGTGTTTGAATACCTGTTGTAAAAACGCTTGTCGGTCAGCATCAAACTGGCTAAGTAGCTCGTTTTGCTCCGTTAAAAACTTATATTTAAAATCGGCGTAATAGGCATATAAAGGCGTAATAGCCCCTTGCATCTCTAACTGTACTAGTAAGGTTTTTAACGCTAAAGCACGAATATTACTTTCGCTCGATAAGCTGTACTCTTGCATTTCCCACTGGTTGTTCGTTTGTTCGTTGCGAATGTTATTAATGACATAGTCAATCCCACTTTGCTCGGGAGTGTCGGCATAAACGAAGTTCTCAACGGTATTTAAGCCATCAAGGTTTGCTAGGGTAAAACAGTTTGACGGCGCACCATCTCGCCCTGCACGGCCAATCTCTTGGCTATAGTTTTCAATCGATTTTGGCAAATCATAGTGGATCACAAAGCGAATATCAGACTTATCAACGCCCATTCCAAAAGCAATGGTTGCCACAACGATATTGATTTTACCCGCCATAAAATCATCTTGGATTTGCCAGCGTTTATCATCCTCAAGGCCTGCATGATAAGCCACCGCATTAAAGCCCGCTCTTGCCAAGCCTTCTGCTACTTGCTCAGCGGTATGTTGTAAGGTGACATAAACAATCCCAGCACCTTGTTGGCTGGCTATAATACTGGCTAATTGCTGAGGTTTTTCTTGGCTTGCAACACTGAGCACTGATAAGTCGAGGTTGCTGCGGTAAAAGCCAGTTTGCACCACACATTCTGGGGCAATAGCAAAACGCTCGCACATATCGCGCTTTACTTTTTTAGTCGCTGTAGCAGTGAGAAGTAATACCAGTGGAATATTAAGCTCTTCACGATAGCGCGGCAGCTTTAGGTAATCAGGCCTAAAGTTGTGACCCCATTCAGATATACAGTGCGCTTCATCAACCACCAGCATCGAAATAGGCACTTGTTTAATAAATTCACGAAAGCGCTCATTCTTAAAACGCTCAACTGAGACCATTAAAATTTTCACCTTTCCTGCTCGCACATCACTCATTACCGTATGACTTTGCTCACTGGTTTGGCTTGAATCAAGGCTTGCCGCGTAAATACCTTTGCTATTTAAAAAGCTGATTTGATCTTTCATCAGTGCCAATAATGGCGAAACTACTAAGGTCAAATTAGGTAGGTGCATTGCAGTTAATTGATAGCACAAAGATTTACCCGAGCCAGTTGGAAAAATTGCCAACGACGATTGCTGATTTAATAACTGCTCAATGGTTTGTTGCTGACCTTGGCGAAACTCATTAAAGCCAAAGTATTGATTCAACGAAGTGTGTAGTGGTGTAGTCATCCTGATCCCTCACTTTCATTTCCCTTTTCAGGTAATGATAGGTCTCTTACTGCGAATTAGCCATGTTAACGTGTTTAACTCAATCTCCCAAGGCCATTGATATAACTAAGCGCACTATATTGTTCTTAACAGGTACTGACAAAATCAGTAAAAAGGCGCACAATGGACGCGTTGCCATGGGGTATTGATGGATGGACTTACAATACCTAAGCGCTTTTTCGCAAGAGTGTTTAGGTATTATACTTTTGAGGGCAACGTAATGATTAACCAACCTCCTAAAATCGTGATAATCGGTGGTGGCGCTGGTGGCTTAGAACTAGCAACACAATTAGGACACAAACTCGGGAAAAAACGCCAAGCAGAGATACTTTTAATCGATAAAAACCGCAGCCATATTTGGAAGCCGTTACTTCATGAAGTAGCGACGGGGTCGATTGATGCCGATTTAGACGGCGTTGTATACTCAGCTCATGCAGCAAAACATCATTATAATTTTCAACTCGGCAGCTTTTGCCACTTAGATCAAACCAACAAAACCATCACTTTAAGTGAGTTAAAAGACGAACTTGGCCACCGTATTTTACCTGAGCGCCAAGTCAGTTATGACTACCTAGTACTTGCTATAGGCAGTGTCAGTAACGACTTTAATACCCCAGGCGTTAACAAGCATTGTTTCTACCTTGATTCAAACCAACAAGCTGAGCGCTTTCAGCATGCCCTACTCGATAACTTCACCCGTTTACATCAAGATGACGACCCACAGCATTCTTTAACCATTGCTATAGTCGGCGGTGGTGCAACCGGGGTTGAGCTGTCGGCAGAGCTTTATCATGTATCAGACATGCTGAAAATGTATGGCCTGAATAAAATGACCGCTAAACGCTTACACATTGATTTAATTGAAGCAGGGCCGCGAATTTTACCCGCGTTACCAGAGCGTATTGCAAACTCAGCTAAGCGTGAACTGGTTAAATTAGGGGTAACGGTGCGCGAAGGCACGCAAGTAAAAGAGGCCACAGAAAACAGCTTTATCACCAAAAACGATGAACATATCAAAGCCGATATTATGGTTTGGGCTGCGGGTGTAAAAGCCCCTGATTTCATTAAAGACATTGGTATCTTTGAACTTACCCGCAATAACCAAATTAAGGTGAACCAATATCTGCAAAGTAGCGTTAACGACGATATTTTTGTGATTGGTGATTGCTGTGCATTTACTCAAGAAGATGGCACGCAAGTGCCACCCAGAGCGCAATCGGCTCATCAAATGGCGCAATGTGTTGAAAAAAACCTTATAGCCACACTCAAAAACCAGCCTCTGAGTGCCTTTACCTACAGTGATCATGGCTCTTTAGTTAACTTGTCACGCTACAGCACAGTAGGCAGTTTAATGGGCAACCTAACCAGTAATAGCTTTTTTATAGAGGGTAAAATAGCGCGATTTATGTATATTTCGCTCTATCGTATGCATCAACGTGCCATCCATGGCAGTGCAAAAACCTTTGCACTGTGGATCAGCGAAAAAGTACTACGCGTTGTTAGGCCAAAAATGAAACTGCATTAAGCTACAGCATAAAGCCGGCAAATTAGTTGTTTGTCGGCTATTTGTGCACTTCGTCCCCAAGTCATTGACATCAAAATATAAAGCCATACACTTCAGGCAAAATAAATCCATGGATTGAATATGAAAAAAGGTATTTCACTAACCGTTTTTGCAGGGCTTTGTGCCTGTGGGACTTACCTGATATTAGATAAACCCACTCCCATCGAAGCGATAAGCAACAAAGTCTCGACATCTTCTGCTACTGTCGCTGAACAAAATAACGCTACGAGTTTATTTGAACCATTAAGCCTGCCAAATAGCAAAGCATCAGAGCTGGCTAAGCTCAAGCTAGCCAAACACCAGTGTAAGCAACAAAGTTTAAAAGCCACTCAAGCTGCAGCTGATCACAGTCAAATAGAGGCAGCGATTAAACAAGCATTAAAAGACGGTGACTCTCTTGAAGATATTTTAAGTTATTCAGAGCTTGTGAAAATATCTTACCGTTCATTTAATACCTTAGTTATTAACGCCATCAAAGAGAATGCAGAACAGCAATTTCAATATGCCTCATCTGTTAACATACTAAAAAGCTGGCAAGGACTTGAGGTCATTGATTATTTTGATGCTGATACAATCAACCAACTAACGGCAGTTAATGGACCCCTTAGTCAAAATACAGGTTCAATGATGTTTAATGTTCCATTACCTGAGCAAGTAAACAAAACAGCATTGTACAAACTATTAGATAACAACGATGATTTTAATACCTATTTAAAAACACCATTTAAAATCGGTCCATCACGGCTCATTTCACCATCTATTTTGTTTCTTGCTAATGCTCATGCGCTTAGTTTGACTGAGTTTGAAAACGCAATATCCAGCAAAGAGTTTACTGTTAACGACATTGCTGTGGCTTTAAAAAGCAACTTACCTAATGATTATTTAACAGCCCTCATCTCTCAAACAGCACAGCTAGGCGGCTCGCCTACAGCAATGAGTGATGACTTTATGGATGAACAATTGTATTTAAACCTTGCTGATGTGGCTGTGAGTGAATTTAACGTACCAATTTTAAAGTTGTTAAGTGAACGAGGTATTGAGCCCACTAATCAGCCAAATGTATTTACAGCGATGGATATAGCCATTGTAAACCTAAAGGGCAGCTCAAATAGCGAAGTACAGCCACTAGAGAGCAAACACTTAGAAACACTAAGTTATCTAAAAAATAAAGGTTATCGAGCTCACGGCGAGCTTGTGCGCGACACACCGAACGATAGGCTACTGATGCTTAAATCTTCATTCTTACCGAGTAGCCTTTTATTTGTTGGCGACCAAGTTGCTAATGATGCTTTTTCTCAGTTCAAAGATTTAAAGCTAATCCCAAATAACCAAGCATTTAAACGTAAAGAAAAAGATAACTCTGCAATATCAAAAGCACTCAGTGCCTATGAGAGACAAAAACAGCAAGCCAAAAAAATAACTCCTGAGTGTGAAACGATAGATCAGCGGATCAATTCACTAGAAGCGATAAAAACACGCTCTCAAGCACTCGAAGAATTAGAAACGCTCGAAGCGCAACAAGGCTTACTAACTCCCAATACGCTTCAAGAAATCGACCCTGTACAAGTTCATAATTGGCAATTCTTGCATTCAAATGAGTATAAATATCAAACCTCAACGCAGTATCAAGCCTTTAAAGAAGCAATTGTCGAAAAAGACTTTAGTACTGTTGCAACGATTACCCAAACAGCAAAGCTCAGTACCCACCAGACAAATATGTTGCTTGCAGCAACAATAGCAAACGCTCAACAATTGACGTCTATTTGGCAAAACAGAGTCGCTCCAACTGCACCTGAAAATCTTTTTGTATTTACTAAGTTACCATTAGCACAATGGCAAACATTAGCCGATAGTGGCTTTGATTTTTCATTAAAAGACATGCAAAACAACGATATGTATTTTTATGCAAGCATGCATTCAAAAGAAGCAGTTAAGTTTTTAATGAGCCTTGCAGTTGCACATGATTTTTCTAAACCTGGGCTTGATATTCTCGACCAAGCACTGGAGCAAAGCTATAACACACAAACCCTCGCAGACTATATGCCAAGCGCATTAAAACTTGTTGAGCAATATGAGCCTAACCACTTTCGCCGTGCTGAGCGTCTAAAAGTTTTTGTCCCTGATGTTTATGAAGAGCTTATTAAACTTGAGCCAAAACTTGCACCCAAAGGTGGCACTGTAATGAATAACTATCAGTACAGCGCTTATTAAGCTCCTTACCTATTTGAGCCGTAAATTAACCTATCTGTTTACGGCTTAGCCGCGTATAATGCCCACTTTTTGTGGGGCGCAAAAATTGAATATTATTACTCTAAGCGTTTTATCGCTTGCTATGTCGACTGATGCTTTTGCAGCTTCAATCACCAAAGGTAGTACGCTTAAAAATCCTCGTGTTCTGAGTGCAATCAAGCTGGGTTTATTGTTTGGCTGTATCGAAGCTATCGCACCGATTGTTGGCTGGCTAATTGGCAGTGCTGGTGCAGATTACGTTGAAGCCTTTGATCACTGGATTGCCTTTGTGTTGTTAGTGGGTTTAGGTGTTCATATGTTGCTTGAGAGTCGTAAAGAAGATGACGACGATGAAGAAGAACTTGCCCCGAATACCAAACGCTCTTTCATTGCCACATTACTAACCGCTGTTGGCACTAGTATCGATGCCATGACAGTAGGTATTAGCCTTGCTTTCATGAAAGTGAACATTTACTTAGCAGCCGCCATGATAGGCCTAGCAACCACAATTATGGTTACCATCGGCGCACTACTTGGTAACGTAATGAGTGGCTGGGTTGGCAAAAAGGCCGAAGCAATCGGTGGTGTTGCACTTATCTTTATCGGCTGTGGCATCCTATACAGCCACACCATGGCTTAACCTAACAGCTTATCAAACTCTTCTTTGGGCATGGGCTTATGAAAATAGTACCCTTGCCCAAGCTCGCAGCCTAAATCGATTAAACTATTTAAGTGTTGCTTTTCTTCAATACCTTCAGCCACAATTTGCAA
This sequence comes from Pseudoalteromonas sp. CO109Y, assembly GCF_004208935.1. Lineage (NCBI taxonomy): Bacteria > Pseudomonadati > Pseudomonadota > Gammaproteobacteria > Alteromonadales > Pseudoalteromonadaceae > Pseudoalteromonas > Pseudoalteromonas sp. CO109Y. The sequence goes on from NZ_SGPD01000042.1 coordinate 513,568, forward strand.
ATTCAAGGTATGCGCTAAGCTGGTGATGGTTCTAACAATGTCCATACTTTGTGTATCGGTGAGCATATCTCTCACAAAAGATTGATCTATTTTGAGTACATCCACGGGAAAGAGTTTTAAATAAGACAAACTTGAATAGCCCGTACCAAAGTCATCAATGGCAATGGCTAACCCTAAGTCAGAGAGCTTATTAAGCATCATTTTTATTTCTTCAAAATCATGCATCAACGCGCTTTCGGTTACTTCAAGCTCTAACAGTTCGCTGGCAAGCCCCGCTTGTTCAATGGTATCAGCAACGAGATTACAAAAATTACCATCGGTAAATTGTTTTGCTGCAATGTTCACGGCAACCTTTATGTTATGCCCTTTATCGGCCCACTCTATTAGCCGCTTTACAGCTTTGCTTAAGCACTGACTGGCCCAAAGCATGAATAAGACCTGTTTCTTCTGCAAGGGGTATAAAATCCAGTGGTGAAATTAGCTTATTCTCGTCATCTCTCAGTCGCACTAGGGCTTCAACACCAATAATTTTTTCTGTCAAAAGCGCTAGTTTCGGCTGATAAAACACCTCAATCTTATCTTGCTCAATAGCATGTCTTAAGAGCTTTTCAACGCTTTGACGCTGCTTAAATTGATACTCTAAGTCATCGGAGTAATAGCAAAAACGGTTACGCCCCTGCTCTTTCGCACGGTACATGGCTGCATCGGCATGAGTCATCATCTCTTCTGCTTGAGTAGAGTCCGCAGGGTTAACACTCACCCCCACACTGACCGATAATATATACTCTTGGCTATCAATACGAAACGGCTCATTCATAGTATTAATAATATCGCTGGCAATGGCATCGACCACAGAAGTACTCTGCACGTCAGGTAATAAAATTACAAATTCATCGCCGCCAATTCTAGCTAACGTGGTATTTAAATCGATGAGAGACTCAAGGCGCTTAGCCACATGTTTAATAATTAAATCGCCTTGATGATGACCTAGGGTATCGTTTAAGTACTTAAAGTGATCGATATCAATCAGCATTAAAGCCACTTTCTTTTTCATGCTCATAGCGACTTTACATGCATGAGTGACCCTATCATGCAATAACACCCGATTAGGCAAGTCTGTTAGTAAATCATGATTAGCTAAATGGCTCATTTTCACTGCCATCGCGATTGATTCACTGACATCATGAAACACGATAATACCGCCAATGATATTACCTTCAATATCACGTATTGGCGCAGCTGAATCTTCTACCCTATATACTCGCCCATCAAGCCCAGTTAATTGACTATTTAACGCCATAGCAACAATGCGCTGCTCTTTTAAAGCAACAGATATAGGATTGACGAGTGTTTTGTTAGATGTTGCATCAACGAGCTTCATTACCTCTTCAATATGACGCCCTTTTGCTTCTTCAGCGTGCCAACCTGTTAATCGCTCAGCAATAGGGTTCATAAAGTTAATAATTGCATTATTATTTGTAGCTATTACGGCATCACCAATAGAATTAAGCATAACCCGTAAACGTTCAGACTCATTCGATAGCAGTTTTTTTGTATGGGTAATTGAGGTGATATCCGAAAGAGTAAGAATAACACCAACAACTTCTCGCTCTTTTATTCTTAAATTTATTTGCGCTCTAACATATTCAATCTTATTGCGAGGGCTAGGCAACTGAATATTTAAAACTTCTTGCTCTATGCCCTTAGTCAAGCAGCGATGAAAAGCCTCATACAATTCATCTGGTAATACATCTTTAGCGAAACAACCTAACATTTGCTCGCTGCTTTTTGAAAACCAATGGCTGGTTTCATCATTACTAAAGAGGTTTTCCTCGGTATTTGACCAGTAAGATATATACACAGGTACTTGCGCAACGAGTGTCGAAATATCATTTTTTGCAGCCAGTATTTGCGCCTCTTGGTGTTTAAGCTTTAACTGGTTTTGTACTCTCAGGCGACAAATGTTCAAATCAACGGGTTTATGAATAAGATCAATCCCACCGCTTGCAAAACTTTGATATTCAAAAATTTGCTCATTATGAGAGGTAACGAAAATCACATGACTTTGCGCGGTTTTAGGGTTGTTTTTAAGTTTTTTACACACCTCAAAGCCATTCATGCCAGGCATTTCAATGTCGAGCAAAATCACATCTGGCTGAAAGAAAACTGCTTTCTCAATTGCTTGAGTGCCATTATCGCAACAAACAATCTCACCAAGGTCGCTAAGCGACTCGGCCATAATCATCAAACTAGTCGGCTCATCATCCACTACAAGCACTTTATTGTGTGAATTTTCATGATGAGAAAAAAGCATATCCATCGCCTCTGTAAATAGTACTTAAAAAAACTCTAGTCCTATCTCAGCAGACGCGCCAACATAAAAAATAATTTTTTAATTCTTAAGTTGTAGAAAATCCCAAAATCCGGTCTATGATTTATTTATCGCGTGGAGGGAATAGTTTGCAACCGGTAGCTAGTCGCACAGATTTAAAGCTTAATAATTCTGTTATTTTGATTGTTGATGATGAACCAATTAATACAACCGTAATAGAAAGTTTGCTCTCGCCCTACTATAAAACTCACACTACAGATTGCGGTGAAAACGTGCTGCACCTGTGCGAAACCGTTAAGCCAGATTTAATATTGCTTGATGTGATGCTTGGTACTATGAGCGGCCTAGATGTTTGCAAGCAATTAAAAAAACACTCCCAATACAAAGATATTCCGGTGATATTTATTACCGCTATTATGGATCAAGATGACCAAAATCGCTGCTGGCAAGCAGGCGCCGTCGATTTTGTATCAAAACCGGTTTATGGCGTCACATTACTTAATCGCGTAAAAGCGCATTTGACCTTAAAAAAACAAGCTGATTTGCTCAAAAACCTTTGTGAACACGACAGCCTCACTGGTTTAAACAACCGACGATTTTTACAAAACACCCTTGATCAAAACATTCGTTTAGCCATCAGAAACGATAAAGCCCTTTCGGTATTAATGCTCGATATTGATTACTTTAAACAGTACAACGACTCTCTTGGCCATCAACAAGGTGACGAATGCCTAAAACGCGTTGCTGATGAAATCAAAAAAAGTGTTAACCGCCCAACTGATACCACTATCCGCTATGGCGGTGAAGAATTTTTATGTGTATTGCCAGACACCGATATTCAAGGGGCACAATTTATTGCCCATAAGCTATTGGCAAACATTCGTGAACTAAATATTGAACACCCACATGCAACCTCTGGAGTCCTCTCTATTAGTATTGGTAGCGCAACATTTTCTGGGCATGAAGCCATCGACACTGACGAACTAATTCGCAGTGCCGACAAAGCGCTCTATCAAGCCAAGCATCAAGGGAGAAACCGCTGTGTTTGCATACTTGCTGAACCCAGTTTTAGCTTTTAAGCTAAATCAAACCTTACTACCGACTCACGTTTGCGGTATGGAGGGCTGAGCCATGGATTACGAAGTATTACACCAGAAAAAAACGACAACATCTGAAGGACGCTTTTTAATACCATTAGCGATTGCTTTTATAGCCGCAATTATGTGCTCAGCAATCTTCTTTTTCGAACTACAACTTCATAAAAATATTAATAACAGTGTTGCTGAACGACTGAGAGAATCAAGCGCTACCGTAGATGTGCAAGTCCATGAAAAAATAAATAAATATAAAAACGATTTACAGTTTTTATATTCCACTCCACCTATAGCAGGACTTGCCAGAGCTGCAGCAAATGGTGGTAACGACCCTCTTGATAACACTACCTCAGAGCAATGGAAAAAACGTTTAGAAACGATATTCGTTGCATTTTTACAATCAAATTCTGAATTCGAGCAATTACGTATCATCAGTACACAACAAGCAGGACAAGAACTTATCAGGGTAGACAGAGCTGCCGGTGGCATAGTTGTAAAATCCGATAATCAGTTACAGGATAAAAGTGGCCGTGATTACTACCAACAGAGTTCGCAATTACCACAGGGTGATATGTATTTATCAGCAATAACACTTAACCGGGAATATGGAAAGCTCGATTATCCATATAAGCCTATGCTGCGAATAGCCTTACCCATTTTTGATGAAAATATGCAGCGCTATGGGCTGATTATTGCAAACATTAACACCTCTCACCTATTTGCATCTCTTAATGCGATGGTACAAGCACCAAACTCATTGATCCTAACAGACAGCGAAGGCTACTTTTTAGTTCACCCAAATGAAGACTTACGCTTTAGTCGCGACTTAGCGCCAAACAAACGTTGGGACTCAGTGTATAAATCTGAACCCGCCTATCTAGAAAATATACTCAGCATTAGCTCTAACTTTGCTGGTGAACAACAATACGAAGCGTTAAGTAAACGCATACCTCTTACTGGGGATTTAGAAACCGGGTTTATAGATGCCCACATTATGCTTCCTCACTCTGAAATTAATGTGATGGAGCGCGAACAGAGGATCAGCACCTATGTTTTTTTGCTGGGTGTTTCTGCTTTTTTAGTGTTTGTGCTTGGATTTTTACATCGGAATTTAAAGCGTAATCGTGAGCTTGCCGAGGCAAGAGCAGTATCTTCAGCCATTATTAGCGGCTCAAAAGATGCCATTATTGCGGTCAGTGATATTGGTCTTGTGTCTAGTTGGAATAAAGCGGCCACTGAACTGTTTGGGTTTCAACGGGAACAAGTTCTAGGCGCTGATATAAACAAACTGAACCTATTTCCAAATATTAATATTAAAGAGGTATGTAACGAGGTTAAAAGCCAACGAAAGCAACATGAAATTGAAGTCGACTACCAGCAATCAAATCAACAAACAACTCATTTAGCACTCGCTTTTTCAGCTATTTTTGATGAACATCATCAACACAACGGCTCAGCCATCCTCATTCGCGACACTACCGTTGAAAAGCAAGCGAGCGACAAAATTAAGCAAATAAATAACGAACTCGAAATTAAAGTCGCACAAAGAACTGCCCAGCTCGAAAAAGCCAGCCAAGTTAAAAGCGCTTTTATATCCAATATCAGCCATGAAATGCGTACTCCCTTAAACGGCATTATCGGCACACTTAATTTAATTAAACGAGAGTCATTAAGTAACCAACAGCAACATTATTTAGAAATGACCGAGGTAAGCGTTAATAGCTTAAATGTGCTTATTAACGACATTCTTGATTTATCAAAAATTGAGGCTGGCAAACTCGACTTGGACAAAAAAGCGTTTAACCCTATTAATTTTTTTGAAAGCTTAAGTGGCAGCATGGCTGTTAAAGCACAAGAGAAAAACCTTGAATTTATTTTAGATATTGCCGATGTTGAGTACAGCTCGATTGTTACTGACCCTCATCGCTACTCACAAGTGCTTACCAATTTAATAAATAACGCGATCAAATTTACTAAAACAGGCTTTATAAAATTTACCGCCACAAGCAAACGACTTAGCGATGATAACGTTGAGCTATGCTGCACAATTCAAGATACTGGCATTGGTATTGCGCCTGAAAATCAAAATAAATTGTTTAGTGCTTTTACCCAAGCCGATAACAGTGTGGCCGCACAATATGGGGGCACAGGGCTTGGTTTATCGATATGTAAGCAACTAGCTAGTTTACTCAATGGACACATATCCTTTGAATCAACCGAGGGGAAAGGGAGTGCTTTCACATTTACCATTCAGTTAGACAGCCAAAATGTAGAAGAACGCCAACCAAGCAGCCGCTTAAAAGACAGCGTTTTTGCTGTGTCGGTCAAACAACCTGAGCTTGAACGAAGCCTAACAAAACTAATCTCTCATTGCGGTGGACAGCTCACGAATGTTGACCTAGAAAGCTTTGAGGTAAGCGATAACATGCCCTTTGATACGCTAATTTTAGAGCCTGGCAATCCGTTACTCGCAAAACTTGATAGCTTTAGTGAAAATACCTATGACTATAGCCTGCCCTTTAAATTAGTGGTGCTTATAAACCCAACCGAACCACCACCACAAGCTAAATTCTGTGCCTATACGCGGTTATCTAAACCTGTGCTTATCTCTGAGTTTTTACTTAAACTAGCTGATGAACGACTCATCCAAGAACAGCCAACTCAAGATACAATGCCAATGCGCCGCGAGACAGATACGCACATTCACATTGATGTTGATATTGCAGGCGCTAAAGTACTCATTGTTGATGATAACGATATTAATGCTGCAGTTGCCAAAGGCACATTAATGAGCTTGGCGCTGCGCTTTGAAATGGCATCGAATGGTAAGCAAGCCATTGAAATATTAGCAAATGCAGCAGATGGCGACCCATTCAATTGTGTTTTGATGGATTGCCAAATGCCTGTACTAAATGGCTATGATGCAGCAGCACAAATACGCAAAGGGGCTGGTGGAGAGCACCATAGCGACATTCCTATTATTGCTATGACTGCCAATGCTATGCTCGGTGAGCGTAAAAAGTGCTTAAACGCAGGTATGAACGACTACATCACAAAACCAATCAGTGCCGATAAGCTCATCACCACCACAGCAAAATGGGTTGCATCAACGTACCCTAAACATCATACAGCGCCAAAAACGATTGCTGTGTCTGAGGTAAATCAATCGCAAGCTTTACAGCAAGAAGAATTAATCGATGAAGAAAAACAGCATTGGAATCGCGAAGCAGCCCTTGGTCGCTTAATGAATAACGAAGTACTATTAAACAAAGTGAGTAAGATGTTTTTAGAAAGCTCACATAAAAAAATAACGCTACTAACACAAGCAATCAAAGACAAAGATTACCATGGGATTGCAACCACCAGCCATGCCCTAAAAGGGACCTGTGGCGATGTGGGCGCAGCCAAATTGCACCAGCACTTTACTGAGCTTGAGGTGCTGGCCGCAAGTAAGGGCAATACGCTAAAAGATATTCAACTTAAGCTACTCGAAATCGAGAAAGACTATGAGGTTCTGTTAGAAATTTTACAAAAGCATACCGTAGCCAGAGTCGGCTAATTTTATTAATAGCAAATAAATGGGCTTTGAAAATCAAAGCCCATTTTTCATTAAAGCGCCGCATATTTGTCTTCTAATTTTCATAAAGTGGGAGTATGTTTATACAAACCACTAAAGGAATGACGCTATGACCGCTAAAACGCTGATTTTCAACTTTGATGGCACAGGCAGCGAACCTCGTGATGCTGAACAATTCAGCGCTGCACACTTCAAAGAAGACGCCAGTATTTCTAATATTCTTAAACTTCATTTACTTTTTGGTGGCGCACTCAATAGTGAACCCGAAACACCATTTCCAACCCAACTTAGCTTTTATTATCAGGGTATAGGCACCCAAGGTAGCCGCTTTCGACGTTTATTTAATCAAGCCCTTGCACCAAGAGGCGATGATGTTGCCAGCATTTTAAATCGTGCTATGAGCGACTTTAAAAGCTACTACACTGTAGGTGATAAAATACTTCTGACTGGTTTTAGCCGAGGTGCTGCCCTTGCTAGGCGCTTTGCCAAATGTTTAGAGCCACTTATTAGTGATGATGTTTACTTATGTGTATTTGATACCGTTGCATCTATTGGTTTTTCAAAAGTAACAAAAGCAACCCGCGGTGCTGAGCACGTTATTTTTGAAAACTACACACTTGCAAGCAATATAAAAGCAGCCCTTCATTGCGTAGCACTTGATGAAAAGCGCCGTGCATTTGAACCCACACTTATTAATAGTGCGCCGCATGTGCAAGAGATCTGGTTTGCGGGCGCTCATTCAGATGTGGGTGGCGGCTATTATCGTGATGGTTTAGCCGACATTTGCCTGCGCTATGCAATTGAGTGGCTGATTGAACAAACCGTTGCATTAAACTTACTTACCAGTGCGGATATCAATTACAACACCTTGCTCCCAGAAGAGCATCGTAATCTCATTGCTCAAGATGATGTCACCGTAACACCAGATCCATTGGCACTAAGCCATCAGCAAAACTATTTTTGGTTTAACCCTTTGTTTAAACTGGTAGATCGCGAATGCTGTGTATTGGTTGATAACGAACAAAGCACGCTCACGCCAACTATTCATTACACAGTAGCAGAGCGTATTAATCGTTTAACAAGCTATCGCCCTGAATCGTTAAAGAGCCTTCACTACGACGTACTTTATAATGACGAAACTCGCTTAAGCTTTAAGGGTTTAAGCCCGCATATTGCGCTTGATAAACAAAATATGACGGTGCTGAGCGTAGACGAAAGTAAAGATGTGTTTGTTTATGGCGCTGAAAAATACAACCACACAGGCTTAATGTTAGAGCAAGGTGGTACGTACCGATTTATGCCTTACCCAGAGCAAACTTGGTATGACGATGGCATTAGTTGTGGCCCTGCAGGCTGGCACCGTGACAATATTCAACTAGGGGTGAAAGAAATCCCGATGGCCGTGCTTGAACCGTTTAGACGATTACCGCACGCACAATGGTTTGCGTTGATTGGCGCTATCGATAACAACGATGAGCATTTGTTTGAAATTGCTGAGGGTGCTGATATTCGTATTGCTAAATCAGGCGAGTTTTGCCCGTTTGCCAACGACCTAAACCGCTTTTATGGGGCGAATGCGGGGCGTATTAAACTGCGCGTGACTCGTTTAGGATAGTTTAGTGTTTGGGATAGTTTATTGCTTAACATAGCGAGCGATGATCTCCGTTATCGCTTGCTGGTTGTTTAAAATTGCTGAGTTAATAGCCGCTCTGTCTTCTGCTAAAAGGGTTGTTTCGCTCAGCATAAAATAAACGCTGTCATTATTGACAATATACGGATGCAGCTCGATACCCTGCTGATTATTTTTTTGAATTAAATATAAACCAGCTAGTTCATCATCAACAAAAAAATCGACCCGCCTAGCAACTAGCATAGCGAGACGCTGACGCAAAGATGACACAGTAACGAGTTGTTCTTTATATTTTGCGTCTTCTTTAAAATGAGTGAAGTCAGGGCCAAAGTAACTACCACTGTTAGTTAAAATAACTTGCTGATGTTCGAGCAGCCCTTGTAAATCAAGAGATTCTAACCGGCCATGCGGGTACCAAAACAAGCGCATCACTTCATTACGGTAAGGCTTGGAAAAGAAACTAAAAGAGTCACGTTCTGTGCTATAGCTTGCCGCGGGTAGTAAATCGACTTTACCGTGCTTAAGCTCTGCAAAGCCGCGTTTAGATGAAGGCATAACAACGTATTTAGCGCAAAATCCTGCCTCTTTTAGCACTAAATTAACCACATCAATATCAATGCCAGTAAGCTTGCCATTTTGCTTAAAAGCATAAGGTGCCCACTGCTGACTAATCCCCACTTTTAGGGTTTTATCGCAGCTAAAAGCCGAGTTACTCAATACAGCAACAACAAGTAAAAACAGCGCTTTTAACCCCATTAAGCCACCTTAGTTTAAATACTTACAGATCATATTATTCAAGTATGGTTGATAATGTCTGAAAGACCAATGTGTGATGTGGGAAACCATAAGTTAGCGAGTTTCAAGGGGAAAGAGTAAAGTTGCGAGGTGCGAGGTGCGAGGTACGAGTCTGTAGCAGCGATTTTACATCGCATCCTAGAACCCAGAGCCTAGCGTCTATTATTTCCCCCGTAGGACTGGCTTTAGCCGGGAAATGTCTTAAGTTAGCGAGTTTCAAAGGGAAAGAGTAAAGTTACGAGGTACGAGATACGAGTCTGTAGCAGCGATTTTACATCGCGTTTGATTGATTGGTTTATCTTTTAAAATAAAAAGGTTTACATGGATTATGTTGGGTATCGCTCCGCTCGACCCAACCTACCCTAAAAATGTGCAGTTCAAATGCTGAGAAAAGCACACGACCTAATCAACCCCACTGATCGACTGACATCTAATATCTGACCTCTAACGACTAAAAGCCAGCGATTTTACATCGCGTCCTAGCGCCTAAAACCTAGCGCCTGATGTTTCCCCCGTAGGCGTGAAACTTGTTTCGCGCGTCTGACCGCTGAAGGCGGAGTAGGTCGTCATTTATGGCGACACAAAACCGTTAACATAAACGGGCTAAAGCCCGACCTACAAGTTATTTTAGTGGTTTAAATACTCCTCCCGCGAAATAAATTTCAAACATTTCACTTTAATTGTCGCGGCATAAAGCCGCTGCTTGATCTGACTCCATAAAAGTAGACACCTTTTTGGAGTCAGTAATCATGAAAGTAAAGTCACAGCGTAGATATTCCCTCGAATTTAAAATAAAAGTCGTTCAAGAGTCGTTAGACACCACAGATACAGTTAAGAT